>JBGTIU010000035.1:0-24780 GCA_041745515.1 Hyphomicrobiaceae bacterium | reverse complement strand
TGGGCGGCCGCGATCTGTGCCTTGATCTCTCGCGCCGTAAGGCCCCAGTCTGCGAGTACATCGGCTTCCTTTGCCGCGGCCGTCACGAATGCACCGATGTCGAGCGCATTGGCCCGACCATGCTCGCTGAGATTGGTCTTTTTGCGCCCATATGCATTACGGCACGAATAGGAACTCATGGTCTGGATGCCTATGACGTTGGTCCCCAGATGTTTCTTCGCCAACGGCTGCAGATCCTGGCCGACCCATGCATGAAGCGCCGCGACCATATCGCAAGTCATTGTCGCTGGCGGCGTCAACGCCACCTGTGGATTGCGCCCGACACTGATCAGCTTCACGGGAGCCGGTGTGCCGCAGTTGCCAGCCTTGATCGGCTCCTCTGACGTCACGACCACGTCCAGGCCTCTGAGAAGCACTTCGCAGCGCGCTTTCGCGATCGTGATTTCGTCCGGCGTGTAGACGTCCGGCTTGTCCTTGCCTGCCGTTTCCGCCTTCGCTTCGGGCAATGTCTTTGGCCATGCCGCAGTGGCCTTGGCGGCATCGTTCGGCTCGTCTTGCGACGCTGCCGGTGGCGCGGGCTCAACCACCGGCAGTGGAGTCTTCGGCACCACGGTTTCCCGGGCCGCCGCGGCCGGCGCGTGCTTTTGTGCAATAATGACCGATCCGTCTGGCGCTTTCGCGGCATTCGGCAATGCCGACCCGGCCGGCGCCGGCAATTTCGCGAGCAGTGCCGGTTGAGCGAACGAGCGTTGCAACTGCTGGTTCTGCTCGGCCGCCCCCGGTGCGTTACCCAGGATAAGCACCGTGGCGACGACAGGGGCCGACGTGCGTGCCGAGCGCAATACAGCCTTGATCAGCCTCCAGAACAACGGACTACCCATGAATATTCGTTCCTGTGGACGAATGCTCAAGTCGCTTGACACCAGAGCACGAAATTGTGCAGCCACGACGAATCATACGCACGGATGTTTACCGAAACCGGCCTTGGTGTATAGGTCCGAAATGCGGCCTACAAGCGGCAGATCCTGCGCTGTGCGCGGTCTGCGAACAACCTGTTGACAGAGGTTTCCGGTCTTGATCAACCTGCCGATAATCAAGCATGTACCGGCGGGTGAAACCTCGAGCGTTTCACATCTCACGGCAGTGCGCCGCGATGCCGTGACGATCTTGACGCTCGATCGGCCACAAGCACTCAATGCCTTGTCGGTCGGCATGACTGCCGCAATCGCGCGGGCTATTTCGGATATTGCCCGCGATATCGACAATTACGCTGTCGTCATCCGGTCTGCGTCGGATCGAGCGTTTTGTGCCGGTGGCGATGTGCGTGAGATCGCTCGGCTGGGCCGCGACCGGCCTGCGAGCGCCTGCGATGCGCTCTCTGCCGAATATCAACTGATATGGCTGCTGGAGTGTTTTTCGAAGCCCGTCGTCTCACTTGCCAATGGCATCGTAGTGGGTGCAGGCGCCGGCATTACGCTCGTCAACACACACCGCGTCGCGGGCGAGCGGTATGCCTTCGCCATGCCGGAAACGACGATCGGCTTTTTCCCGGACGACGGCGTCGCATTCACGCTCGCACGGCTTCCCGATGAGATCGGCGTTTATCTGGGTCTGACCGGGCGGCGCATAGGCCGCGCCGACGCATTTCGGCTCGGCTTAGTCACGCATTGCATACCGTCCGACCGGTTCGATGACGTGGTGGCCGCACTCGGCCGGGCCGATCCGGTCGACCCGGTGCTGGACGGTTTGCACCAGGAGCCGGGCGCGGCGCCTATCGAGCGCGAGCGCCATCTGATTGCCAGGTATTTCTCGGGTCGAACGATGTCGGACATTGTCGCACGGCTCGAAGCCGCCAGCCATGCCGAAACGAGCGTTGAAAGCCGCGAATGGGTGGTCGCTGTGCTTGCCGATCTGGCACGAGCATCGCCCCAGGCGTTGCACGTCACACTGCGGCACATCCGCGATGCGGCTGCGCTGGACCTGCGACAGACGCTGGCGGTGGACTACCGTCTCGCCTGCCATCTGCTCTCTGCCGCCGACTTTCATGAGGGAGTCCGCGCGCAGCTCGTCGACAAGGACCGTAGGCCCCGATGGCAGCCGGCGGATGTCCACCAGGTCACGACTGCAATGGTCGATCGGATTTTTGCCGCTCGGCCCGGCATGGAACTCCTATTACCGACGCGGCAGGAAATGCAGGCGGCAAGGGTTTGATGCCGAATTTAGAAAACATGCACCAAGTGCATAGTTGGCCTTATTAACGACGCGTTCCAAACAACTGCCGGAACTACTCTTTTACTATGTGTATTAGCGTAACTTTTACTTCATCCCTCTAACCTGGACCTTAACCCGAAGCCGGGAACCCCGAACAAATTCGGGGCTAATTCACAGGAACAGGCCAGAGGCAGGGACCATGGTAATGGCGTTGGAGTTGGCGCGTCATCGCGCGCCGGTGGCAGATGAAGCATTTCGCGCCGAGTATTTGCAGGCATTGCGCCTGATCGAGCGGTTGCACCGCCTACTTCTCGATGTGATCAAGGACGAATTCGACCGCGTCGGCGGGGCGGAGCTCAACAGCGTTCAGGCCTTGCTGCTCTACAACATCGGCGATAGCGAGCTGACCGCGGGTGAACTGAAGACGCGTGGTTATTACCTGGGATCAAACGTCTCCTATAATCTCAAGAAGCTCGTCGATATGGGCTACATCCATTACCAGCGCTCCGACACCGATCGCCGCTCGGTGCGCGTCAGCCTGACGCAAAAGGGATTGGATGCATGTGCCGTAGTGCAGAAGCTGTATCAGCGGCAACTGAGCTCGGTAGAAACCGTCGCCCAGATTTCCGGCGACGAATTCAAGATGCTGAACCGTGCCCTGGTACGTCTGGAACGGTATTGGACCGATCAGATCCGCTACCGACTCTGACAGCCCAAAGAGATCGCGATCCTTGAAGGCTCCGGAGTGATTCGGCGCCTTTTTTTTGCGTTCAATGCCCTTGTGGCAGCATGGCATCACTCCGCCGCTCAGTTGACGGTTCCGACGTTTCGCTCTTTTGCCGCCCAGGCGAATAACGCACGGTTCAGCGGCTGATGGGACGCTCGGACGAAGCAGATGGCTGTAATGCGCAAAGGTTGCGTTGGGATATGGTGCACGGGTTAGTTTTTCGTTAACCTCGCGCGCTTAGTTGATTGCTGATGTTGGGTTGAGCGACGGTCGAGGCGCGGGAGCAGCCAAGGTGAGCATTGCCCTGAAAATGACGCTGATCGGCGCCAGCGCGGTTCTGGCAATCAATTTGTTGCCGCTTTTCGGCGGCGCCGTCGCCCAGGACGGCAACAGCTGGATGCGATTTCCGAGCCAGAGATCTGACAGCTCGAGCAGTGCCGACTACGACCGCTCCTTCATAAAGGAGTGGGAGGCGAACCCGCCCAAAGGTTTTCCGACGCTGTCGTCGGCTAACATCGAGCCGATGAAAGTCGCGATTAAGCGCTATGCCGATATTGCTGAGCGCGGCGGCTGGCAGCTTGTGCCGGACGTGGTAATGTCGCCAGGGCTGAGCAATCCGGCGGTCGGCATCCTGCGCCAGCGCTTACTGACTTCCGGCGATCTGCGCGAGCAATCCGGTTTCGCCGACAGTTACGATTTCTACATCGAGAAGGCCGTCAAGCGCTTCCAGGCATCGAACGGCCTGACGCCGACCGGTATCGTCGACAAGCGCACCGTCGCCGCGCTCAATGTGCCGGCCGCCGCCCGCCTGCGCCAGTTGCGCGCGAACCTTGCGCGGCTGCAGGAGTTTGCCCGACAGACCGGCAAGAAATACGTCGTCGTCAATATCCCGTCCGCACAGATCGAGGCGGTTGAAAACGATCGTGTCGTCTCGCGACACTCGGGCGTTGTCGGCAAGATCGATCGCCCGACGCCGTTGTTGCGCTCGGCAATCCACGAAATGAATTTCAATCCGGTGTGGACGCTGCCACCCACCGTGATCGACAAGGACCTGATTCCGCGCGGTCAAGACATGCAGCGGCGCAATCAGGACGTGCTGGCAAAGTTCGGCATCGACGCCTACGACGGCAATGGCAAGAAACTCGAGAGTTCGAAGATCAATTGGTCGGGTGGGGCTGCCCGGAACCTGATGTTCAAGCAGCAGCCCGGCAAAGACAACCCGCTCGGCTTCCTGAAGATCAACTTTCACAACAACTACTCCGTCTATATGCACGACACTCCGTCCGAGACAATGTTCGGGCGCAATTTCCGCGCCGCGTCGTCGGGTTGCGTGCGCGTGCAGGGCATCGAGCATCTGGCCGCCTGGCTACTCGCCGACAACGGCGGATGGAGCACGGAGCGCATCGAGAATATGAAGAAGACGGGCGAGCGCCAGAACGTCGCCCTCAAGCGCCCCGTGCCGCTCTATTTCGTCTACATCACCGCCTGGGCAACCGAGGATGGTGTTGTCAACTTCCGCCGCGACCTCTACCAGAAGGACGGCGTAGGTGCGGTTGCCGGAGCCTATTGAGGCTGTCTGCACATGCGCCTTGCGATCCTGGCCGACATCCACGGCAATGTTGCGGCGCTCGAAGCCGTGATGGCACGCCGTGCGGCTGACAACGGCAGCGCCGATTGGAGCCATATGCTGACGACTGGATTTATGGCGCGGCACCCCGCCAGGCAATTCGGATAGTCTACGCCACTGCGGTCTGTGGGTACTGCAGCACATCGGCTTTGACCGGCCGCGGACCACCGAACAGCGCGCCCTGCCCCAAAGCCACGCCGCAGGCCTTGAGTTCGGCCGATTGCCGCTCATCGGTGATGTGACCGACGATAATGGCGAGCCCCAGGTGCTCGAAATGCCGGCAAATGTCCGCGGGCGGGATCACCGCGCTTTCTGCCGCCCCGTTCGCGATCGCCAGCCCTCGTAGGAAAACCGGAGCATCGAGCTTGACGAACGCGAAGCCACTTGCCGCCAGTGTCTGGAAGTCGAGATCGAGATCGGTAATTTGCTCCAGGCAGAAGCGGAACCCGAGCTCCTGCATGTCGCCGAGCGTCGCCCACTGCAGGTCCGAAAACGTGCGCAGGTCGGCTTGCAGGAAGGACAACACCAGCCGACCGGATAGCGTTCCACGCTGGCGATAGGTATCCGCGAAGCGATCAAGGAAGCGATCGCTGACCAATGACTCACCGCTCATCTCGGAGAACAGCGAACCCTGTTTTCCGCGGTCCTCCATGCGCCAAGCGATACGCGCCGAGCGCTCGACTTTCATGGCATCGAGCAGTGGAAGCAGGCCTGAGCCGCGCGCAACGTTATTTGTGCCCAACTCGCCCGTGGGCGCACCCGCATCCGATTTGAGCCGCACCGAGACCTCGAAATGCCGCGCACGAAGGTCCCCCAGCGCAAGGATCGGCTCGAGCATCACCTCGAAACGATCCTGCCGAAGCGCTTCGGCGAGCGCAGACAGACGCGGATCCGCCCGCTTTTCCGGTATTGGAGGTGGAAGGTACCCGTTGCCGTTGCCCACTGCACCGCCGGCGATTGAAACGGCGGCACTTCCGCGTACCGCCGTTGATGCTTGACCCGCGGCGCGCATCACATCTGCCACCGACTGCAGCGCGTCAATCGAGGCATCGACGCCGGATGCCGGACGCAGCGGCGCCTCCGAAACGAGGGCTTGCTTTATGGCAACCGCGTCCACCGCAGCAAGCCCCGTTCGCTGGGCGACATCGGCCTGCCCGTCAGTTGGGAGCTTGTCGATGTTGCCCTGCCCGGCGTTGATATCTGCTGCAAGCTTTCTGATAAGAATGTTGATCTTTTCCAGATCGGCTTCCCTCGGTGACGTCGGCACTTGCGGCGGAGCGTTCGCGGCAGCCGCCGCCGGCGACACCTCCCGCCCCGTTGAAGCCGGCATTGAAGCCCAAGCAGCGCTCTCTATCCCGCTCCAGTCAGGAGTGGCTTCCTGCATGAGGCCTCGCCTCTCCGTTGCCGGCTCCGACGTCTGCGGCAATGGCTCAGTCGCTGGCTGAACGGGGACAGCAGGGCGAAACTTCCAATAGTCGTCGAGCGATGCGTTGTTGACAGGCGCAATCGGCCCGGCAGGCCGAATTGCCTTGAGCGCATCGTCGATCAAATCGGTTGAAGCATGCTGCTGCGGCTCTTGCGTCGCGCCGGCCGAAGAAACGGTCTGCGCCGGCTTGCGAGCCAATTGCCCTTCCAGCCTGGCCACTTCGCGTCGCAGGGTATCGACGTTCTCATGGCGCCGGATCAGCAAATGCGCTGTAACAAGCGCGGCGTAAGCCGACAATGCCGCGAGTACCGCAAGCCCAAATACCATGCCGAGCTGAAGGTTCAGTCCGATACCGAGCGCGAGCGCGACGACCGTCATGGCCGCCAGCACAACAGCGTCCCGCAAGGGATCGCGGCTGCGGCCGCTGGATTGGAGCTTGGAAGTTGTGGTCGCCATCGCCGAGCAATCTCTTTTCGCGCCGGTTGAACCCCCTCGAATCCGAAGGGATCGAATCATGCGCTCAAGGTTCAGGGGATCGGGCCTGGGCAAGCAACAGCCGTAAAACCACAATGAACAGTTTTCCGTGACGTCAGCCGGCGGCTACAACAGCACGAGCACGGGAGCGATGGCTCCCGCTCGCATCTGCGTAACCCGTTTCCCGGCGCTTACGCGACGGCGCGCAGCACAGTGACGATTTTGTCGCGAACCTGGGTCAGATCGCTTTCCGTGGCGATCAGCGGCGGCGCAACGATCAAGGTGTCCCCGGTCACTCGGCAATAGAGATCGTGCTCGTGATACATGCGCTCGATTGCCTCGTAGCCCCGCACCCCCGGCTTGCCGTTCGCTGCATCGAGGTCGATGCCGCACAACAGGCCGATAGACCTGATGTCCACGACGTTGGGCTCAGGCTTCAAACTCATCATCAGCTCGGCGAACAGCTTTTCGTGCGTGCGCGCCCTCTCGAACAGCCCTTCGTCCCGATAGAGATTAAGCGTTGCGATGCCCGCGGCGGTTGCCAGCGGATGACCAGAATAGGTGTATCCGTGGAACAGCTCGACCAGATAGTCCGGGCCGCTCATGTGCGTCTCGTAGATGCCCTTGCGCACCATCACACCCGACATCGGCACGGCGCCGTTGGTGATGCCCTTGGCGAACGTGATCATGTCAGGCACGATGCCGTAACGCTCGGCAACGAAGGCGTGCCCGATGCGGCCAAAGCCGGTGATGACCTCGTCAAAAATCAGCAGGATGCCATGGTCGGCGGTGATCTTGCGCAGCCGCTCCAGGTAGCCCTTGGGCGGCGCGAGGCACCCCGTTGAGCCCGCAATCGGCTCGACGATCACGGCGGCAATGGTCGAGGCATCGTGCAGCGCAATGAGCCGCAGCAGTTCGTCAGCCAGATGCGAGCCCCATTCCGGCTCGCCCACCGAGAACGCCTGTTTCGAACGGTCATAGGTGGCCGGCAGATGATCCACACCTGTCAGCATGTTGCCGAAGGCCTTGCGGTTGTTGACCATGCCGCCGACCGAAAGACCGCCAAAATTCACGCCGTGATAGCCTCGCTCGCGGCCTATCAGCCTGGTGCGCCCGCCTTCGCCGCGTGCCTTGTGGTAGGCGAGCGCGACTTTCAGCGCGGTGTCGACGGCTTCGGAGCCCGATGTCGCGAACAGCGCGTAATCGAGATCCCCCGGCGCCATCATGGCCAGCCGCGAGGAGAGTTCGAACACCTGCGGATGGCCATACTGGAAGGGTGGCGCGAAATCGAGCTTGGCGGCGGAGGCCTGGATGGCTTCGACGATCGGCTCGCGGCAATGCCCGGCGTTGACGCAAAACAGGCCGGAGGATGAATCGAGCACCTTGCGCCCGTCCGATGTCAGAAAATACATGTCCTTCGCGCCGGAGAACATCCGCGGTTTCTTTTTGAATGCGCGGTTGGGCGTAAACGGCATCCAATAGGGCTCGAGCTCGTTCGGTTTCATATCGAGCGGCGCCATGGCGTTCTCCTTTGTGGTCGTGGGTGACAGGCTCGCCTACCGACCCGCAATGAATTGTTCTTCGAACCATAACAGCGCTGCTGCATTGGCGAAAGACGCCACGACGTGACAGCTGCCATCTGCGCACCGCGTGCATCGTGATCTTTCTACCCCAGCCACCGATGTTGCGAAGCTAGACGCTGAGCGGCATCGAAAAACTGATTGATCAGTGGCACACGGCGACGCTCGGCCCGGCAGATCGCATATTCGGCGACGCTCATGTCCGCGCCCTGGATGGCCAGTGTCGCGAGCCGCGGATCGTTACCAGCCTCGCTGGCAAAGATGACGCCTACACCAAAGCCGGCCGCGACCGCCTCACGAACCGCTTCCCGCGTTGCGACATCGAACACCTGACCAAGCTGGATGCCGGCCGTCTGCAGGCGCTGTTCGATCACCTCGCGGGTGATCGAACCTTTTTCCCGCACCACGAGATCGCGATGGCTGAGTTCCATAAGCTTGATGCGCTTGCGGGGAGCCCAGGCGTCGCGCCGCCCAACCTGCAACACCAGGCGGTCGTGCCTGATCTTCATGGCAAAAAGCCGCGGATCGGTGGTCGCGCGCGCCATGACGCCGACATCGGTTTCATCCGCCAGTACATGGGCCGTGACCTCCGCCGAGTTGTCGATGCGGATCGAGAAACTGAAATCCCCCATT
Organism: Hyphomicrobiaceae bacterium; assembly: GCA_041745515.1. Taxonomy (GTDB): domain Bacteria; phylum Pseudomonadota; class Alphaproteobacteria; order Rhizobiales; family Hyphomicrobiaceae; genus JAKFWF01. The sequence goes on along the minus strand of JBGTIU010000035.1, from coordinate 16,102 downwards.
GCTCGCTTCAAGCTGGCCAGGATCGGGATCACATGGACCGCGCTGTCGGCACTCACGCGCAGCGCGCCGCGACTGTTGCCGGCACCCGCCAGCGCGGTTTCGACGCTGGCTGCCGCGTCGGCTAGTCGTGACGTTGCCACGAACAACTCTTCACCGGGCCCGGTCAGTCGAATCCGACGCCCGCCGCGCTCGAACAGCCGTTTGCCGATCGAGCGTTCCAATGCGCGTACCTGAGCGGAGAGCGTCGGCTGACTGACCCCTGACATGCGCGCGGCGTGAGTAAAGCTGCCGGCGGTGGCAACTTTGTGGAACGCGAGGACGAGCGTCAGGTTCATCGCCGCTCCGGATGTCCGAGCAGCCGCTCGACGAAGGTAGGAACGATGCGCGTCGCCGGACCATGCATTGCTTCATGGAACAGGCTGACGCCCTCTGAAGGCTCGAGGTTGAGTTCGACCGTATGAGCGCGCGCACGGCGGGCGCGGCTGACGAACCCGGCGGCCGGATAGACGCTGCCGCTGGTGCCGATCGAGACGAACAGCTCGGCCGCCGCGAGCGCCAGCTCGATGGCCTCCATGTGGTAGGGCATCTCGCCGAACCAGACGACATCCGGTCGAAGCCGACCGGTGACGCGGCAAACAGGGCAGGCCGTTGTCGCCGTGACATCGTCGTCCCAGACCGATCGCGCGTTGCAGGCGAGGCACCAGACCTTCAGCAGCTCGCCGTGCATGTGGATGAGACGCCGCTGCCCGGCGGCTTCGTGCAAGGCGTCGATGTTCTGAGTGACGACCAGGACATTGCCGTTGTGCTCGACCTCGAGCCGCGCCAGCGCCTGGTGGGCTGCGTTCGGCCGTGCAGCTTTGTGGTCGCGGCGGCGTGTGTCATAGAATGCCTGCACGCGACTAGGGTCGCGCTCGAACGCTTCCGGCGTTGCCACATCCTCGACCCGAACCTTCGACCAGATCCCGCCCTTTTCGCGGAAGGTCGCGAGCCCGGACTCGGCCGAGAGCCCAGCTCCGGTCAGCACCACGATGTTGTTGTATTCAAGCATTGGACGACTCATAGATAACGTCGATGATCGAGGCCGCCCACAATAGGCGCTTCCACCGTAAGACCCAAGCCAACAAAATGTGCTACGAGCGGGCCAACGCACCGCCCAGGCTGAACGAGACGAGGATGACGGACGAGCCCACGTCGCCACCCGAAACACGCTCACGACTGATCGCGATCGAACTCGATCAGGGCTCGATCAGCCGCGCCAACCCCAACATCGATCATGAGCGCGAAGTCGCGATTTTCGATATTCTCGACGGCAACAGCTTTGCGCTCGCCGGGCGTGACGACGGCCCATATCGACTGACACTTGCGATCGCCGGCGACCGGCTCGTTTTCAGCGTCGGCAACGAGAACCAGCCGGCGCTTGTCACGCACATGTTGTCGTTGACGCCGCTGCGTCGGATCATGAAGGACTACTTCCTGGTGTGTGACACCTATTATCAGGCAATCCGTTCCGCGCCGCCCTCGCGAATTCAATCGATCGATATGGGGCGGCGCGGCTTGCACGACGAGGGCAGTCGCCTGTTGACACAGCGCCTTGAGGGCAAAATCACCATCGATCACGATACAGCACGCCGGTTGTTCACGCTGATCTGCGCACTCCACTGGCGAGGATGACGTGGTGGCGGGCGAGATCGAACGGCCGCATGAGCTGGCCAAAGACCTGCCAGGCGCGGTGCTGTTCGCGTGCACCATGAACTCCGTTCGATCACCGATGGCCAGCGCAATCATGAAACACCTCGCGGGAGCCAGGGTCTATGCCGCATCGGCCGGCGTCCGCGCAGGTGAACCCGACCCTTTCGTATTGGCGGTAATGGACGAAATCGGCATCGACGTCTCCGCGCACAAACCGCAAACGCTGTCCGATCTGAACGATACCTCTTTCGATCTCATCGTCAGCCTGTCCCCGGAAGCCCACCATCAGGCGCTCGAATTGACCCGCACGATGGCGGTCGACGTCGAGTATTGGCCGACGTTCGATGCCTCGTTGATGGTGGGATCAGGCAATCGCGATCAGGTTTTGGCAGCCTACAGGCAGGTACGCGATCTTCTGTTCGCGAAGATCAAGCGGCGCTTTCATCTCGAAGGCGGCCCGACGGTGTAGGGTGGATCGCCACAATGCTGCGCGTGACCGAACTGAAGTTGCCGCTCGACCACACGGAAGAGCAACTGCGTGCGGCATTGCTGCGACGGCTTGGGATCGAGGGGTCGCAGCTCGCCGGCTTCACGGTTTTTCGCCGCGGCTACGACGCGCGCAAGCGTTCCGCGATCCAGCTCATTTACACGCTTGATGTCGAGCTGTCCGATGAACAAGCGCTGCTGATCCGCTTCGTCGGTGATCATAATATTGGCCCGGCGCCGGATACAGGTTATGTGCCAGTAACAGGTGCTGGATCGAGCAGCGGGCAGCGGCCGGTCGTCATCGGGGCCGGCCCCTGCGGATTGTTTGCCGCACTGATACTGGCCGAGTTGGGCTTGCGCCCGATCATCCTTGAACGGGGGCGCCAGGTCCGTCACCGCACCGCCGATACTTGGGCACTGTGGCGACGGGGCTTACTGACGCCCGAGTCGAATGTGCAGTTCGGCGAAGGCGGCGCCGGCACCTTCTCGGACGGCAAACTCTACAGCCAAATCAAGGACCCGCGCCATCAAGGCCGCAAGGTGCTGACCGAGTTCGTCTTGGCCGGTGCGCCGCCGAATATTCTTTTCTCTGCCAAGCCGCATATCGGCACGTTCCGACTGGTACCCATGCTGGAGCGACTGCGCGCGAAGATCGAGGCATTGGGCGGAGAGTATCGGTTCCAGTCCAGGGTGACGGACATCGTGCTCAGCCACGGTCCGGAAGAGCGAGGAAAGGTTGAGGGCGTGACGCTGGCTGGTGGCGAAACGATCGCAGCCAGCCACGTCGCACTTGCAGTCGGTCACAGCGCCCGCGACACCTTCCAGATGCTGGAGCGACGCGGCGTGGCCCTGGCGGCCAAGCCATTTTCGGTCGGCTTCCGGATCGAGCACCCGCAGTCGCTGATTGATCGCTGCCGGTTTGGCGACTTTGCGGGCAATCCCATTCTCGGGGCCGCCGACTACAAGCTCGTGCACCATTGCAGCAACGGCCGCAGCGTCTATTCCTTCTGCATGTGCCCTGGCGGTACCGTAGTTGCTGCGACCTCGGAAGCCGGTTGTGTTGTCACCAACGGCATGAGCCAATACTCACGTAACGAGCGCAATGCCAATGCCGGCATCGTTGTCGGCGTGACGCCGGCCGATTTTCCCGGCGGTGTACTGGCCGGGATCGCGTTTCAACGGCGGTGGGAATCTGCGGCTTTCGCGGCGGGCGGCGGAGCGTTCGCGGCGCCCGCGCAGCGAGTAGGCGACTTCCTAGCTGGCCGCCCGTCTGCGGCGTTCGGCAGCGTCTTGCCGTCCTACAAGCCGGGTGTAACGCCGTCCGATCTGTCGTCGTGCCTGCCCGGCTACGCAATCGACGCGATCCGCGAAGCCCTCCCAGCCTTCGATCGCCAAATCAAAGGTTTCGCGATGGCCGACGCTGTGTTGACCGGGGTGGAAACTCGTACTTCGGCTCCGATCCGCATCGGGCGCGACAGCAGCTGGCAGTCACTCAACACCGCCGGGCTGTATCCTGCCGGAGAAGGCGCTGGATACGCCGGCGGCATCCTTTCGGCCGCCATCGACGGCATACGAGTTGCTGAGGCTATCGCTCTCAGTATCGCTGGCGCTGGCTGTCCTCCTGTCTATCGTGGATCAGCTCAATCAGCGATCGCCTACGGGTGACAGGCAACGACCACGTGGCGTTCGCCCAGGAAAGCCCCTATCTAACCCTTGTGCGTTCCGGGCCCCGTCGCCATAACACTCAATTCAAGCGCTTCGAAATATCCGGACAAGCGAACCAAGTGCGCGAGGACACGATGTCGACCCGCCAGGACGGGGCTCCGAGCCCGACGATAACCAAGCGCGACGAGCTCATCGGCTGGATTGCGGCGGGCGAGAAGGCGGCGGACAAATGGTTGATCGGCACCGAACACGAAAAGTTTGTTTTCCGCGTCAAGGACCTGTCGCCAGTGCCCTACGAAGGCAGGGCAGGAATTCGCGCGTTGATAGAGGGCTTGATCGAGCGGTTCGGCTGGGAACCGATCATGGAAGGCCGCAATATTATTGCTTTGAAGCGGCCCACCGGTGCCGGCAGCGAGGCAATTTCGCTGGAGCCCGGCGGGCAGTTCGAACTGTCGGGCGCGCCACTGTCCACCCTGCACGAGGTCGCGGCTGAGACGCATAAGCATCTGGAAGAGGTCAAAGCCGTGGGCGCCACATTGGGTCTGGGGTTTCTGGGCATCGGGTTTTCGCCCAACTGGAAGCTTGCCGACACTCCCCGGATGCCCAAGCAGCGTTACGGCGTCATGACCCGCTACATGCCGACCGTCGGCAAGGGCGGCCTCGAGATGATGTACCGGACCTCGACGATCCAGGTGAACCTGGACTTCAAAGACGAAGCCGACATGGTGAAGAAATTCCGCGTTTCACTTGCCCTGCAGCCGATCGCAACGGCGCTGTTTGCGTCTTCACCATTCAAGGAAGGACAGCCCAACGGCTTTAAGTCGATGCGCTCGGAAGTGTGGCGCGACACTGACCGCAACCGCACTGGCTTGCTGCCGTTCGTGTTCGAGTCCGGCATGAGCTATGACCGCTACGTCGAGTACGCGCTCGGTGTGCCGATGTACTTCGTGTACCGCGACGGCCGGTACATCGACGTGGCTGGCGCCTCGTTTCGCGAGTTCATGGCGGGTCGTCTGGCCCAGTTGCCGGGCGAACGGCCGACAATCGATGACTGGTCCGACCATTTGACCACGCTGTTCCCGGAAGTCCGCATGAAACGTTTTCTCGAAATGCGTGGTGCCGACAGCGGCGGCGAGGCCCAGATCACAGCGCTGCCGGCATTCTGGGCTGGGCTGCTCTACGATTCCCAGGCCCAGGATGCAGCTTGGGATCTTGTCAGATCATGGGCGCCGGACGAGCGCCAGGGTTTGCGTGACGAGGTGCCGAGGTTGGCGCTCGATGCCCGTTTCCGCCGCATGAAAGTGCTCGACATCGCCCGCGAAGCCCTCGACATTTCTCGGCATGGCCTAAACAGGCGTCGCCGGATGGATGCAGCGGGCCGCGATGAAACCATGCATCTCGATTGCATCGCGGAGGTCGCGGCTTCAGGTCGTACAACCGCGGACACCATGCTCGAACGCTTCAACAATGAATGGAAGGGCATGACCGACCCGGTCTTTGAGGCTTATGCCTATTAATGCCTTCACCGCTCGGCAAGCATTGTGTCGGTCGCGGAGCAGATGCGTCCGATGAACGGAACGGCGGCTCATGAGTTCAGGTTAGGTTCATCGCCAGAACATTATTTCCACCGCAGCAATTGGATGCCGCACCGTTGCGCCGCCAGAACGTGACCTGACAGGCTGCGGTGGTTGAATACCAGGAGAGCGCCATGCAACACCGCATGCGTTTTGTGATTGCGACGGCCGCCCTTGTCGCGGGTCTAGGTGCCGTATTGGCCGCTGGCCTGTCCACAGTTGCATGCGCCCAGGGCAATGCTTGTGCAGCCAACTGTCGTGCCGCTCACAACCAGTGCCGTATTGCCACCAAGGGCAGCCCAAGTTGCGACGCGCAGTTACAAGTGTGCCTGCAGGGTTGCGTCAGGCGGTAGCCCGGCCGCGGCACCGATAGCGCCTTTCCCCTCGGCCGATCGTTCGTTATAACGCGCGCGATACGGCCCCACTGCGGTGGCCGATGAGCCCCGTGATAACCTTATGTCGAAGAACGATAAAAAAGATGCGCTCCGGCGGCCGCAAGCGCGATTGCCGCGCGGATTTCGCGACTATGCCGGGGCCGAAATCGCGGCCCAGCGTGAGATGCTCGACAAGCTGCGCACCGTGTTCGAGCGTTACGGCTACGACGCGCTGGAAACACCAGCCTTCGAATACACCGACGCGCTCGGCAAATTCCTGCCCGACACCGACCGGCCGAACGCGGGTGTGTTCTCCGTCGCTGACGATGACGAGCAGTGGATGAGCCTGCGCTACGACCTGACGGCGCCCTTGGCGCGTCACGTCGCCGAGAACTTCGACAAGTTGCCGAAGCCCTACCGGCGTTACGCCATGGGCCCGGTGTGGCGGAACGAGAAGCCGGGTCCGGGCCGGTTCCGCCAGTTCATGCAGTGCGACGCCGATACTGTCGGCACCGACAACGTCGCCGCCGACGCCGAAGCGTGCATGCTGATGGCCGATGCCATGGAGGCGCTCGGCATCCCGCGCGGGCAATATGTGGTGAAGGTGAACAGTCGGAAGGTGTTGGATGGCATCCTGGCGTCGATCGGCATAGAGTCCGAGGCGGATGCGAGCCGGCGGCTAGCCGTACTGCGCGCGCTGGACAAATTTGATCGTCTCGGTGCGAAGGGAGTTGCGCTGCTTCTTGGACCGGGGCGCAAGGACGAGAGTGGCGATATCACCAAAGGCGCTGGATTGAGCGACGCGGCTGCACGCGCCGTATTATTATTTGTGCAGCAGCCCTTCGTGGAGCAAGGCGAAACGGGTGCTGCTGCGAAACGAGAAGGTTTTGAGCCTACTCAGCTATACATGGACGGCTTGGCCGAGCTTGGAACAATCAATAGTCTTGTCAAAGCTGCTGGGTATTCTGAGGACCGCATCAGGATCGACTATTCCGTCGTCCGCGGCCTCGACTACTACACGGGGCCGGTGTTCGAGGCGGAACTCACTTTCGAGGTCGCAGGCGATGACGGCCGGCCCGTCCGTTTCGGCTCGGTCGGCGGCGGAGGGCGCTACGACGATCTGGTGGCCCGCTTCACCGGCCAGAAGGTCCCGGCCACCGGCTTCTCGATCGGCATCTCTCGTTTGCAAGCCGCGCTTGCGCTGCTGAACAAATCCCAACCCACCACGGCCACCGGCCCGGTGGTCGTCCTCGTCATGGATAAGGCCGAGCTGACGCGTTACCAGAAACTAGCGCAGGCACTGCGCGACGCTGACATTCGGGCCGAGATGTACCTCGGCACCGCCGGCATGAAGCCGCAGATGAAATACGCCGACAAACGCGGCGCGCCGTGCGTCATCATCCAGGGTAGTCAAGAACGAGAGAAAGGCGAAGTCCAGATCAAGGACCTGATCGAGGGCGCCAAGCGGTCGGCTGAAATCAAAGACTCAAAAGAATGGCGCGAAGGCCGCCCGGCCCAGGTCTCGGTGCGCGAGGATCAGATGATTGCCGCAGTGCGCGATATCCTCGCCCGGCACGCGGGTTAGGGCGATGTCAGCCGAGTTCGCAAGCGCGCATCCTCTGAGGGCGATTCCGTTCTGCTACAGACGTAAAAACAAAAGAATTGTCATCTCGGGGCTTGTCCCCGGGACCCATCGGGCAACCGGTTCTGGCGCCAGGAATGTGGCACCATGGGTCCCGGCAATAAATGCCGGGATGACACCTGTGGTGTGGATGGTGCGGAGAATATGCCGCTTGTGGACAAAGCCTGACATGGGGGAAATCCACCCATGACCACCATTCCCTTCGATCGCCACTCCGCCCGCTGGCTTGAAGCGCAGCGCTCCCGCTCCGCCACTATTCTTCAGGTGTTCGATCGCGCCGGTTTCGAGGTCGTTGCGCCGTCATACATGCAGCCGGCGGCCCTGATGCTCGATCTCGTCGGCGAACAGATGCGCGAGCAGACCTACGGCTGCGTGGACCGGTCGGGGCATGAACTGTGCCTGCGCACTGACATGACCGTGCCGGCATGCCGCCTCTATCTGCAAAGATTTCCCGAGGCGCGGGAGCCGGCAAAGTATTCCTACAGCGGCACTGTCTTCCGCCAACCGACCATGGAGGGCGCCGACAACCTGGACGCCGGTGAGTTGCACCAGGTCGGCCTCGAGGTGTTCAATGCCGGTGGTTCCATTGACGCCGAAGTCGAAGTGCTGGGCCTGGTATTGAAAGCGGTGCGCCGTTGCGATTTGCGCGACGTACGCGTTCGGATCGGCGATGTCGCGATTTTCCATGATCTCGTCGATGCGATCGCCATGCCGCAACGGTGGCGCAACAAGCTGAAGCATCATTACTGGCGGCCGCGCGCCTTCATGGCGTACCTGGGCCGCCTCACTGCCCGCACGACGTCGTCGCTCACCAACGATCTGCGCAACCTGCTCGACCCGTCCGCCCCGGCCGAGACCGCCGCGGCAATCGCGAGTTATCTCGAGCAGGAGAATATTCAACTGCTTGGCACGCGGTCTTTGCTGGAGATCACCGCGCATCTGCTCGAACTGGCAGCCGATGAATGCGAGCCGCCGCTGGCGCTTTCGAGCGCCGAAATTATCGAGAACTATTTTAGCATCCAGGCAGCGCCACCGCAGGCTTTACAGCGCATCGCTGGGCTGGCCGAGCGCCAGCCCGGGCTGGATCTGTCGCTCTCGATCTCAGCATTCAAGAACCGTCTGGAGCTGTTCGCACAGGCTGGTATCGACGCCCACGACATGACGTTCGCAGCCGATTTCGGACGCGATTTCGAGTACTACACCGGCTTCGTATTCGAGGTGACGGCAGCAGCCAGCGATCACATTGTTGCAGGTGGTGGGCGGTACGATGGCCTGCTGCAGGCAATCGGCGCGCCGGCCCGCGTACCAGCGGTTGGGGCCGCGATCTACACCGACCGGCTGCTGTCGGCTGCATCGGGGAACGGGCTGTGAGCGACAACCTCATTTTTGCCGTGCCGTCCAAAGGCCGCCTAATGGAACAGTGTGCCGAGACCCTGAGCCGGGCCGGACTGGTGTTGAGGAAAACCGGGCCCGAACGTGGCTATCGTGGCGAGATCGAGGGCCTCGATGGTGTCGAAGTCGCGTTTATATCCGCAGCCGAAATCGTCCGCCACCTGCGCACCGGCGAAGCCCATCTTGGAATCACGGGCCGGGATCTTGTTGAGGAAAACATCCACGACTTTGCATCCAAGGTCGAGTTCGTTCACACATTTGCCTTCGGCCCGGCCGATGTCGTCGTCGCGGTGCCTGCCTGCTGGCTCGATGTGCGAGTGATGCGCGATTTGGAGGATATCGCCGTTGCGCTGCGTCGGGGCAAGGGGCGTCGCCTGCGCGTGGCCACCAAGTACATGAACCTGACGCGGCGCTTCTTTGCAGCCCACGACATTGCCAGCTACCGCATCGTCGAAAGCCTGGGCGCGACCGAGGGAACACCGACCGCCGGTGGCGCCGACCTCATCGTCGACATCACGACCACAGGCGAAACGTTGCGCGCGAATGGCCTGCGCGTGCTCGACGACGGTGTGATCCTGCGATCGCACGCGAACCTGGTCAGAACCGTTGCCCCTGCGCGTTCGGCCCTGGCGGCAAGCGCGGAGGGAGAGATCCTGCGGCGGCTGCAGGCTGGTGCGTAAAGCATTGACGGCCCGGCGTCTTGACTGTCACAATTGAAGCAATAACAAAACAAGTGCTGCAACGCTTTGGGAGGAACTTCGAATGTTCTCAGTATCGCGGATCACCGCACGCACCGCTTGTACCGTCGGAGTAGCCCTCTTTGGCCTGTCCGCTGTGCCGGACAAGGCTGGCGCACAAGGCGCCCTCACCGTTTACTGTGCCGTGCAGGAAGAATGGTGCCGCGCGATGATGACGTCGTTCGAGAAGGACACCGGCATCAAAGTCTCGATGACGCGCAAGAGTTCCGGCGAAATCTACGCGCAGGTCAAGGCTGAAGGCTCGAACCCGCGCGGCGACATCTGGTGGGGCGGTACCGGCGACCCACATCTACAGGCGGCTGAAGAAGGTCTCACGCAGGAGAATACGCCATCGAAACCCGGTGAGCTGCACGACTGGGCGCTGAGTGTCTGGAAGAGCAGCAAGAACCGCACCATCGGTATCTACTCGGGCGCGCTCGGCTTCGGCTACAATGCGAAGACCCTCGCGTCTCGCAAGCTGCCCGAGCCGAAGTGCTGGGCCGATCTGTTGAAGCCCGAGTTCAAGGATGAGGTGCAGGTCGCCGACCCGAACTCGTCGGGCACCGCCTACACGCTGCTGGCAACCGTGGTTCAACTGATGGGCGAGGACAAGGGCTTCGCCTACATGAAAGGGCTGCACAAGAATATCAATCAGTACACTAAGTCGGGAGCAGCACCGGCGAAGGCCGTCAGCCTCGGCGAATCGGCCGTAGGCATCACCTTCATGCACGACATGGTGGCGGTTGCTGCGGAGAATCCCGATGTGAAAGTGGTGGCACCCTGCGAAGGCACCGGCTACGAGATCGGCTCGATGTCGATCATCAAGGGCGCCAAGAACCTCGACAGCGCCAAGAAGTTTTACGACTGGGCTCAGACGCCGGCGCCGCAGGCGCTCGCCGCGCAGAACAAGCAGTTGCAGATCCCATCGAACAAGGCGACGCCGCTGCCGCCCAACTCGCCGAGGCTCGGCGACATCAAGCTGATCGACTACGACTTCACCAAGTATGGCTCGTCGGCCGAGCGCAAGCGGCTGCTGTCCAAGTGGGATAACGAGGTGAAGAACCTGCCGAAGTAGGCGCGGCCGAACGCAGAACGGGGGGCTGCCGGTCATGCCGCGCGCTACACTTGTCTGGGTTGTCGTCGGCTTGATCGGCGTAGCCGTGTTGCCGTGGTATGCGCTTTCCAACGGGATCTTATCGACCGAATGGCTGCGCGCCTACCCCGACGCCAACACCGGCCCGGCGGTATATCAAATCGTTGTTGCCGGCCGCTGGTGGCTGATGCTGGCGGTCATTCCGATTGTTGCGGCGATCGGTTTGCTGGTCGCCCAACCGCCGACCTCGACCATGGCAAAGGCGATGGCCGCCACGGTGATCGCTGGTATCGCTCTGATGCTGCTCCAGGGCTTCGCAATCATCCACAATGGCCCATCGACCGGGCTCCTCGGCATGCTCGCACCGGCTGCCGCCAAGCAGGCGGGTATGGGCTACGGCGCCCTTGCTCTCGGGCTCAGCTACTTGATGCTGCTGAGCTGCGCTCTGGCGGCCCAGGGCTTCTGCCGCGGCGACCTTTTCGTCGTCGCTTCGATCGCGCTCGTTGTCGCATTGATCGCGCTGTTCGTATTTTTCCCGGTGCTCACGATCCTGTCGAGCGCGCTGCAGGACAACCAGGGTAACTGGGCGCCGGCGCTGTTTGCCGAAAAATTTTTCGACGCCTCCATCTGGGGACTCGGCTGCATCACCGGCGGCGTCAGCTGCGGTGTGGCCTGGAACACAGTGTTTCTGGGAATCGCGGTCGGCGCCGGCACCACCATCCTCGGCTGTGCGTTCGCACTGATCGCCGTGCGGACGAATTTCAGGCTCAAAGGCCTGTTGCGGGTCTTGACCGTGCTGCCGATCATCACGCCGCCATTTGTCATCGGGTTGGCGCTGATTCTTCTGCTCGGCCGTGCCGGCGTCGTATCGACGCTGCTGTACGACTGGTTCGGCATTCCCCGGACGCGCTGGATCTACGGGTTTCCGGGCGTCTTTCTAGCGCAGATGCTGGCGTTCACGCCGATCGCCTTCCTGGTCCTGATCGGTGTTGTCCAAGGTATTGCGCCGTCGTTGGAAGAAGCATCGCAGACGCTGCGCGCATCGCGCTGGAAGACGTTCCGCACAGTGACTTGGCCGCTGATGCGTCCCGGTGTTGCCAATGCCTTCCTGCTCGGCTTCATCGAAAGCCTCGCCGATTTCGGCAACCCGCTCGTGCTGGGCGGCAACTACGAGGTGTTGTCTACCAAGATCTTCTTCGCCGTGGTCGGTGCCGCTAATGACCAGGGAAAGGCGGCCGTACTCGCCATTGTGCTGCTCGGTTTCACGCTCGCCGCGTTCTGGGCACAGCAGCGTTGGCTCGGCGGGAAATCTTACACAACGATGACTGGCAAGGGCGACGCCGGCCTACCCGTGCCGTTGCCGCGCCGGGTCGAAGGCCTGAGTTACGCGTTGACCATACCATGGGCGATCATGACCGTGATCATCTACATCACCATCATCTTTGCTGGCTTCGTAAAGGCGGTAGGCCGCGACCACACGCTGACGCTCGAACATTACAGGACCGGCTTTGCCTTCGAATGGGGTGAACGCGGACTGCACTTCACTGGCTCGGCCTGGAACAGCTTCTGGACGACGCTGGAGATTTCGGCGATCGCCGCGCCGATGACTGCGGCAATTGGTTTGCTGACGGCCTATCTGCTGACCCGCCAGAAATTTGCAGGCCGCCGCGCGTTCGAGTTCGGCACGATGTTGAGCTTTGCTATTCCAGGCACCGTGATCGGGGTCAGCTACATCCTCGCCTACAACACGCCGCCGCTCGAGCTTGCCGGCACCGGCATCATCCTGATCATCTGCTTCGTGTTCCGCAACATGGCCGTTGGCGTTCGGTCAGGCATCGCTACGCTGAGCCAGATCGATCGCAGCCTCGACGAAGCATCGCTGACACTTGGCGCGCGTTCCGGCCAGACTGTCCGGCGCGTGATCCTGCCGCTGCTGAAGCCGGCGCTGATCGCGGCCATGGTCTACAGCTTCGTGCGCGCTATGACCGCGGTGAGCGCGATCATCTTCCTGGTGACCGCGCAGTATAACATGGCAACAGCCTACATCGTCGGTCGGGTCGAGGCTGGCGAATTCGGGCTTGCAATCGCCTACTCGTCGGTCCTGATCATGGTCATGCTGGCGGCCATCCTGCTGATCCAATTGCTGGTCGGCGAGCGCAAGATCGGCCGCCGAGCGGCGGCGCCCGGCGCCGTAGCCCCAGGCGTAGTTGCCGTCGGCTCCTGAGAAGGGTTTCCCCGCATGTCCAAATCATCACGACGCACTGCAATTGCCGCCCTAACGGCGCTGGTCGGGTTCGCTTGCGCCGACGCGGCCTTGGCGCAGAACCAGCTTACCGTCTACTGCTCGATTCTGGAGGAACAGTGCAGGGTCGGCGTCGCCGCCTTCGAAAAGGAGACCGGGATCAAGGTGCTGATGGTGCGCAAGAGCACCGGCGAGACCTACGCCCAGATCAAGGCCGAGGCCAGCAACCCAAAGGGCGACGTATGGTGGGGTGGCCCCGGCGATCCGCATCTGCAGGCGGCGGAAGAGGGGCTACTCGACGAATACAGATCGCCCAAACTGGGCGAACTGCATGACTGGGCCCAGCAGCATGCGGCGCAATCGAAATACCGGACGGCCGGCATCTACCTTGGTGCGCTCGGGTTTGGCTACAATACCAAGGTGCTCGCCGCGAAGGGCGTCCCCGAGCCGAAATGCTGGGCTGACCTGCTCGACCCCAAATTCAAGGACGAGGTGCAGCTCTCCGACCCAAATTCCTCTGGCACGGCCTATGTGATGCTGGCGTCGATCGTGCAATTGATGGGTGAGGACAAGGGGTTCGATTATCTCAAGCGATTACATAAGAACATCAATCAATACACCAAGTCGGGCGCCGCGCCGGTCAAGGCCACCGCGCTCGGCGAAACCAGCGTCGGCATCGCGTTTCTGCACGACCACGTCACGATGATCGTGCAGGGTTCGCCCGTGAAGATCGCGGCGCCCTGTGAAGGCACCGGCTACGAGACCGGCTCGGTGTCAATCGTCAAGGGCGCGAAGTCACTGGATGCCGCGCGCCGGTTCTATGACTGGACGCTGTCGGCACCGGCGCAGAAACTGGTCGGGGCCGACCTCAAGATCTATTCGATCCCCTCCAACAGGGGGGCTGCCGCACATCCTGACGCGCCCAAGATCGCTGAGATGAAGCTCATCACCTACGACGGCGCAAAGTACGGGTCGTCGGCGGAGCGCTCGCGGTTGCTCAGGAAATGGGATGCGGAAGTGAAGTCGCTGCCGAAGTAGGTTCAGGAGTTATCCGTTCAATGGCCAAGTCAGGTCCCGCCTCCGTCGAGTTCCGCAACGTCACCAAGCGCTATGGCACAGTTACGGCCGTCGACAGCGTGTCATTCACGATCGAGCCGGGCACGCTCGTCACGCTGCTCGGTCCCTCGGGCTGCGGCAAGACCACGACGCTGCGCATGATCGCCGGCCTCGAGTTGTCGAGCGAGGGGCAAGTCATGATCGGCAACAAGGATGTGACGCTGCTGTCCGCGTCCGACCGCGATGTCAGCATGGTGTTCCAGTCCTACGCGTTGTTCCCGCACATGACGGTGCTGGAAAACGTCGCCTATGGTCCATCCGTCAGCGGTGTCAAAAAGGCACGCGCGCGCGAGATGGCGATGGAAAAGCTGAGCGTTGTCGGGCTGACCGGTCTAGACGCGCGGCTGCCGTCCGAGTTGTCCGGCGGACAGCAGCAGCGTGTTGCAGTCGCTCGCGCGCTTGTGCTCGAACCGCAGGTCCTATTGTTCGACGAACCTTTGTCGAACCTTGATGCCAAGCTCCGCCGCCGCGTGCGCGAGGACATTCGGGAGTTGCAGCAGCGGCTCAACTTGACCGTCGGGTATGTCACGCACGACCAGGAAGAGGCGCTTGCCGTCTCCGACCGGATCATCGTCATGTCGAATGCGAAGATCGCGCAGATGGGGTCTCCGCGCGACCTTTACGAGTCGCCCGCCAGCGTGTTCGTTGCCGATTTCATCGGCGACGCGAACCTGATCGACGTCGAGGTGACGCCCCTCGATGAGGCGCGGGCCGATGTGCAGATCGGCAATGTCAAGCTGACGCTGCCGCGTCGCGGAGCCAAAGCCGGTACTGCCAAGATCGCGGTCAGGCCGACGTCGCTGGTGCTGTCGTCGACTGCGAACGGCCCGGCCATGACAGGCCGGATAGCCAAAGTCGCCTATCTTGGTGGCCACATGGAGTACACCGTTTCAACCGACAGCGGAGAACGCTTCGTCGTCGACGAGAATGTGCGCACACCTTTCAAGGTCGGCTCGGACGTCGCGGTATCGTTCGCCGATCATGGCGTGACACTTGTTCCGCAAGCTTGAGGGCTTCGATGCTGCAATTTGCCGTTTTCGGAGCGGGCCGTATTGGCTCCATTCATGCCTGCAATATTGCGCGGCGCGGCGATGCCCGGCTGAAATACGTGGCCGATGTCAACGCCGCGGCCGCAGCGAAACTTGCCACGGCACATGGCGCCACGGTCACAGGCGCGGCGACGGCCCTCGCGGACAAGAGCATAGGCGCAGTATTGATCGCCTCATCGACCGACACGCACGCGGACTTGTGCATCGCTGCCGCAAAGGCCGGAAAGGCGATTTTCTGCGAGAAGCCGATAGATTTATCGCTGTCACGGGTGGACGAATGCCTCGCCGCAGTTCGCGCTGCGAATGTACCGATGCTGGTCGGGTTCAACAGGCGCTTCGATCCGAGTTTCGCCAGCCTGCATGAGCGCGCGCACAAAGGAGAAATCGGCGCGATCGAGCAGGTCATCATCACCAGCCGAGATCCTGGCTTGCCACCACTCGACTACCTGCGGGTGTCGGGCGGGCAGTTCCGCGACATGACGATTCATGACTTTGACATGGCGCGCTGGCTGCTCGGCGAGGAGCCGCAGACGCTTTATGCCACGGCAAGCTGCCTTGTCGACGCCGCTGTCGCGGGCGTAGGCGATGTCGACAGTTGCATGATTGTGATGCGGACGGCATCGGGCCGCCTTTGCCATATCAACAACAGTCGGCGCGCGACTTACGGCTACGACCAGCGCGTCGAGGTACACGGCGCGGGCGGCCGCCTCATGGCTTCCAACATCGCGCCGACCACCGTCGAGCTGGCCAACGCCCAGGCCGTATCGACCGACAAGCCGTTATTCTTTTTCTTGGAGCGTTACGCCGAGGCCTACGTCCGCGAACTCGATGCATTTGTGAATGCCGTTACAAAGGGAACGTCGATGCCGGTCGACGCCGAGGACGGCCGCAGGGCATTGGTGTTGGCTGAGACCGCGCTCGCGTCGCTCAAATCCGGCAAAGCCGAGATGGTGCCGGCATGAGGACGATCACGCTTGCGCGCAGAGTGGTCGTTGTCACCGGGGGCACGCAGGGCATCGGCGCCGAGATCGCACGCGACTGCG
>JBGTIU010000034.1:0-20891 GCA_041745515.1 Hyphomicrobiaceae bacterium | reverse complement strand
CGCGCGCTATCTTGTCCTCGGCCTGTTTGATGCGGCGCTCCAAACTCTCGCCCAAAGCACGCTGCGTTTGCTTGGCCATGGCTTCGGCTTCGACGCGCGCCTGATCGACGATTGCCGTCGCTTCGGCCTCCGCATCACGGGCCTTCTTCTGGTAGTCAGAGAGTAGCTGCTGGGCTTCTTCGCGGAGGCGGCGTGCCTCGTCGAGTTCGCGCCGTATGGCATCGGCCCGGTCGTCGAGCGCTTTCGTCACCATCGCGGGCACCTTGAAGTAGGCCAACAGCCCGATGAAGCCGAAAAACGAAATCATCACCCAGAATTCTGGGTTAACTGGATTGAACATTGATTTTTTTACTCCCCGGGTGCGGGCTGCAGCGCCCGGCGGACCTCGTCGGCGCCGACGTCACCTCCGCCTAACCGGGCCACGATTGCGGCTGCGGTTTCGACGGCGATGTCGTTCACCTGAGATAGCGCGCGTGTCTTCATTGTCCGAATGCGCGTTTCCGCATCGGCTAGCTTCACTGTCACCTGTGCCTCGATCCGCGCGCGTTCCTGATCGATGCCGACCGACATCGACGACTGGGTTTCCTTGATGATGCCGCCGGCATTAGTCTTTGCATCGGTCAAAGCCTGCTGATAGCCGGCTAAGGCTTTGTCCGTTTCCCCCTTCAGCCGTTCCGCTGCGCCGAGATCGCGCCTGATGCGATCGCGGCGCTCGTCGATTGCTTCGGCGACGCCCGGCAACGCCTTGCGCGAAAGGATGACGTAGAGAGCTCCGAATGCGATGGCGAACCAGATCAGCTGCGAAGCGAATGTTTCCGGATTGAACGGCGGAAACGCGCTCTTGGACGCCGGCACGCCAGCCACCGCTGTGCCGGCGGTCAGCTGCTTCGCTGTGTTGGGTGGGGGCGACGCCATGACCTTGCGAAAGCCTCCAGCGGCTTAAAGGGCGAACAACAGCAGAAGCGCGATCAGCAGCGAGAAAATGCCGAGCGCTTCGGTCAAGGCGAAGCCGAGCAGTAGTGTGCCGCGCTGGCCGTCGGCGGCGGAAGGATTGCGCAGAGCACCCGACAGGAACTGGCCGAATAGGATGCCGAGGCCGATGGCGGTGCCGGCCATGCCGACGCAGGCTAGGCCCGCGCCAATGTATTTTGCTGCTACTGGATCCATAACAATGCTCCTGGAGGTTGGATTGGTAGGCTGGATAGCAAAAGACGAACTCAGTGGTGGCCGGCGTGAACCGCGTCGTTGAGGTAGATGCAAGTCAAAACGGCAAAGACATAAGCCTGGAGGAATGCGACCAGAAACTCGAGTGCGGTCAGCGCGACGGTCAGCGCCAGAGGAATTGGTGCCAGTATTGCCCAGCCGCCGGCAAACAAAAGGGTGCCGACGAAGCCGGCAAAGATCTTAAGAGCGATGTGCCCGGCCAACATGTTGGCAAACAGGCGGACCGACAGACTGATCGGCCGAGAAAGGAAGGACAGCACCTCAATCGGGATCATGATCGGCACCAGCCAGACCGGCACATCAGACGGCAGGAACAGTTTGAAGAAGCCCAGCCCGTGCTTCATCAGGCCGTAGACGATCACGATACCGATCACCAGCATGGCCAACGCCGCTGTGATGATGATGTGGCTGGTGACCGTGAACCCTCCCGGCACCATGCCGAGAAGATTCAGCGCCAGCACGAAAATAAACAAGGAGAACACCAGCGGGAAAAACTTCATTCCCGCCTCGCCGACGTTCTCGCGAACCGTCGTCGCGACGAAGGAGTAGATCAGCTCAGCGACCGACTGCAGCCGGTTGGGGACCAACGACCTATTGCTCATCGCTATCAACAGAAAGGCAACTACGGCGCCTGTCGTCAGCATCATGAAGGCCGATGAGTTCGTGAACGAGGCATCAAAGCCGAACAGCTTGATCGGCACCAGCGTCTTCAGTTCGAATTGCGCGATCGGGCCTTGCCCGCCGTCAGCTCCTGCCGCCACTGCCCCTAACCCCTCGAACACTATCGCTCGTCTTCGTCATTTCTCACCGACGGTGCCGGCGGAGTTCTTTCCTTCGATGCCATCCGAACAACATTCAACATGCCGGCTGTCGCGCCCAAGATGAAGAACAGAATGAACAGCCAGGGTTTTTCGTTGCCCAGCCATTTATCAAGTGCCCAACCGATAAAACCTCCAACTACGATCCCGCCGAGCAATTCGGTCGAGATTCGAAGCGACCGCGACATCGCCGCGCCCCTCGCGTTTCCGAAATCGGCCGGGCCTGCCGCCAACTCTGATTGACGTCCCTTGGCCTGATCTAGTTTTTCTCCGATACCGGCAGCACGCCGTGCGAAGGCTGCACGATCCTCCGGGCTTAATCCTTCGTGCTCTGACGGCGTACCCTTGTCATTGCCGGACACGGAACCGCGATCCTAAGGTTCGGCTGCAAAAAACCATACGCCGAATGGCTTCGGCATTGGGGTTCTATAGGCAGCCGCCTCGGCGAGTGTCAAGGAACGGCAAGTGTCGTCTGCAGCATCCAAGGTAGGGCGAAACCGCGCAGGTTGGACGCCTCCACCGGCATTTCTAAATGATGCGTCGCTTGCGGGTTGTTATCCGGGGTAGACGGTCACCCCGCCTCGCGGAATTTTTCTGCCGCGGCAAGGTCGACCGACACGAGCTGCGAAACGCCCTTTTCGCCCATGGTCACGCCGAACAGACGATGGGTTCGCGCCATGGTCATCGGGTGATGGGTGATGATAAGGAACCGGGTCTCGGTTTCGGTCGCCATTTTCTCCATCAGCGTGCAGAACCTCTCGATGTTGGCATCGTCGAGCGGCGCATCGACCTCGTCGAGCACGCAGATCGGCGACGGATTGGTGAGGAACACTGCAAAGATCAGCGACATCGCCGTCAAAGTCTGCTCGCCACCAGAGAGCAACGACAGGGTCGCCGGCTTCTTGCCAGGCGGTTTGGCGATGATCTCGAGGCCGCCCTCCATCGGGTCTTCGCTCTCGATCAGCTCGAGCCGCGCCTCCCCGCCGCCGAACAGTGTCGTAAACAGGCGGCGGAAGTGCCCGTCGACCAGCGTGAACGCGTCCATCAGGCGTTTTTTTGCCTCGCGGTTGAGCTGGCCGATAGCGCCGCGAAGTTTGGCGATTGCCGCTTCGACATCGCGCTTTTCGGTATCGATTGCCGCCACCTGAGCCTGCAGCGCAAGTAATTCCTCGCCAGCTTGCAGATTGACGCCACCCAAGCGCTCCCGATCGGATTTGAGCTTGGTAAGTTGCCGATCGACGTCGTCCAAAGGCCGCAGCGCCACATCGGCCGCCTGCCCTGCGAGAGCCAAGCACTCGTCAGGCGGAACGCCCAACGCATCGCGGATCCTGCGAGCCTGGTCTTGACGCTTTGCCCTCGCAGCTTCCAGTCGAGCTTCGATGCGGGCTCTGGATTCGCGCTCGGACGACAGTTTGGCATGTGCGGCGCGAATGGTCTGGGATGCAACCCGCAAGGCAGTCTCGGCAGCCGCAACGGCATCGGCCGCTTGACGCCGTTGGGCCTCGGCGCTCGAGCAGGCGTTGATCAGCTTCTGGCGTTTGTCCTCGATAAGTTCGGCTGGTACGGCAAGCCCACGCAGTTCAGCCGTCGCTTCGGTGTGGCGCGTCTGAAGGCTGCCAATCTGTTGGGCTGCTCCGACGCGTCGGCTTGCCCAACGTTCGACCTCTGTCGCGATCGCCGAGCAACGTTCAGTGCCGGTCTGCTGTTCGTGGCCAGCGGCGGCCATTGCAGTCTTGATCTCGGATAGCGTCGTTCGGCAGAGCCGCGTCTCATTCTGCGCGGTAACCAGTTGCAGTTCCAGTTCTTTTTCCGCCTCGAGCTGCGCGAGTGCGGTTTCGAGTTCGAGCTGCTTCGCCGCAATCTCGATCAGGCTTTCCTCAGCGCGCAGGCGAGCATCGGCCACGACCTGCAGCCGGCCTTCCGTTTCACGCGCTGCTTTCTCCATGACAGTGAGCGAAGCCCGCGTGCGCGCCAGTTCCGACTGAGCGTCGCGCCACCGTTGCCTGAGGCGACGTTCGATGGCTTCGGCCAGCACCTGAGCCTCGGCCGCTGCGGTTTCGCCGGCGACAGCATCGTCGGCTGCTGCGAGGATATCCGACGCCTGGGCCTCGAGGTCGGCGAGACGGTTCTTCTGGGCAAGTCGCTGGGCCGCGGCTGTGGGAGCGTCAGCCGCGGCCACGAAACCGTCCCAACGCCACAAGTCGCCTTCGCGTGAGACTAGTCGTTGTCCCACCCGCAATGCTGGCTGCAAGCGATGACCAGCCGATCTGCCGACGACGCCGATCTGCCGTAACCGGCGCGTAAGCTCCGGCGGCCCCTTCACGCGGTTGCACAGTGGCTCGGCCCCCTCCGGCAGGCCAGCATCGTCCGCCGAGGGGTCGATGCGCCGCCAATACACCGGACTGTCCGACGACAGCGCGGCATCGAGATCATCGCCAAGCGCTGCGCCAAGCGCAATCTCGTAACCTGATGCTACGCTCAAGCTGTCGACAATCGGGGGTACGTCGTCGTCGCGAACCGGCACGAGCAGCGACGCCAGCGTCGACAGTTCGGTGCGCACTTCGCTGGCCACCAGTCTTGCCTTCTGCGCCCCGTCGCGCCGCGCCCTGGCTTCCGCGGCGGTCAATCGAACGGCATCCTCGGCCGCAATCGTCCCAGTTTCGATATCGCCAAGGGCCGCCATCAGTTCCTGGCCGGCTTCCTGGTTGCGAGCGAGGGAGTGCGCATCCGGAGCCTTTGCCGCGATATCACGATGCTGGGTTTCGAGATCAGCGATCCGGCGCCGAAGTTTTTCCGTCGCCTCGGCGCAATCGGCGAGCGCGACCTCGATCGACTTGCGGCGGGCACGGCTTTCGAACGCAGTTTGGGTGAGACGGTTCAGGCGCTCTTCGGATGCCAAAAGCTTCGCCTCGGCGGGCGTGAGCCTGGCCAAGGCTTGTTCGACCTGCGTGCGGGCTCTGGCAATTGCCGCCTCGACCAGGGCGCGCTCGCGCGTCAAGCGCTCCAACGTGTCTGTGGCTTCGCTGATCAGGCCCTCTTCGCGAGTCAAGTCGGTTGCGAGCTGCGTAACTCGAGCTTCGAGTTCCCGACTGCGAACGACCGCCCGGTCGGCTTCGGCTTCGAAGTTATCCTGCTCGACCTTCAGGCGGGCCAAAATTGCTGCGCGCGTCGCCTCATCGTCGCGCAACGGCTGAATCCGTTCGGCGATTTCCGCTTCTGCGCGGGTTGCGGCCGCCTCCGCCTGAGTTGCAACCGCGAGTGCCGACAGAATCGTAAGAAGCGCCGCCTCTTCGGCTTCGACCTGCGCGTGCGCCTCCACCCATGTCAGGTGAAACAGCAGAGCCTCGGCACCGCGGATTTCTTCGGACAGTTCCTTGTAGCGCTTGGCGTGCCGCGCCTGACGTTTGAGGCTGTCGACCTGGGAACCGAGCTGGCCAACGATATCGCCGAGCCGAGCGAGGTTGGTTTCAGCCGCTTTCAAGCGCAGCTCAGCTTCATGCCGGCGGCTGTGCAGTCCTGCCACACCGGCCGCGTCCTCGAGTACGCGGCGGCGCTGATCGGGCTTCGCGTTGACAAGCTCGGCGATCTGTCCCTGGCGGACGAGTGCAGGCGAGCGCGACCCGGTCGCGGCGTCGTCAAACAACAGTTTCACGTCGCGGGCGCGCGCATCCCGGCCATTTATGCGATAGGCCGAACCTGCCTCGCGTTCGATGCGCCGCGTAATTTCGATGATATCGGCGTCGTTGTATTCAGCCGGTGCCTTGCGCGCGCTGTTGTCCAGGGAGATTGTGACCTCGGCCCAGTTGCGGGCGGGGCGTGTGTTCGTGCCTGAGAAGATCACATCGTCCATTGCCGCGGCGCGCATGGATTTGTGGCTCGCTTCGCCCATCACCCAGCGTAGCGCTTCGAGCAGGTTGGATTTGCCGCAGCCGTTCGGGCCAACCACACCGGTCAGCCCCTTCTCGATGATCAGCTCTGTCGATTCGACGAACGACTTGAAGCCGAGCAGGCGAAGACGGTTCATTTGCATGATGCATGCCTCCCTCGGCTGACGGCTCTGAACGGACAGTCCGGGATCAACGCACGACGCGGCCAATTCAACGCGCGACGGTGGCCGGAACACCCGCGACGCGCCCGGCAACGATCGGGTCCACAAGCTCGCGGATTTGCGACATCTCCAGCGTGCCTTTCACGAGACGGTCTTGAACGAAGAAATTGGGCGTACCCACAATGCCGAGCGTACGCCCCCGCTCCTTCATCGCATTCAGCGCGGAGATCATGCCCTGATTCTGATAGCAGGCGTCAAAGTCGGCGCGTGTCATCCCCACTTGTAATGCGATCTTGAATATCGCATCCCGGCGCACCTCCTGGCTGGCCCAGGCTGTCTGCTGGCTCAGAAATTTTTCATAGAGGGCCAGCTGCTTTTGAGGAGGAGCGCAACGAAGCGCAATCGATGCCGCGCCCGACTGGAATCCAATCGGGAAGTCGCGAATGATGAGCCGCATTTTACCGGTATCGATGTACTCCCGTTTCAAGACCGGAAAGATGTCGCGTTGGAACTTGGCGCAGTAGGGGCAGGTCAGCGAAGCATACTTGATGATCGTGACGGGCGCGCCGGGCTGACCGGCTGCAAGTTCCGGCAGGTCGTTGGCCGGCTTCATGATGTCGGCGATGGTCGGGTTGGTGATCACCTCGCGTCCGCCTGCGGCGGCTGCAGTCGCGTCCGCGAACGGATTGAACTGCGGCTTGTCGGCGGTCGAGCTGGCCTTGAGTGGATCGCGGCTCTCGGCTGAAATGCCGGAAGCATCAGCAAGCACCAGCGTCTCAGCAGCGCACGCTCCGACCACGCCCGCCAGTACGACCGCTATCGCTCCTTGCCATGCAGAACGCATGCCGTCACGTCGCTTTCAATAGCAATTCGATGGCCTTTTCGAACCCGGCCAGGGTCGGTGCATCAGTGAAGCGACGACCGTTGATGAAAAACGAGGGTGTAGACGTAACACCGAACCTCCCCGACCCGCGATCCCGCACAGCGTTCACCTGATCCAGCAGCTTTTGATCGGTCAGGCACTTGTCGAAGCTGTCTTGCGTGAAGCCTGCCTGCTTGGCAATTTCGAACAGCTTGGGCACCGGATTGCCGCGCACAAACGCCCAGTCCTCCTGCCTCTGAAATAAAACCCCGAGCATATCGGCGGCTTTGCCGCTGTCTGTTCCCCCTGCACAGCGCGCCAGCATTGCGCCGGCGGCCGCAAGATTGTCGAGTGGAAATTCACGCAGGATGAAGCGCACCTTGCCTGTGTCCACGTACTTCGTCTTCAGTTCGGGCAAAACCTTGTTGTGAAAGCTGCCGCAGTGGCCGCAAGTCAACGACGCGTATTCGACGATTGTGACCTTTGCATCCTTCGAGCCTAGCACGATCTCCGGCAGGTCGCCGGGCATCATCAACTCGTCAATCGGCACTTCAACGGAAGCCGGAGTCTTGCGCTGCGCGAACGCCGCAACTGTCGGCATTAACGCGAGAGCAGCGCTGGTGCCGGCCAGCAGGGCGCGGCGGGAAACTGCGTTCGGGGCAATAGTCACGTGGCTGAGCTCCTTGAGCGAATTAACCGGCAAAGGGGTCGGCGTGTCACGCCAGCCATGCATTATCCCGGGTTATTTAGGCAATTCGGTGCTGAATGCCAACTGAACGGCGGCGGAAACGGATCAACCAGCCAATTGCGCGATTGCCTGCCGATGACGTTCGCCCGCTATGTTGGCCCCGAGGCTTGCCAATGCCACGTCCAGCGGGTCATTGCTGACGCCCGCTTCGGCCCCGGCGACGGGCGCGCTCACAGCCGCAATCGCAGGCACAGTTTGTCGCCCGATCGGCGCCTGCACAAAACGGAGGGCTTCCACCGCCCGGTAGCCAAAATAGGCATTGATGCGGTCGATCAACTGATGCGAGCGATAGCTGACGTCCAGGGCGTGCGCGGGTTCAACCCGCAGCAAAAGTGTCGCACCGGCACGTTCGTGGCCGCCATCGCCGGCCTTGGCTTGGGTGCCGACACCACGCGGCCATTTCAGGCACTCCGGCGCGGTGCGGGCAGCAAGATCCGGCCCAACTATTGTTGCCCAATCGGGAAGCAGCGTCGCGGTTGCGAAACCAAACTTCTCGAACACATTGCGCGTGACTTTAGGTACAAACGAGCCCAGGCTGCGCCCCTTGTAGCCGGCACGCACGGACTGCGGCGGCGGACTCCTCTGTACCGGTGTAAGAGCTGCGCGAGGATATCGAGAACGGTTCGAGGGACGGCTCGGAGACGATTCGCTCACAGGACTTTTTCCATTTGTCATGTCCAACGGGACGACACCCGCCTAGCATTGCAGGACTGATTCGCGGAGGGGTCACCTTTGACGGCTGTTGCGGACGAGCAACGCAGATCGGCAGCGCCCGCGCCAGTGCCGGCCGGGGTGACCGGGCTGCTGCTCGACTGGTATGACCGTGAACGGCGTAATCTGCCTTGGCGCTACGCCCCGGGCGTGTCGGCGGATCCCTACCGTGTCTGGCTCAGCGAGGTCATGCTTCAGCAGACAGTAGTCAAAGCCGTAATTCCATTTTTTGATAAATTCACCCGGCTTTGGCCGACAGTTGGCGCACTTGCCGCGGCCGAACTCGACGAGGTCATGGCCGCCTGGGCAGGATTAGGCTACTATAGCCGCGCCCGCAACCTGCACAGCTGCGCCCGTATCGTTGCCGCAGACTACCACGGTGCGTTTCCACGCGACGTAGTCAAGTTGCTAACCTTGCCGGGAATCGGCCCGTATACCGCCGCCGCAGTAGCGGCGATCGGATATGGCGAGAAGGTGACGCCGGTCGATGGCAACGTCGAACGTGTCGTCTCGCGACTGTTTGCCGTTGAGGAGCCATTGCCCGGGTCACGAGGGCAACTCAGGCTGCGGGCAGGTTCGCTCACACCCGATCGGCGCACCGGCGATTTTGCGCAGGCGATGATGGATCTTGGAGCGACGGTATGCACCCCGAAGCGGCCGTCTTGTCTGATGTGCCCGCTGCAGCGTGTCTGCAAGGCGCACGAATACGGTCTGGAGTCGACGCTGCCGCGAAAGGCGTTGAAAAGCCTTCGGCCTGTCCGCTACGGGCACGCTTTCCTGGCATTGCGCGAGGACGGTCATGTCCTTCTGCGCCGACGGCAGGAGACCGGGCTGCTGGCGCGTATGATGGAGGTGCCGTCGAGCGGATGGCTTGATCAGTTGCCGGTGTTGAACGAAGCGATGCGAGCGGCGCCTGTGCACGGTGATTGGTGGCAGGTTGCCGGCGGCGTTACCCACGCATTCACGCATTTTCGGCTTGAACTGACGGTTCATGTTGCGGTTGTATCGGTTGACTGCGCCTTGACGTTCTGGGCCGATGCCGCTCGTTGCCGCTGGGTGGCTCGCCGGCGACTGGCAAGCGAGGCACTGCCCAGCGTGATGCGCAAGATAATCGCGCATGCCCTCAAGGAAGCGTGAAGCTTGATGAGGCTTGCGAGGCATTGGCGGTGTGCAGGAGCGTGTTAGACATCCAGCCATGTATATTTCGCTAGTCGTAGCGGTCGCCGAAAACGGCATCATCGGCCGCAATGGTCAAATACCCTGGCGACTGCCGTCGGATCTGAATATGTTTCGCCGGCTGACCATGGGCAAGCCCGTGATTATGGGGCGCAAGACCTTCCAATCAATAGGCAGACCACTCGATGGGCGCGCGAACATCGTCGTGACGCGCAACCCAGCCTTCAGGGCTGACGGGGTCGAAACAGTAAAGTCTATCGATGTAGGCATAGTGCGGGCCCGGGAACTGGCTGCTGCCGCAGACGTCAGCGAAATCATGATCATCGGCGGAGCGGAGATCTATCGGGCAGCGCTGCCGCACAGCAATCGCATTTACCTGACGCGTGTGCATGGACAACCCGATGGTGATACGACGTTCACGCCCCCATCCGGCGATGGCTGGCATCAGGCCTCATCGGCGCCGTTGTCCAGATCCGACCGCGACGAATATGCCTGCACATTGGTGGTTCTTGAACGGCCGATGGAGGCAGAGCCGCCTTGAATTGGGCGTTGCCACTTACCACTCTCAAGTCAGCAGTTTGCGCCGGCTATGGGGCTGGCCTATAAGCCTGGAACAATTCGTCGTTTTAACACGGACAATGAATCTGCCGGAGACCGGTCGAGCGCGGTTTGGCATGCTATAACAACGTTTGCTTGCGGTGCTTTATCGGAATGAAGTGAACTTGAGGTCTGACGAGAATGCCTTGGAATAACCAGAGTGGTGGCGGTTGGAAAAGCGGCGGCGGTGGCGGCGATAACAAGGGCGGCGGGCCGTGGGGGCAAGGACCGTGGGGCGGTGGCCAGGGTGGTGGCAACCAGCAACCCGATCTCGAAGCAATTCTCAAGCGCGGCCAGGATAAATTGAAACAATTCCAGCAGGGCTCCGGGTTGCCCGGACCGCTGCTGCTGCTCCTTGGAGCGTTGGCGACGGCCTTCGTGGCGTTCTATGCGTTCACCTTCCGCGTCAATCCAGACCAACTCGGCGTGGTCATGCGCTTCGGCCAGTTTGTTCGGGAAGAGCCGCCCGGCTTGCACTTCCGGCTGCCGTTTCCAATCGAAGAGGTGCGGCTGCCAAGCGTCACGCGCCAGAACATCATTGAGGTCGGCAAACGCACCGGCAGCGGCTCGGTCGGCCGTGGTTCGACCGCCGCCGCGACCGACAGCAGCTTGATGCTGACCGCCGACGAGAACATCGTTGATCTCAGTTTTGTCGTTTACTGGCGTATTAAGCCCGATAAAGTGCAGGATTATCTGTTCAATATACAAAACCCGGAGCTGACGGTGCGCGAGGTCGCCGAAAGTGCCATGCGCGAAGTCGTTGGGCAGTCGGCCCTGCAGCCGTTGCTGACCGAAGGGCGGCAAAAGACCGAGGCTGCGGTTCAAAAATTGATGCAGGACGTTCTCGACTCTTATGGTGCCGGCATCAAGATCGATCAGATTCAGTTGCGTGAGGTCGACCCTCCGGCTCAGGTGATTACTGCGTTTCGCGATGTGCAGGCGGCGCGCAACGAGCGCGATACGCTGCAACGGCAGGCACAGACCTACGCCGATAGGATCATTCCGCAGGCCAAGGGCGAGGCGGACCGGATTCTTGCTGGAGCTCAAGGCTATCGCGATCAGACCGTTGCCGAGGCGACCGGCCAAGCCTCAAGGTTCGTCAAGATTTTTGAAGAGTACAAGAAGGCGCCGGATATCACACGCCAGCGGATGTTCCTGGAGATGCAGGAACGTGTGTTGAGCGGCGCTGACAAGATCATTCTAGACAGCAAGGGCAATGGTGGTGTCGTGCCCTACCTGCCGCTTGACCAGCTGCAGCAGCGGCCGCGTAAACCGGAAGGCACCAACTGATGCGCACTTTTCTCGCAAGTCTGGTTGTGCTCCTCGGCATCGCCGCGGCAGGCGTCTACGCGTCTGCATTCATCGTTCACCAAAACGAGCAGGCCTTGGTTTTGCGGTTTGGCGAGCCAAGACAGGTCGTCCGTGCTCCCGGCCTGAACTGGAAAGTTCCGTTCGTTGATACGGTTGAGTTTTTGGACAAGCGCATTCTCGATCTCGAGACTGCCGAGCAGGAAGTGACCGCCTCGGATCAGAAGCGGTTGATTGTCGACGCTTTCGCCCGCTATCGCATCACCGATCCTCTGTTGTTCTATCAAAACGTCCGCGATGAGCGGCGCGTTCGCGTGGTACTTGGACCACTGATCGACTCAGCTATCCGTCGCGTGCTCGGCGGCGCCACGTTGCAGGATGTCGTTAAAGACAAGCGCGACCCTCTGATGAAGGAGATCGCAAATCAGGTCAACCGCGAGGGCAAGGACTATGGTGTCGAAGTCGTCGATGTCCGCATCAAGCGGGCCGACCTGCCGCAGCAGAACCTGGCGAGCGTATTCAACCGGATGACGGCGGATCGAATTCGCGAAGCGACGGAGCTTCGCGCGCAAGGCGGTGCCGAGAAGAACCGCATTGAGGCCAATGCCGATCGCGACGTCACCATCATCAAGGCGGAGGCTGTCAAGAAGTCTGAACTGCTGCGTGGCGATGGCGATGCTGAGCGCAATCGAGTTTTCAACGATGCGTTCGGCCGCGATCCTGAGTTCTTCCGCTTCTATCGGTCGATGCAGGCCTACGACCAGGCGCTCAAACCGAGCGAAACGCGGATGCTGCTGTCACCCGACAGCGAATTCTTCCGGTACTTCAATAGTCCGACCGGTACGGCGGCCGGGAATTCGGCAGCCGCGAAAAAATAATGAACGATCTGCTGGTTGGTGCCGGTTTGGTTCTCGTGTTCGAGGGCATGATCTGGGTACTGTCGCCAGCGACCGCAAAGAAACTGTTGCAGGCCGTTGAGCGAACGCCCGAGTCAACCTTACGCAACTGCGGCATGGTGGCTGTCTTACTCGGCATGCTGGTCGTTTGGCTTGTGCGGAGTTAGTTTCATTAATCACCAGGATCACTGGAGAGCGGCGATCATGAGGGAAGCACAGATAGCCAATGCGGGGCACTGCCTCCGGGGTGCGGCTGCCTTTGCAGCAGTGGCGGTGATTTTGGGTTTTGCAAGCGCCGCACTCGCGCAACGAGGGCCGCAGTCCGTGGCACCGGTCGCCGAAAAGTTGATCGATGCGGTGGTCAATATTTCGACAAGCCAAACCGTAAAGGGGCCGCAGGGCGTACCGCTGCCGCGCGTGCCGAAGGGCTCGCCCTTCGAGGATCTGTTCGACGATTTCTTCAACAAGAAAGGTGGCCGTCCGCAGGGCGACCGCAAGGTGTCGTCGCTTGGTTCGGGATTCGTCATCGATGGCCGCGAAGGTCTCGTTGTAACCAACAATCACGTAATCGATGGCGCGGACGAGATTGTCATCAATTTTCACGACGGCTCGAAGCTCAAAGTTGAGAAGGTTCTGGGCAAAGACACCAAGACTGATCTGGCGCTGTTGAAGGTCACGCCCAAGAAGCCGTTAACGTCGGTCAAATTCGGCTCGTCAGCTAACATGAAGGTGGGCGACTGGGTAATGGCAATCGGCAACCCATTCGGCCTTGGCGGCTCTGTTTCGGTTGGGATTGTGTCGGCGAAACAACGCGATATTCAGTCCGGTCCTTACGACGACTATATTCAGACGGATGCGGCGATCAACAAAGGCAACTCGGGAGGCCCGCTATTCAACATGGACGGCGACGTGATCGGCGTGAACACTGCGATTATTTCACCTAGCGGCGGCTCAATCGGCATTGGGTTCGCCGTGCCGTCCGATGCTGCCATGAGCGTTGTCGATCAATTGAAGGAGTTCGGCGAGACCAGACGGGGCTGGTTCGGCGTCAAGATCCAGTCGATTACGGATGACATTGCCGAGACGCTGGGTGTGAAAGAAAATACCGGCGCGCTGATCTCGAGCGTGACACCGGGCGGCCCTGCTGCAAAGAGCGGCATTGAAGCCGGCGATGTGATCCTGCGTTTTGATGGTAAGGAGGTGTCGACCGTGCGCGGATTGCCTCGGATCGTCGCGCAAACGCCGATAGGCCGCTCTGTCGATGTAGAGTTACTCCGCAAGGGGCAAAAGAAATCGGTCAAGGTAGTGGTTGCGCGCCTGGTCGAGGACGAGGCGACAGCTGCCAAGGCCAGCAAGCCGGAGGCTGCGCCTGAAAAAGCGCTGATTGGCCTGCAACTGTCGCCGCTGACGGATGAGCTGCGGGCAAAGTTCAATATCGATGCCAAGGTCAAGGGCGTCGTTATCACTGACATCGATCCGGCCAGTCCGGCCGGTTTGAAGAACATCAAGGCGGGCGACGTGATCGTCGAGGCCGCGCAGGAGCAGATCCAAGCAGTTGACGACCTCGTGAAGTCAATCGACAAGATCCGGAAGTCTGGTCGCAAACAGGTATTGCTGCGTGTCGATGGCGCCAAGGGGGAGACCCGATTCGTCGCCCTGCCGATCGACTGATCCGGGGTGTTCTGCCATCATGCTTCTGGTATCTGACGCGCTGCTTTGCGCTTACTCCAGCCTCGGAACCCCAACTCTCGCCAACGCGCTCGACGACGTAGAGTTCGCGGGGGTTTTGCAGGGGCTCGCTCAGATCGTTCCGGGCACGCGCTGCGCCGGCCGCGCGGTAACAATTTCGCAGGTGTCGGCCGAACGCGGCAGTTTTGCGTCCGAGGAATTCAAGGTCGGCGAAATGCTGGATGCGGCGGCTCCTGGCGACATCATCGTTGTGGACAACGCTGCCCGCAGCGTCTCTACATGGGGTGGACTGGCGACATTCGCAGCGAAGATCAAGGGCCTCGGTGGACTGGTTGTCGATGGCGGCGTGCGCGACCGGGAGGAGATACAGCAACACAGGTTTCCTGTGTTCGCACGGCATATGACGCCATTGACCGGCCGCACGCGCCTCAAGGTAACGGCGATCAATCAGACCATCTCCTGCGGCGGCGTCCGCGTCAGGCCAGGCGACGTGATCGTCGCTGATGGATCCGGCGTGGTCTGCATTCCCGCCGAACATGCCGCCCGTGTCGCCGAATTGGCTGCTGGTTATGCGCACGACGACCGCCTAGCGGAAGCCGAGCTTGCCAAAGGCCTCTCATTCCGCGAAGCCATGGCAAAGTTCAAACGAATCTGAGCGACCTCCAAGGAGAGCGCATGGCACCGGAGCGATCGGGCGGCATTCAGTACGTGGTCGAAGGCGGACATCGCCTTTCGGGCAGCCTGGAGCCGGCCGGCAACAAGAACGCGGCCTTGCCGATCATCGCGGCGGCATTGTTGACTGCCAGCACCGTGCGGCTAACCAACGTACCTCGAATTCGCGATACTGAGACGCTGGTCGAACTGGTGCGTTCGGTCGGCGCCGAAGCGCATTGGTGCGAGACCAACGTGCTCGAGATCACCGCCAAGGTGGTTCGTGCCGTAGATCTCGATCCGTCGCTTTGCGCCAATATCCGTGCATCGATCCTACTGGCGGGACCGCTGTTGGCGCGATGCGGCAAGGTCGTCCTGCCGCCGCCTGGTGGTGACGTCATCGGTCGCCGTCGCGTGGACACGCATTTTCTGGCGCTGCAGCAACTCGGCGCCAAGGTCGCGGCCGACACCGCCTACCGTTTCGAAGCATCGAAACTCAAAGGCGCGGACGTGTTCCTCGACGAGCCCAGCGTCACAGCCACGGAGAACGCGCTGATGGCGGCGGCGGTCGCCGAAGGGGTGTCGGTGCTGCGCAATGTGGCATCCGAACCGCATGTGCAGGATCTGGCCCAGTTCCTGATCGCGCTCGGCGCGCGCATCGAGGGCATTGGCACCAACACCATGACCGTGCATGGCGGGCTGCCCCTCGGCGGCGCCACGCATCGCATTGGGCCCGATCATATCGAGGTTGGCTCGTTCATCGGGCTGGCTGCCGTGACTCGCTCGTCTCTGCGTATAAGACGCGCAGGCATTCCGCATTTGCGCTCGACGCTGATGGGGTTCGAGCGGTTGGGTATCGTCTGCCAGATCGACGGCGACGATCTCGTCGTGCCCGCGAACCAGACCCGCGTGGTCCGCAGCGATCTTGGCGGACACATCCCGAAGCTCGAGGATCAGCCTTGGCCGGCGTTCCCGGCCGATTTGATGTCGATCGCCATCGTCACTGCGACCCAGTGCGATGGCGTCATCTTGATGTTCGAGAAGATGTTCGAGAGCCGCATGTTCTTTACCGACAAACTGATCGCCATGGGCGCGCGCATCGTCTTGTGCGATCCTCATCGCGCACTCGTGTCGGGTCCGGCGCGCTTAAGGGCCGCGCGCATGGAGAGCCCGGACATCCGCGCCGGCATGGCGATGCTGCTGGCGGCGCTGTGCGCCAAGGGCACCAGCACGATCAACAACGCGCAGCAGATCGAGCGCGGTTATGAGCGCATCGACGAACGCCTCAATGCACTGGGCGCGCGCATTACGCGGGTGCCGGAGCGGTGACACTTCAGCCGAACTCGACCAATTGTGAAGGCCCGTGGCGACTGCAAGTAGTCTGCGCGATCTGACCGCTTTATCAACTCGGTGCCAATGACGGATTCTCTCTCCCGCCGGCGTGAGCTGCCGATGGCGACCCTGTTGCCGCTGCTGTTCGGCGGCTTGGTCATTCTCGCAATCGTGCCCGTCGCTGCATTGGGCTTTCTCAGCGCGCGCGATACGACCGGCCGACTGTTGCGAGATTCCGCGCAACAGGAAATGGCAATGCTGGATCGTCGCTTGGTCGACCATCTGGAATCGGTGGCGACGCAGCTCCGCTATCTATCCGAGGAGGTCGCTGCGGGCCAGCTGGACCCTGGAAACTCCATGGCAATGGACATGGCAATGCGCGCGGCCGTCGCCGCCACGCCGCAGGTCGTCGCTCTTGGGCATATCCGGCCGGATGGATCGCTGCGTCGTTTCGAGCGCGCAGCGCGAGATTTCGTAGACCTGAAACCGGGCGAAACGCCACGCTCCGACGAAGTGCTGGCAGAGGCGCGGCGCTCCGGTGAAGGGAGTTGGACGGCGCCCTACTGGAGCCAGATTCAGCAGCAGCCGGCGATCCTGCGGCGGATGCCACTGCGGGCACCGGATGGTTTCCACGGTGCGCTGGTCGCGGCCGTCACCACCAAAGCCTTGTCGCAACTTGCTGCCGCGATCCAATCAGATATCGGCCATACACCGTTTGTGCTCGTGCAACGCGGCCGCGTCCTAGCCCATCCAACGCTAGTCGATCCCGTGCGACTGGCGAAGCTGCAGGATATTCCGCGCCTCGAAGAGATCGATGATCCTGTGCTGCGGCGCATCTGGACGGGCGGCCAGAACGCGCTCTCAGCCATGGCTGAGAAGCGGGGCTTCGACGGTCATTGGAATCAAGGTCCCGACGAGGCCGACGTATTTGTCTATCGCTCCGTCGCTGGCTTTGGCGATCACTCGCTCCTGGTCGGCAGTCACTTTTCAGCAGCTGAACGGCGACGCGAGCGACTGATGTCGTATGCCGTGATAATTGTCGGTGCGCTGGTGCTCGCCTTAGCCCTGTGGATCAGTCTGCAGCTGGCCCGGCGTCTGTCGAGGCCGATGCTGGCACTGGCCGACGCGGCCGACAAGGTAGAACGGCTGGACCTTTCCACCAGTCCCCCGCCGCCGCCGAGCTGGATCGCGGAGGCCAACCGCGCACATGCGGCGCTGGATCGCATGCGGGTCGCGCTCGGTGTGTTCGCGACGTACCTGCCGGCGACGCTGATGCGCAGGCTTATTTCAGCGGGTGCGCCGGCTCTGCAGGGCGAAAGCCGGCACGTCACCATAATGTTTACAGACCTCGAGGGCTACTCGGCGTTCGCGCGCGGCCGTTCGGCCGAAGACGTCGCGGCCTTCCTGAATGAGGTCCTTTCGCAAATCGGTCCGATCATCGAGGCCCATGGTGGCACGATCGACAAATACATCGGCGACGGCATCATGGCATTCTGGGGCGCTCCTGACGCCATGCCGGAACACGCGGCTGCCGCCTGCGCATCGGCTCGCGACATCGCTACAGCCATGCGGGAATTCAATCGCCAGCGGCGAGCGAAGAGCCAACCGTGCTGCCGCTTGAGGATTGGATTGCATACAGCCTCGGTCGTCGTCGGCAACATCGGCTTCGCTGGACGCATCGACTACACCATGGTCGGCGACGGCGTGAACATCGCGCAGCGCCTCGAACAGCTGGGGCGGGGACGCAGCGGCGAGGACGACGTGGTGGTGTTGATGAGCGCCGACACCTGGAGATCACTCGACGCAGCCGCCCGGCTGGACTGCGAAGGGCCAATCGATCATGCCAGCAAGGAAGTCGGAGTAGCGTATCGATTGTTGGTCACAATCCCAGCCCCTTGACGGCGTCCTTCCTTCACGCCATCGGCATGATCGCAATTCGGCTGCCGGCACGTCGGTGCCGCCTCCTACTTTGCCGCCAGCCTCGCTCGCGCCAGCACGCGCTCGGCGTGCTTCAAGTGCGGGACATCAACCATGGCGCCATCGAGCGACAGGGCACCCAAGCCTGGGTTGTCGGCGAACAGTTTCACGATGCGTACGGCGCGGGTGACGGTCTCATCACTAGGCGTGAAGGCCGTGTTGATTATGGCGACCTGCGCCGGGTGGATCGCGAGCTTGCCCGTGAAGCCATCGCGCGCCGCCTCCTCGGCTTCGCGTTGCAATCCGGCGAGATCGCGGAAGTTCGCGTAGACGGTGTCGATCGGCTGCACGCCGGCGGCCGAAGCGGTGAACAGCGACAGATCACGCGCCAGTCGATAAGGCGATGTGAATGCGCCGTCGCTGCCGCGATTGGTCGATGAGCCAACCTCGGCGGCAAGGTCTTCCGCGCCCCACGTCAGGCCTTCTAGGCGCGCGCTGGAACGGACGTAGGTCGGCATCTGCAACACCGACAGTGGCACTTCCGTCGCGATGGCGATGATGCGCGTGGCGCCGTGCTCGATGCCGAAGCGCGGCTCGAGCAGGCTGAGCGCTGCGGCTAGTTGTTCAACGTCGGCGCCGGACCGCGGTTTTGGCAGCACAATGCCATCGGGCGCGGCCGGCATGACGCCTTCGAGATCGTCCTGCCAATAGGCGGACCGCAGCGCGTTCATGCGCACGCAGAGGTGAGGTCGGTAAGCGGTCGCCTTGGCACTCGAGATCCAGGCCCGGGAGATCTCCCGGGCGTGTTGTTTGCGGGACGGCGCGACCGAGTCTTCGAGATCGAGAATAAGCGCGTCGGCGCCGGCCTCGAGCGCTTTCGCCTGTTTCTTTTCGCTGTCGCCGGGGACAAACAGCAGGGATCGCATGGCACTCACGCTCCGATGACCCTCCTGTGCATGAACGCTTGCCGCCTGCATTCGGCGACGAGTTCGTCACGCTGGTTCCACGCGCGATGATGGAACTCGACGAGGCCGGCATCGGCCCGCGATTTGCTCTTGCGTTTGCTCGCGACCTCGGTCGTGACGCGGATGGTGTCGCCATGGAACACCGGCTTGCCGAACTTTACTTCGGTCATGCCGAGATTGCCGATCGTCGTGCCGAGCGTGGTGTCGTTGACGGAGATGCCGATCATCAGCCCCAGCGTGAACAGGCTGTTGACGAGGGGTTTGCCCCACTCAGATTGGGCCGCGAACTCGTGGTCGATGTGCAGCGGCTGCGGGTTGTGCGTGAGGCACGAAAACAGCGTGTTGTCCATTTCGGTCACGGTGCGGCGGATCGCGTGCTCGAACGTGGCACCGACCTCGAACTCCTCGAAATAGAGACCCCGCATCATCGCCTCCTTCAATACCTGAACTGCTCGGATAAAATCCGCTCGTCGAGGCTGTGACCGTGATCGAACATCATCAGCAGGTCGATGTTGCGATCGACTCTGACATCCACACGCACGACCGAGCGCGTCTCCGAATGGTCGGCCACTGCGTTGACCGGGCGCTTGTCCGGCTCCAGCACCTCGATGCCGATCGCAGCACTGTCGGGCAGCAGCGCGCCGCGCCAGCGCCGAGGTCGGAACGGGCTGATCGGTGTCAGCGCCAGCAGTGCGGTGCTGATTGGCAGAATCGGCCCGTAAGCGGAAAGATTGTAAGCGGTCGAGCCCGCCGGCGTGGCGACCAGCACGCCGTCGCAGATCAGTTCTTCCAGGCGCACGTGACCGTCGACTGTGATCTTGAGCTTGGCGGCCTGGTGCGTTTGCCGGAACAGCGACACTTCGTTGATCGCGAGACCCTGGTGCGTGCGGCCACGATCGTCGGTCGCCGTCATGGTAAGCGGGTGCGTCGTCGTTGTAGTGGCGCGCGCCAGCCGCTCCTTAAGGCCGTCCTCCCGATACTCGTTCATGAGGAATCCGACCGAGCCGCGATTCATGCCATAGATGGGAGTTCTCGATCGCATGGACCGGTGCAAGGTCTGCAGCATCAAGCCGTCACCGCCCAGAGCAACGACCGCGTCGGCGTCATCCGCCGGCACGTCGCCGTAGATGGTGCCAAGCCGCCCGAGCGCAGCCTGTGCTTCCGCATTGTCGCTGGCAACGAACGCGATCTTCTCGAAATTGGGGCGAAGCTTTGGCATGATGGCGTGACGGACCAGTTTCCCGTTGCGGCGGCTTTGATAAGGCTCGCCCAGTTGGACGCAAACGACAAGCAGGAACGTTCAAGAAATGCAACAACGGCTGAATCACGGGCTCGAAGCAGCCCTGCGGCGGGTGCGCGTCGTCCCGGTCTTAACGATCGAGCGGCTTGAGGACGCGGTGCCCCTCGCCAAAGCACTGGCGGTTGGCGGTCTCGAAGTGCTGGAGATCACCCTGCGCAGCAAGGCTGCGCTCGGCGCCATCCGCGACATCGCACGTCAGGTGCCGGGCACCATGGTGGGCGCTGGTACAGTACTGACACCGGAGCAGGGCGCCGACGCCATGTCGCATGGCAGCCGGTTTATCGTCTCGCCGGGTATGACGCCGCGACTGGTCGAAGCCGCCAGCGCTTGGCCGGTGCCGTTCCTCCCCGGAGTCGCGACAGCATCCGAAGCGATGGCGCTGGCCGACATGGGTTATCGGGTGCTGAAGTTCTTTCCCGCCGAGCCGGCTGGCGGCACGGCTGCGCTTAGGGCTATCGGCGCGCCGTTGAGCAACCTCGCGTTCTTACCCACCGGCGGCATCGATGCGGCGAAGGCCGCGAGCTACCTCGCGCTGCCCAACGTGGCGGCCGTCGGTGGTTCGTGGGTCGCACCGGCAAACCTCATCGCCGCGGGCGAGTGGGCTGGCATCACGGCGCTGGCGAAGGCGGCGGCGACGCAACCTGGCTAA
>JBGTIU010000033.1:0-19003 GCA_041745515.1 Hyphomicrobiaceae bacterium | reverse complement strand
GTTGTGGCCGGCGACGATCAGCTGACCTCCAGCGATGAGGACGTGCTATGAACGCGAATGAACCGAGCGGCGCGCCGGCGCGCGCAACTCCTGGCCGCCGCGTCCCGCGCTGGCTGTGGCTGTTGCTGCTGCTCTCACTTTCAGGAAATCTGTTCGTGGTCGGCGTGGCCGCTCGCACGATCTGGCCGCAACGCTACGGCAATGCCATCGGCGGGCCGGGGCTGGCCGTCAATCTCATGACCTACGCCAATACGTTGCCCGAGCAGCGGCGCGCCGTGGTCCGTTCAGCCGTCGCCAAAGAGCGGCCGCAACTGACGCTGCGACCATTGCGGCAGGAATTGCGGGCAGCCAGGCGCGAAGCTGCCCGCATCTTCAAGACGGAACCGTTCAGCCGTGGCAATTTTTTAGAAGCCGAAGCGCGCGTTCTTGCAGCGGAAGCCAAGTTACGAAATACCATCGCCACGATGTCCGCCGATATCGCGGGGCGCATGACCGGAGACGAGCGGGCCGAGTTTCTCAAATGGCGCGAGCTGCGGCGGGCGGATGGGCCGCGTGGTCAGGCGGAGGCCGAGGCCGACAGTGCACCCCCCAAAAAGGCCGCCGAGTGAGACGCTGCCGGCAGCACCGGGCGCGCGGCACTACAATGCCAAGCCTTGCGAGCAATTGCGGGGAGCTCGAAAAAATCGCTCTGGTTGGCGTCTTCGAAGTTGACGACGGCCGTCCAGCGGCCATCGATATCGATGCTTTCGGTCAGCATCAGACCTTGCAGCGCGAAGATCGTACGGGCAAGGCTCAGCGGCAGGTCGTCGATCGCGCACCAGGCACTCGTCCGGTTGCGGCAGTTGGTATCCGCGATGGGCTTCAGTTCGGGCGCGGTCCGGGTGGCGATCCGCAGTTGAACGCGACCATGGCTGTCGTTAGCGGTGATCTCGACGTTGCATCCGTGCATCGTACGCAGGCGAGCCGCGCACAGCAATTGCACCAGCCCCTGGTGCATTCCGTTGCCGTCGCCTCGCACGACCGCATCAGCTGAAATCGACGTTCGAATGCCGACCGGATGGTCGGCAAACCCGATGGCGGCTGCCGCCCAAGCCTCGTCGACCAGACCGATCACGCGTGCCGAATCCCGATTGGAGAGGGCGGGGTTGGTCAGCAGCGCGGTCATCGCGAGCGTGCTTTCGGTGGCCTTCAGAAGATCGAGACCGCAACTGTGCATGTGGGCCGCGTAGGCCCGGTAACGGTCGTTGCCCAATGGGCCGAACGTTTCGGACTTCATGAGATCGGAAAACCCGAGCAGCGCGTTCAGCGGGGTTCGAAGATCGTGTCCGATACGAGCCATCAAGCCGGCGTAAGCCTCGTCGCTTTCGCAGGCGGGCACTCGGGCAAGTCGCGATCCAGGCCTTGGCAGTGCCCGCGGTCCGGTTGGTTCGGAGGCTGCAATTGGTGACGGTTCGCCAGGGTCGACTTGCTGCATCCTGGACTGCCGTGTCCGCTGCGTGCCAACGACGAACAGGGCGATGAGCAAGCCCGAAGCAAGCGCCAGGAGAGCGGGATCAGTGGACCCGTCAGCCAGAAAGCTCGCAGATATGACATCAGGCTCGACCGAGGGTCCATCGGAATATCGTCGTGCAAACATTGCCGACAGCAGACCCAGGTGGGCGGTCAGCAGGAGCCACACCGGCGCTGCCTGCTGGCTCCAGCGCACACGTCTCCCCGGACTGGCGGACGTTGTCCGTGCCATCCTGCTCTCCTGCCCAATTTTAGTTTGCCCGTCTCGCCCGTGATCCGGCGAACACCCGAATCACACTAAAGAGTTGACGCCATTGCGACTCGGGTGTCGAGGGAGTTTAAATTTGTCGTAATTGGGTTCCGTGCGAACACCGATCGACTGTGTGACTGGCAACACACACGCGAGCCTGCCGTTGCCTCAGACAGCGAGAATCCGGTTCACGATCTCCTGCACGTCCCGCGACAGGCCTTTGGCTTTGGCGATGCCGGTCAAGGCATCTCTTGCAAGTTTGCGCCGGCCGGCTTCCAACCCGTTCCAGCTGCGGAACGACGTTAGAATTCGCGATGCAACTTGAGGATTAAACTTGTCGATCTCCAATACTTTGCCGGCGACGAATTCATAGCCGCGGCCGTCCGGACGGTTGAAGTTGACCGGGTTCATTGCGAACACACCGATCAATCCGCGCAGTTTGTTCGGATTTTGCGGCTGGAACAGCGGATGCCTGGTCAAGCGCTCGACCGTTGCCAGGCAAGAAGGCAGCGAGGAGGCCGCCTGGAAGCTGAACCAGTTGTCGATGACCAGGTGATCGTGCTGCCACTTGATCCGGAAGGCTTCGAACGCTCGAGTGCGTTCCGGTGAGCGCACGTGTGCAAGCAAGCCCAGGGCATCGACCTCGTCGGTGGCATTGGTCGCGGTATCGAAATGCCGCGCGGCGCGGGCGATGTCTTCAGGCCGGCCGCGCGCGGTCAGAAGGCCGAGGGCGATATTGCGCAGAGCCCTTTGACCGGCCTGATCCGCCGCTGGCGAATAGGCTTGCTTGACAGCGAAACGGGCATAGATGCCTTCCAGCGCCCGGGCGAGGCGGGTCCCTACCTGCCGTCTCAAGCCCCGGCACGCTTTGTGAATCGCATCGGGATCGATATCTCGCGCAATAGCGCGCGCTAGATCGGCTTCGCCCGGCAGTGTCAGCATCTGCGCGAGCAGGGCGGGTTCCAGACCGTCGTCCGATAGAATGCCTCGTAGCGCCTCGATCATTTCATCGGGTGCCTTTGGCCGGCGCCCGGCCCTGATCTCGGTAACCGCTTTACGCAACACGCGCGTGGCATAGTCTTGCCCCGCCTGCCAGCGATTGTAGAGATCAGGATCTTGCGCCATCAGGAAGGCGAGGTCGGCGTCGGACCGATCGATCGTCAGGTTGACCGGTGCGCTGAAACCGCGCAACAGCGATACGACTGGGCGCTCCGGCACGTCGACGAACCGAAAAGTCTGCGTGCGCTTCGTCAGATGCAGCAGCCCGTCCCTAATACCATTGCCGCTTTCCAGTTTGAGCGGCACATCCCGGCCCTTGCGGTCAATCAGGCCGACGCGCACAGGAATATGGAACGGCCGTCGCCTGGCCTCGGCCGAGCTGGCGCGGCCGCCCTGTTCGAGCGTCAGGGTCGCGCGCTCACGGTGGGCATCATAGTCAAACTGTGCGACGATTTCCGGCGTGCCCGACTGGCGATACCACAGTTTGAACTGAGCCAGGTCGGCGCCGGTCGCATCGGCAAAGCAGGTCAGGAAGTCCTCGACGGTCGCAGCTTGTCCGTCATGCCGCGCGAAGTAGAGATCGAGTCCCTTGTTGAAACCGGCATTGCCAAGAATGGTCTGCAGCATGCGGCAGACCTCCGCGCCCTTCTCGTAGACGGTCGCCGTGTAGAAGTTGTTGATCTCGACATAGCTCTCGGGGCGTACCGGGTGGCTCAGCGGTCCCGCATCTTCAGGGAATTGGCGAGATTTTAAGAGCCGCACGTCCTGAATGCGTTGCGCTGTCCGGGAACGCTCGTCGCCGGAGAATTCCTGATCGCGAAACACCGTCAGCCCTTCCTTCAGGCATAGCTGAAACCAGTCGCGGCAGGTGATGCGATTGCCGGTCCAGTTGTGGAAGTATTCATGCGCGATGACGGCTTCGATGGCCTCGAAGGCCGCGTCCGTAGCCGTTTCGGGGCTCGCCAGCACCAGCCGATCGTTGAAGATGTTGAGGCCCTTGTTCTCCATCGCGCCCATGTTGAAGTCTGACACAGCAACAATGTTGAACACGTCCAGGTCGTACTCGCGGCCAAACCGCTTTTCGTCCCAACGCATGGAACGCTTTAGTGCGTCCATCGCCCAGCCGCAGCGGCTCTCCTTGCCGGGCTCGACGTAGATTGCGAGGTCGACCTTGCGGCCCGATCTGGTGCGGAAGGTCGTGGTGGTGGACCTAAGAGTGCCGCCGACAAGCGCGAACAGGTACGACGGCTTCGGGTGCGGATCCTGCCAGTTCGCGTAATGGCGGCGGCCGCCCTCGAGTGTGCCGCGTTCGCCCGGGTTGCCGTTGGCGAGCAGCACCGGCACCTCGTTGCGATCGGCCTCGATACGCACGGCGTAGCGTGCCAGCACGTCCGGCCGGTCGATGAAATAGGTGATTCGCCGAAAGCCTTGCGCTTCGCATTGCGTGCAGTAGATGCCGCGCGACCGGTAAAGCCCCTGCAGAGCCGTGTTGGCATCGGGATTGATGACGGTTGTGATGTCGAGGGTGAAGGTCTTGGCCGGTGCCTTGCCGAGCATCAACCCTGTGGGGCTGAGCTCATAGTCGTCGGCGCTGAGCGTGCGCCCATCGAGCTTGATCTGTTCGAGCTGCAACTGTTCGCCGTCGAGAAAAAGAGGTTCATGCCCGGTCACGGCCGGGTTGCGCCGAAGTCCGAGGCGCGAGCGTACGCGCGTTGCCGTCGGGTGGAGTGCGACGTCGAGCGTCACGGTATCGATCAGGAAGGCCGGTGGCCGGTAGTCCTTCAACAGGATGGGGCGTGGAGCTTCGGTCTTCATGCGGAGAGGATCCATGAGCAATTGCTGATCAGGTCATTTTGAACTCTGCTCGAACGGAGTCGTTATGCATCCCGAGCGCCGGGACCGCGCCAAGCGCATGTTGTTCTCCGATGCGGCGGGCAGCAGGTGCCGGCAGCATCACGTCGCCAGCCGGGGTCGCCACTGCAACCTGTCGCAGATGCGGATGTTCCAGCAGCGCGGCAAGGTCGTTGACGCGACCGAAAGCGACATCGGCGCCATCGAGCGACGCGATGATCGTCCTGTGATCGTGCGCCGCAAAATGCGTCGCAACGAGCGCGTCTGTCGCCGCCCGATTTGTCACCCGCGTGATGTTGCTCGCGAACCGTGCGTCGCTCACGAGTTGCGGCTGTTCGAGCACCTTCGTCGCAAACACCGCCCATTCGCGGTCGTTCTGGATGCTGATCAGGATTGGCACGGCGTCCTTTGTCGCGAACACGCCATAGGGCGCGAGCGAGGGATGCGCCAACCCGATCCGTTTCGGGGCGTTGCCAGCGGCGTGGTGGATGAGGGGCACGGCCATCCATTCAGCGATGGCATCGAACATCGACACGCGGATGTCGGCGCCATCGCCTGTGCGGCCGCGCGCGATGAGCGCTTCCAGGATCGCCTCATAGGCGTTCAGGCCGGTGGCGATGTCGACCACCGATACGCCAACGCGCGCCGGCGCTTCGGGCCCGCCAGTGACCGAGGCGAGACCCGCCTCGGCCTGGATCAGCAGGTCATACGCTTTGCGCTGGGCGCTGGGACCGGTCTCGCCGTAGCCGGAGATCGAGCACATGATGAGGCGGGGGAAGCGCTCCCTCAGCCGTTCAATGGGAAACCCAAGCCTGCTGAGCGCACCAGGCTTCAGGTTTTGAACGAAGACGTCGGCGCGGGCCAGCATCGCCCCAAACAGAGCCTTGTCGGCAGGTGTCGCGAGGTCGACCGTGACCGACTCCTTGCCGCGATTGAGCCAGACAAAATAGGCGCTCAGACCGTTGGCGCACTTGTCGTAGCTGCGTGCGAAGTCGCCTTCGGGCCGTTCGAGCTTTATCACGCGCGCGCCGGCATCTGCCAGCCGCCGGCTCGTCATCGGCGCCGCGACGGCTTGCTCGAGCGTGACCACGAGCAGGCCGGAGAGGGGGGCGGGGGGGAAATCGAGAACGGTCACAGCGAATAACTCCTGGATATGGCCACTCGCACTATCCTAACAAGCGCTGCAGGCGCAATCCTGATGGTGATCGGGCTCGCGAGCGCTGCGCGCAGGCGGGTGCCGCTTGCATATCGCCCGTGATATGCTAGTATGCCCCTCATGCGGATCGTGCTAGACACGAGCGTTGTTGTTGCGGGACTGCGCAGCCGTAGCGGCGCCTCGCGTCTTTGGCTAGAAAGCGTTTTGCTTGGGCAATATGTTTTGCTTTTGTCAGTACCCTTGGTTCTGGAATACGAAGACGTCATGCTGCGGCCTGAAAGCCTTGCAGCGTTTGGCCTGAAGGTTCGCGAGATTGGCGAAGTGCTGGACGCGCTCTGTGCAGTCGCAGAACCGGTCGAACTGAACTACCTATGGCGTCCCCTGCTGCGAGACCCCGGCGATGAAATGGTCCTGGAAACGGCTGTTCTTGGCCAAGCAGATGCGTTGCTTACGTTCAACGTCCGGGATTTTGCCGGTGCGGAACATGTCGGTTTGCGGATTGAGCAGCCGGGCCCAGCGTGGCAACGCATGAAAGGAAAATAGTCGTGGCAACCAAATCGAACTATGCGCTGCGCCTGCCCGTGAGCCTCAAGATGGAGGCTGAGAAAATCGCTGTCGCAGAAGGGACAACGCTCAATCAACTCATTAATATGGCGGTTGCCGAAAAGATTTCCGCGCTTATAACAG
Organism: Hyphomicrobiaceae bacterium; assembly: GCA_041745515.1. Lineage (GTDB taxonomy): Bacteria > Pseudomonadota > Alphaproteobacteria > Rhizobiales > Hyphomicrobiaceae > JAKFWF01. The sequence continues at coordinate 12,551 of JBGTIU010000033.1, read as the reverse complement.
CCGACTATCTGGCCAAGCGTGGCGCGCGGGCGGATATTGTCAAAGCGGTGAAGATTTTGGGCAAGGCCGGTAAAAAGAAGGGTGCGGTGGCAAAGGGGGATGAGGCGGGTTGATCGCGAGAGAAAAGAGGGCTGCTTGCCCCTACCGATCTATCTCCCCGAACACGATGTCCAAGCTGCCCAGCACCGCGCTGACATCGGCCAGCATGTGGCCGCGGTTGATGAAGTCCATGGCCTGCAGATGCGGGAAGCCGGGTGCGCGGATCTTGCAGCGGTAGGGCTTGTTCGAGCCATCCGACACGAGGTAGACGCCGAACTCGCCCTTCGGCGCCTCGACGCAGGTGTAGACCTCGCCCGCCGGAACATGAAAGCCCTCGGTGTAGAGCTTGAAGTGGTGAATCAGCGCCTCCATCGAGCGTTTCATCTCGGCACGTTTCGGCGGCACCACCTTCTTGTTGTCGGACGTGACCGGCCCGCGACCTGCCGGCGACATCAGCCTGGCGCAGGCCGCCCGCATGATCTTGGCGCTCTCGCGCATCTCCTGCATGCGCAGACAATAGCGATCGTAGCAGTCGCCGTTCTTGCCGATCGGGATATCGAAGTCGAACTCGGGATAGCACTCGTAGGGTTGCGCCTTGCGCAGGTCCCAGGCCGCGCCGGAGCCGCGTACCATGACGCCGGAAAAGCCCCAGGCGAAGCACTCCTCGAGCGACACCACTCCGATATCGACATTGCGCTGCTTGAAAATGCGGTTCTCCGTCAGCAGCGTCTCGATATCGTCGCACACCTTCAGAAACGGGTCGATCCAGGCAGCGATGTCGGCTACCAGTTGCTCTGGCAGATCCTGGTGCACGCCGCCGATGCGGAAATACTTGGCGTGCATGCGGCTGCCCGAGGCGCGTTCGTAGAACACCATCAGCTTCTCGCGCTCCTCGAAGCCCCACAGCGGGGGGGTCAGCGCGCCGACGTCCATCGCCTGGGTCGTCACGTTGAGCAGGTGCGACAGGATGCGCCCGATCTCGGAGAACAGCACGCGGATCAGCTGCGCCCGGTAGGGGATGTCGAGGCCGATCAGCTTTTCGGCGGCGAGGCAGAAGGCGTGCTCCTGGTTCATCGGCGCGACGTAATCGAGCCGGTCGAAGTAGCCGATCGCCTGCAGGTAGGTTTTGTGCTCGATCAATTTCTCGGTGCCGCGATGCAAGAGGCCGATGTGCGGGTCGACGCGCTCCACCACTTCGCCGTCGAGTTCGAGCACCAGCCGCAGCACCCCGTGCGCGGCCGGATGCTGCGGGCCGAAGTTGATATTGAACGGGCGGATTTCGGTTTCGGGCATTGGGGAAGTCTCGTGAAGTCGTGAAATCGCCAAGTCGTGTAAAATAGGTGCTCAGTTCTTGGCCTGCAGAGATCGGATGAAGTTTCGTAGCATCTTGCTCACTCGCTCGCATTCGGCGAGGGATGACACAGATTTTTCGCTGCTCAGTAGGCCAACGCGCTCTGCGAGCATCAGGTGAGTTTCGAGTTCCTTCAGGGAGCCCTGGGCCACTCTCAGGAATTGAATGTACGCTCCAGTGCTTTCCCGGCCATATCCCTCCGCTACATTGGCGCGGATCGATGCTGCCGCGCGCCGTATCTGCGAGGTCATGCCGAAGGCCTCTTCGCGAGGGAAGTCACGCGTGTCGCGATAGCACGCCTCCGCAAGTGCCATTGCAACCTGCCACACATCCAGATCGCGATACGATCGAATACGACCTTCAGCGGACACTTTACTCTCCAGGGTTCGACAACCAGAGCTTAAGTCATCACGACTTGGCGAATTGGCGACTTCACGCACTTACTGCCCCTTCGCCTTCTCGTCCCCCGGCAGCACGTAGTTCACAGCCTCCCACGGGCTTTCGAAGTCGAAGGTGCGGAAGTCCTGGGTCAGCTTTACCGGCTCGTAGACGACGCGCTTGGCTTCGTCGTCGTAGCGCACCTCGACGTAGCCGGTGAGCGGGAAGTCCTTGCGCAGCGGATGTCCTTGGAAGCCGTAATCGGTCAGCAGCCGGCGTAGATCGGGGTGGCCCGAGAACAGTATCCCGTACATGTCGTAGGCTTCCCGCTCGAACCAGTTGGCGGCTGGGAACACGGGGATCGCGCTCGGCACCGGATCGGCTTCGTTGGTCTCGAGCTTGACGCGGATACGTTGGTTGAGCCGCGGCGATAGCAGGTGATAGACCACATCGAAACGGTTGGCGCGGGCGGGATAATCGACGCCGCAGATGTCGATCAGGATTTCGAACTTGCAGGCGGCATCGTCGCGCAGTTTGGTCAGCACGTCGACGATGGTTTCGCGGGCGACGATGACGGTCAGCTCGCCAAAAGCAGTGCTGGTCGATTGAATGGCAGGCCCGACAGCCCTGGCCAAGTGGATGCCGAGTTCAGCAATGTTACCAGCCATAACGCATCCTCTATCGATTGCAAAAGTTTGGCACCTGCATTCGGATCATGCCCCCGTCCGCGCGACGAGATCGATCAACGCCGACCAGCCGCTGTGCCCGGCGCCCTCTTGCAGCTCTTCTTCGTAGCTGGTCAGCAATTCGATGCTGCAATCGGCAAACGCGGTTCTGAGTAATTCCTCGGTATACAGGCGTTCCACGTCGGGTGGTCCGCCCGTCTTGTAGTCGAGCTGTTTGGGGGTGTAGCCGTGCAGGTAAATCCGCCCGCCGGGGATAACCGTCCGCTTCAGCCCGGCGAAAATGCGGTCCCGCGTGTCGGGAAAGGCAAACTGGAAGAAGACCGCGAACACGGCGTCGCAACTGTGCTCGGGCCAATTCCACGTTTCGAGATCGACCTGAGCGTATGCGATCGTTACACCTGCGTCGGCCGCTAGTTTCTTCGCTTTCGTGATGGCGTTCGCCGCAAAGTCGTTGGCCGCCACGTCATGACCCTGTTGGGCGAGATAGACCGAATTGCGGCCCTCGCCATCTGCAATGCACAGCACGCGCGATTTGCGCGCCAGCCTTGGCTCCATCCGGACCACAAACTGGCTGGCGGACCTGCCGAATACATAGTCGTCGCCAGCGAAACGGGTGTTCCAGTCCATGAGTTCTGAGTGGGTTTGGGGTTTAGGGGTTAGGGTTTGGGGAGTTGTTTCGCCAGCAGTGATGCGATCAACCGGTTCAACATGCGGCCAATTTCGTCGGACTTCTTCAACAACGGATCGGTGGTCGCGCCGCGGATCAGGTCGACGCGGTGCGCCAGTAGGAGGTGCGTTTCGAGTTCTTTGAGTGAGCCTTGGGCAATTCTCAGGAACTGCACGTAGGTCGCGCGACCGCCTCGCCCGTAGCCCTCAGCAATGTTTGCAGGCACAGAACTTGCTGCGCGACGAATTTGCGACGTCAAACCGTACAGTTCATCCTTCGGGAAAGCGGCCACCAGTCGATAGGCTATTTCCGCAAGGTTCAAGGCCTCCTGCCAGACGCGGAGGTCCCGATAGGACTTGATCGACGCAGATTGATCATCACTCGCCATCGCAAAAACAAAACCCCAATTCCCAAACCCTAACCCCCACTTCTACCGCTCAATCGTTCCTGTCCGCCTGATTTTCCGCTGCAGCAGCAGCACGCCGTAGAGCAGCGCTTCGGCGGTCGGCGGGCAGCCGGGGACGTAGATGTCGACCGGTACGATGCGATCGCAGCCGCGCACCACGGCATAGGAATAGTGGTAATAGCCGCCGCCATTGGCGCAACTGCCCATTGAGATCACGTAGCGCGGCTCCGGCATCTGGTCGTAGACCTTGCGCAGCGCCGGCGCCATCTTGTTGGTCAGCGTGCCGGCGACGATCATCACGTCGGACTGGCGTGGCGAGGCGCGCGGCGCAAATCCGAAGCGTTCGAGGTCGTAGCGCGGCATCGAAGCCTGCATCATCTCGACCGCGCAGCATGCCAAACCGAACGTCATCCACATCAGCGAGCCGGTGCGCGCCCAGTTGATCAGGTCGTCGGTGGTGGTGACGAGGAAACCCTTGTCGGCGAGTTCGTTGGAGATACCGCCGAAGAACTGGTCATTCGGCCGCGCCACGGTGCCTGCGCCCTGCGCGAGCTTGTCGAAGACCGGTTGCGGGGGAACCATGACAGTCATTCGAAGGCTGCTTTCCGGCGATGCGCTGGGGTCATCCTCCGCAGGTAACCCGGCAGCGCTCACAATGCAACCTGCGGATCAGACCTCAGGTCTCTTCCACGAGATAGGTCTTGGCGAAGGCCGCTCGCAGCGGCACCCCGAGGCCGATGCAGGTCAAGGCGAGCGTGGCCTCCGCACCGATCGTTTCAGGATCGGGCGGCCATGACCCGTCGGCCTGGCGGCGCAGCAAAGCGGCCTCGATCCGCGTCGACTGGACGATCAATATTTCCTTGACGCTCGGGATTGTGGCATACGCCCAGACATTGTCCCAGGTATCACTTTTGTTGCCGGGAGACATGATCTCGATCAGCAGAATCGGGTCGGGCAGGGCGATTTGGCCGCCGGGAACTGGAGCGCAACTGACGCCGAGATCGGGCACACGCATATTGCGGCGGGCACGGATGCGAGTCTCGATCGCCGGTTCGGTCACGACTCGGCAGCGATTGCCCGGCGCAGCGAGATGTCCTGTCAGGAGAAAAGCCAGATTGGCCTGAATGATCCCATGGGTGGCGCTCGACGGTGACATTGCACGCACCTCACCATCGACCAGCTGATGTTTACCCGGCTGGCCGTCGTCCCACGCGATAAACTCATCGACGGTCATCGGCTCTTGCGCGGCGGCGGGTTTTCGTCTGACTGATGCCACGGTCTCGACCTTCGTTGACACGAGCAGACGGTATCACGGCGGGCCATCGGCGACAACGCCGCGCAAGGCACCGCCAACCATCAATCCCACTCCAGCGCGCCCTTCTTCCACTCGTAGATGAAGCCGATGGTGAGCACGCTGAGGAACACCAGCATCGACCAAAAGCCAAATGCGCCGATGTCGTGAAAGACGACTGCCCAGGGAAACAGGAAAGCCACTTCGAGATCGAAGATGATGAACAGGATCGCCACGAGATAGAACCGCGCGTCGAACTTCATGCGCGCATCGTCGAAAGCGTTGAAGCCGCACTCGTAGGCCGACACCTTTTCTGGGTCCGGATTGCGCACCGCTACCAGAAATGGCACCGCCATCAAGGCCAGACCGATGACCAGTGCCACCCCTAGGAAAATCACGATCGGCAGGTAGTCGCGCAGCAACAGAGCATCATTGATTGTTGGTGTCATGGGGCTCCCAGCCGGCTACCTGATCGGCGGGGCATATTGCAGCCCGCCCTTCGTCCAGAGGTTATTGGCGCCACGATCGAGCCCGACGCGCGTGGCCGGGCCCAGATGACGGTCGAAGCTCTCGCCATAGTTGCCGACGTGCTTCAGAATGCGAACGATCCAATCCTTGGTCAAGCCAAACTGCTCGCCGGTGTTGCCCTCGAGGCCGAGTAACCGCCTCACCTCGGGGCTCGTGGACTTCATCATCTCGTCCACATTGGCTCGGCTGACGCCGAGCTCCTCGGCATTGAGCATTGCAAACAGAGTCCAACGCACCAGCGTGAACCATTGCTCGTCGCCGCGACGCACCCAGGGGCCGAGTGGTTCTTTCGAGATGATATCCGGAAGCAGCAGGTGCTCGGCCGGATCCCTGAACTTCAATCGATTGGCGGCGAGTTGCGACCGATCCGTGGTGTAGACGTCGCAGCGACCGGAATCATAGGCCTTCGCGGTCTCGTTGGCATCCGCGAAAGTCAGTAGATTGAGCTTGATGCCGTTGGCGCGGGCAAAGTCGGCCAGATTGAGTTCATTGGTCGTGCCTTGGCTCACGCAGGCTGTGGCCCCGTTCAACTCCTTGCCTGCCTTGATGTTCGCCGACTTGCGCACGAGCAGTCCCTGGCCGTCATAGAAATTGATCGCGGTGAAGATGACGCCTTGGGCGGCATCGCGGCCCGACGCCCACGTGGTGGTGCGTGACAGCACGTCGATCTCGCCCGACTGCAGCGCGATCAGGCGGTCTTTGGAGGACAATGGCACGTAGCGCGCCTTGTCAGGGTCGTCGAAGATCGCGGCGGCGAGCGCGCGACACATGTCGGTGTCGAACCCTGTCCATACACCCTTGTCATCAGGCGAGGAGAACCCCGCCACGCCAAGACTTGTGCCGCAGATCAACTGGCCGCGTGTTTTGACTTGACTGAGCGTGGTCTGGGCGGACGCGGCGGTTGATAGCGCCAGCAGTGCGGCAACAGCAGCCGTAAACCGTTTGATCATCCCATCTCTCCGAGGTCTCTGAAACGCCGCCCGTGTTGGGTAACGCACCCCATGGCGCGATGCAACTGGCCCCTCTCGCTTGGCGGGCTACTCGGCCGCCGTCGCGGTCTGTTCTCGCTGCCGAGTTTCCAGAGCCTTGGCAAAAGCGGTTCGGGCATTCTCGGTGTTGCGCAGGTGGATATCGTAGGGCGTAAACGGGATCTCGATGCCGGCCTCACTGAACGATTTGAAGATATCGAGCCGCAGGCCGGTTTGAGCATCAAGCGCGTTGTTGATATCGGCCACGTGCACGCGAAGCGAAAATTCGAGGCCATTGGCGCCGAGCTCGTCGAACGAGACGCGCGGTGCCGGTTGCCGCATGATCGACGTATTGCGCTCGGCGACCTCGCCGAGGATCGCCATCACGCGCTCAGGGTCGGAATGATAGGAGGCGCTCACCTTGATAACGATGCGGCCCATCGCGTTGCGATGCGTCCAATTCATCACCGACCCGGTGATCAGCTCGGAGTTCGGCAGCATGATGCTGGCCCGGTCGAATGTCTCGATTTCTGTTGCTCGCACGCTGATGCGGCGCACGTAGCCTTCCTGACCTTTGACGACGATCCAGTCGCCGACCTTGATGGGGCGCTCGACGAGCAGGATCAGCCCGGAGACGAAATTGTTGACGATCGATTGCAGGCCGAAGCCGATGCCGACCGACAGCGCCCCGGCCACGATCGCGAGACTGGTGATGTCGAGGCCGGCGTAGGAGACCGCGAACAAGCCGGCGATTGCAAACCCCGCGTAGCCGATACCGGTGTGGATCGAATGCGCAATACCGGCATCCATGCGGGCAGGCTTCAACACCGTTGCGCCAAGCCAGCGTTGCAGCAGGCGTGTCGTGAACAGCATACCGGCGAACAGTCCGATCGCTATCAGGATGCGGGCCAGCGAAATCTTGAACTGACCGATCTCGAAGCCGAAAATCAGACCTTTGAGGCTGGTCGCAATCTCGAGCGCGGAAAAGCCCCATGCCAGCAGCACCACCGGAACCGCGGCCAGCAACAGACCGAGATTGAGCACCCAGGTCATCGCCCGCGACAATTGCCGGCGGCGGTTGAGATCGAGACCCAGCTCCGATTCGAGCATCCGGCCGACGGGGCGATTGATATCCTCCGGCTCGGTGGCGAGCGCGCCGATGGCCAGATGCAGGACCACGAACACGACGAGACAGCTGCCCATCAACGTCATCTGACTGGCGATGAAACTGCCGAGCGCAATGTAGCCGAGCAACGACAGGCCGAGGATCGTCAGCGCCGCTGCGAGGAGCGGCAACTTCAGCCAGTGCGGTCGGTAAAGCGACGCTGCCGAGCCGGATGTCGCAAGCGCCCTTGGCTCAAACCGGGTACGAACGATGCCGATCAGCAGTCCGGCGAACGCCATGCTGGTGAGGAACGTCTGCGCCACGCTGACCGGAAGGGTCAAAGACAGCGTGCGGATGAGCTCACGCACGACCAGATCGGCGGCAAACACCACCGCGATCCATCGCGTCAGGGCAACCAGGCGCCACGCGCTTGCGTCCGACAGATCGACCAGGCGCCAGTGTGGATAGCGCGGGGTCAGCAGTGCGACCGCCAGACCCGAAACGCCTGCCGCCGCGATCACTGCGGCGGTCACGGCTTCGGCGAGCGGACTGACCTGGTAGGTCAACAGGCCAAGCGCATCGAGGCCGAAGTAAAGCGTGAGTGCGGTGGCGATGACCGGCAGTGCGCGGGCGGCGGCAACCCAGGTCGCTGTGCCGGCACGCGCAAAAAAGTCGGGCGGGGGCTCAGGCACGGGCGCCAGCATCCGGCTGCAGGTCCGACCCAGCAGTATGGTGAGGCCGATGTAGGTCACGCTCGCAAAGGCCAGCAACCAGATCAGGCTTGCCGCGTCGGGCTGCGCCATGGCCCGCCATGTGCCGGCGAGCGATCCGGCTTGCAGCCTGATCCGGGGGATCTCCTGGCCGACTTGTTGCCAGATCGCCGGGCGCAAGGGGCTTTGCGCACGTTTGAGCAAGTCGCGGGCAAAAACGGTGTGGCGGAAATCCTGTATTCGGCTGATTTGTTGCCGCGTGCGGACCTGGACCAGTTCCGTCGTTTTGAACGCGCCATCGAGTTGCGCCGACAAAGCCGTCAGCCGGGTGCGTTCGGCCGCGACGGCTTCGCTCTCCGGCGCCGCAGCCGCGGCAGGCGGCTTGCCGAGTTTTTCGATCTGCAGCCGAACCTCGTCGAGCCGAGGGCGCACGGTCTCGCCGAGCTTTTGTGCCTCGGCCAACAGCGCCTCGGCTTCGGCACGTTGGACCGCCAGTCCTTCCTCGCGGTCTTTAACGCGTTCGACTGTTCTCTCGATCTGCTCGATCTGCTGAGTAAGCCTGGCGATCCCCTGAACTGTTTCCGGCGCGAGCGCATTCGATTCGGGAGTTGCTGCAGCCGGCGTCGACGGTGCGGGAGCTACTGGGGTGACCGTCTGAGCGAGCGTCGGCCGGATATCGGCTGCCACGGCCAGCAGCATGGCCACGGCAAGCGCTGCCGCCGAGCGTGACACCCAACACTTCATTGTCGAGCCCGCTCCTAGGTTTTGTCTCCCGCGGCCTGCCCAAGCGTCCGCGCCGGCCGATTATAGATGCTGCCGGGCCCATCCAAAACCTCGGCACTGCGCGGTCGAGACTGTCCGATGTTGGTTTCGATAACAACGTCCACCGGGCCGCCGGTCATAATCAGGTGCTCTACGTCATCGCGCCGGATCAGAACCAGACGGCGGCGGCCGTCGACGTTGGCCTGGTCAACGACGTCCAACCGTTTTTCAGGCTTGGGGCCAAAAAAAGTGTTGGTAAGGGCGCTGGTCGGCGATCCGGTCGTCAGGTACCCGCGCACCAGCAAGCCGCAGACCACCAACAAGGCGGCAATGAACGTCAGAAAAAACAACCAGTAGAGGAAGTTCCACATTTGCCCCTCGCCGCGGCCCATCGCGGTGCCGCGCTCCCTGTTTCGCCGCATGGCTGCCGCGATGCCTGCACTGGTATACCGCCGAGCCGCCCCGAATCTGGCGCCAGGAGCTATATCCGGTATTTAGCACCATTTTAACCCTGATGATCGATTTGTTGACAGTAAGGCTGCTCCACGTTGTTGCGCGGCGCGGCAACGGCTCGAGCGATTACGCGAGCCGGGCAGTAGTGGAAATCGAATTCAGCAGTGGTTGTGCACGGCATGTTGGCGTCAAAAAGTGAGTTTGCTGCGTCGTACGCGAAATCCAGGGGCCGGCTTCGCGGGGTGATTCAAAGCGCCGGTTCATTCGTCTTCACAGCTCGGCTGACGCTGCTGAACGCCCCCGCCGCCACCGCGAGGGCTGCGCGAGAGTTGCTCGACCGTCGATCCAACCGGGAGCCGTCATCTTCCGGGACGCCGAATCGCGATATCGTGCAAGCCATGAGCGACCGGTTTGCGCGCATCGGCCTGAACGCGGTCACCGGGGGGCCCGATAGCTTTCGCGGTGACGGTAATATCTTTCCCGTCATAGCCGCGATTGGATTCGGCGCCCTGGGTGGCTTCGCACTGTTGTTTTCCGGCACCGCCGAGCCGGTCATTCTGCTGCTGATGGCATTGTTGGCCACCGTCGGCGTGTTTTTCCTCCTCGCCCTGGCAACGGGGCATGTCCGTATTGCCGATCGCGGCAAGCAGAGCGACATTGCCCGCACCATTGCCGAAGACTGCGACGAGGCACTCCACGTGACCGACCGGCGGGGACGGCAGGTCTATGCCAACCGTACCCATGTCGGGCTCATCGGATCGACCGGTGCCGGCGAGCATCGGGCGCTGGAAGACGCCCTTGCCGGCGAACCAGCGGCGGTGGAGGCCTATTTCCGCCTTTCGCGGGCCGCCGAGCGTGGCGAGACCCGAGACGAAACGTTTCCGCTTTCGCGCGCCATCGATCGTGATCCAGCCGATCCTGGGGCCGGCGATGCCTCGGGTGGACGCTGGTATCGATTGGGCGTGAGGCCGCTTCACTCCGGACAGTTGGCCGCCGTGCTTGGCCGCGAGCGGCTGACGCTTTGGACGTTGCTCGATGTCACGTCGCAACGCGCGCTGCAAACCGAGAACCTGAAAGCCTTGCAGACCTCGCTCGTCCACTACGAGCAGATGCCGGCTGGCTTGCTCGTCGTCGATGGCGGGGGCCGGATCGAGTATCTCAATGGCGCGCTGGCGGGGTGGCTTGGCATATCGCCTGAGTTGCGCAGCCGCGGCCTGAAGATCACCGATGTCGTCTCCGGCGATGGCGCGGCTCTGCTGCGCAATGTTGCTCGCGATATCGTCTCGACACCCCGGCCCCTGGAACTCGATCTGCTGGATGCCAACGGCTGCAACTGGCCGGCGCGGTTGATGATTGCGCCGCGCAGGGTTGGTGGTGAGTGCCTGCCGAATGGGCAATCGACGGGGTTCGTGGCGGCAATCTTCGACCGTGTCGGTGAAGTCGCGGCGGTGCCGGACGGCACCACCTCCGCAAGCCGGCTGGTGCGACTGTTCCAGTCGGCGCCGTTCGGCATCGCAATGATTGGCCCGGAAGGGCGCATCACCGGCGCCAACAGCGCGTTCGCCCGGCTTTTGCTCGCCAGCGGCACGATTGAGGGCATGGTGGCGACCGAGTTGCTGGCCCAGGATACGCCCGCCGCCTCGCAGATGGCATTCGAACAAGCCATGCAGGCCGCGCTCTCGGGAAAAGCCAATATCGCACCCATCGAGATTGCTGTTGGCGAGGCCGGAGAATTCACCCGTCGTGTCGTGATCAGCGCGCTCGGCCGTTCCGCCAACGCGCACGAAGCGGCGATCCTCTACATCATGGATGCGACCGAGCAGAAGGCGCTGGAGATCAGTTTTGCCCAAAGTCAGAAGATGGAGGCCGTGGGCAAGCTCGCCGGCGGCATCGCGCATGATTTCAACAACGTGCTGACGGCAATCATCGGGTTTTCCGATCTGCTGCTGCAGACGCATCGTCCGACCGATGCCGCCTACAAGAACATCATGGCGATCAAGAGCAGCGCCAACCGCGCAGCCGGCATGGTGAGCCAGCTGCTGGCGTTCTCCCGGCGGCAAACGTTGCAGCCGGAGGTGCTGCAACTCGGCGAGACGCTCGGCGATCTGGCAGTGCTGCTCAATCGCCTGCTCGGCGAGAAGATCGACCTCAAGATCACGCAAGGCCGCGACCTCTGGTACGTCAAGGCAGATCGCTCGCAGTTGGGTCAGGTCATCATCAACCTTGCGGTCAATGCCCGAGACGCGATGCTGGACGGCGGCCGGTTGAAGATCAGCACGCGCAACGTCACCGAGCGCGAGAGCCAGCGTATCGACCAGCCGGGCTTCACGGTGGCGGAGTACGTTTTGATCGAAGTGGAAGACACAGGTCATGGCATGTCGCCCGAGGTGATGGCCAAGATCTTCGAGCCGTTCTTCACCACCAAGGGCGTGGGCAAGGGCACCGGCCTCGGCCTGTCGACGGTCTATGGTATCGTCAAGCAGACCGGCGGTTTCGTGTTCCTTGAAAGCACGCCCGGCCAGGGTACGACGTTCCGGCTGTATCTGCCGCGCCATCACGTCGAGAGCGCTGCCGAACTCATCAACCACAAGGCCGTCAAGAAAGAGCGCGCCGTCGACCTGACCGGCTCCGGCCGCGTTTTGCTCGTCGAGGACGAGGACGCGGTGCGCGGTTTCGCCGTCGAGGCCTTGCGGCGACAGGGCTACGAGGTTCTACAGGCGTCGAGCGGCGTCGAGGCGCTGGAGGTGATCGCGGCGACGAAGGGGCCGATCGATCTTGTCGTCAGTGACGTGATCATGCCGGAAATGGATGGGCCTACCTTGTTGAAAGAGCTGCGCCGGTCGAAGCCGAAGCTGAAATTCGTGTTCATGTCGGGCTATCCCGATGATGCCTTCAAGAACACGCTCGACCCCGGTACCGAGTTCGCCTTTCTGCAGAAGCCGTTCTCGCTCGTGCAGCTCGCCACCAAGGTCAAGGAGCAGATCGGGCGGTGAGGGGCGGGCATGAATTGGGTTCGACCCGTCTTGAAGGGGTGGGCTGGGCCTCATGGCTTTGATTGCCCTGTTCGGTCCATTGTCGACACCGGCGACCGTGCCGGGTAGATGGTTCTCGGTGTCCCGACGCGGTGATCGCCAGCCAAAAGCGCGGGGCTTACCAGAAGCGAATCAGGGATAATATTTCAAACTGACCCACTACCCATGGTGTGGT
>JBGTIU010000032.1:0-10418 GCA_041745515.1 Hyphomicrobiaceae bacterium | reverse complement strand
GCGCGTGCCCGTATTCGCGCATCTCGAGGGCGTGTGCCACACTTATGTCGATCGCGGTGCCGACCTCGCTGTCGCCGTCCCCCTGGTGCTCAACGGCAAGCTGCGGCGAACCGGCGTGTGCGGCGCGACGGAGTGCCTGCTCGTCGACGCGAACGCGCACGAAGGCTTTCTGTCAACCTTGGTCAAGGCCCTGCTCGATGCCGGATGCGAGGTACGTGGCGACGCGGCAGCCATCCAGGTGGATGCACGCGTAAAGCCCGCGAAAGCAGACGACTGGGGACGCGAATTCCTCGACACCATCGTCGCCGTAAAAACCGTCAACGGCGTCGATGAGGCGATCGCCCACATCGCACGCCACGGCTCGCAGCACACCGACTGCATTGTCACGGAATGCAACGGCACGGCCGAGCGCTTCATCAAACATGTCGATAGCGCCATCGTGCTGCACAACGCCTCGACCCAGTTCGCCGACGGCGGCGAGTTCGGCTTTGGCGCCGAGATCGGCATCGCCACCGGCAAGCTGCACGCGCGCGGCCCCGTCGGTGTCGAGCAGCTGACGACGTTCAAATACGTGGTGCGTGGCACGGGGCAGATCCGGCCATAACGACCGACATGCCACCAAATTTCAAGGATCTTCGGATTGACCCGCCCGCACGTTGAGCCCGCCCCCTGAGATGCCCCCACCCAGCCATTCACCCAACTTCTACTTCGAAGATATCATCGTCGGCCGGGTCGTGGCCCTGGGCGAAACCACGGTCAGCAGGCAGGACATCATTGCCTTCGCGCGCGCCTACGACCCACAGCCGATGCACCTCGACGAGGAAGCCGCAAAAGCATCCATCGTTGGTCGGCTGTGCGCCTCCGGCTGGCATAGCTGTGCGATCCTGATGCGACTGATCTGCGACGGCTTTCTGCTGCATGCGGCATCGCTCGGCTCGCCGGGCATGGAGGAGGTCAAGTTCCTAAAGCCGGTGTTTCCAGATGATCGCTTATCGGGCCGCTTCACATGCACATCCAAGCGTGTGCTCGTATCGCGGCCCAATGTCGGGTTGGCGCGGATGCTGTTCGAAATGTTGAACGGCGCAGGAGACGTAGTGCTCAGCTGGGATACGAATCAGTTGTTTAGCCTGCGTCATGCGGCCCAGCCAAACTCCGAGGCGGGGCCATGAGCATCTACTTCGAGGATGTCGCCGTCGGCCTCGTCATCGATCTCGGCAGCCACACGTTCGGGCGCGGCGAGATCATTGATTTCGCGTCGAAGTTCGATCCACAGCGTTTCCACCTCAGCGAGGAAGGCGGCCGCGACAGCCTGTTCGGTGCTCTATGCGCCAGCGGCTGGCATACGAGCGCGGTGTGGCTTCGCCTCGTCATCGACTATCGGCGGCGGATCACCGATCAGATGATCTTTCGCGGCGAAACGCCTGCTCGCTATGGCCCGTCGCCCGGCTTCGAAAAGATCCGCTGGATCAAGCCGGTGTTCGCTGGCGACACGATCCGCTTCACAACCAAAGCGATCGAAAAGAGGCAACTGGCATCGCGCCCGGGCCTTGGCCTGCTGCTGTCGCTGAACGAAGGCAGCAATCAGCACGGTGATTTGGTGTTCTCGGTGATATCGAAAATGTTCGTCGAGCGGCGCAGTCCCGCTACCGCTTGAAGCCGGTGCGATCGGTCGCCACCAGCCCGCCGGCAAGAACGCTTGTCCGCCTTGCCGGCAGCCCGGTTCCCAGTGGCGCCATCACATCCTTGCGCGCTTCGACGACAATAAGCCCCCCGAAGGTTGGCATCAGGCGCGAACCGAAGCGCTCGAACGTCGCCGCCGACCTCATTATGAAGCGCCGCTCAAACGGCGGCATATACAGCGCATGGCCCCAGTCGACCGGCGTGAACAAGGCGTCGCCGAGCAGATTTTCGAGTTGGCGACGGCTATAGGGCCGGCCATGCCCGAACGGTGTCGTATCGAGGCGTGCCCACATGCTGCGCCGATTGGGAACCATCATCAGCAAGCGCCCATCGGGAGCCAGCACGCGCCACATCTCCCGCAGCAGGGGTCGCACGCGCTCGGCGCCCTCCAGGCAATGCACGGCCAGCAGCCTGTCGACCGAATTGTCGGGCAACGGCAGCCGCTCGTCGTCCACGAGGACGCTCATCGACGGCCCGGACGGTGGCCATACGAGAGCGCCTTGCGTCGCCGGCATCAAGGCGCCGACCGCTCGGGCCTCACCACGATAAGGGCCGAGGTAGGGCGAAACAAAACCCAGGCCGATGACGGTTTGACCGTGGACGCGCGGCCAGCGCAATCTGATATGGCGGGTCAACAGGCGGCGCGCGACATGCCCCAGCGGGCGGGCGTAGAAATCCCTTAGATCGGTCACGTCCAGATGCATTGTCGGAGCTATAGAAACCTTGGTCGATCACGGCCTGTCCGGGTATCTTGCATTAAATTCGACCGACACCCAACCAGGTGGTGCTTCGTGGGTCCGATCTCGGTGCGGTTGCAATGATCGAAGCCAGTGCTAGACATAACAACCCAACCCCGAGGTAGTGGTCCGCTATGGCGAAACTCGACATCCATCAGTTTCCCTGCCTTTCCGACAACTACGGCGTGCTGATCCGCGACGCCGAGGCGGGCACCGTGGCCACGATCGACGCGCCGAATGCCGGGCAGGTCACGGCGGCGTTGGCCGACAGGGGCTGGAAACTGACGCACATCCTTACGACGCATCACCATGCCGATCATACCGACGGCAATCTTGCGCTCAAGGCAGCCACCGGCTGCACAGTCATCGGACCCAGAGCGGAAGCCGCAAGGATTCCCGGCATTGACCGGCAGGTCGGCGATGGCGACACGTTCAAGTTTGGCAACCACGAGATTCGCGTGTTGGACACCCCAGGCCATACCCTGGGTCACATTTCGTATTGGCTGCCGGAGTCCCGCGTCGCGTTCGTCGGCGACACGATGTTTGCGATCGGCTGCGGCCGCGTCAACGAAGGCACGATGGAGATGATGTGGAATTCGCTCGCCAAGTTGATGGCGTTGCCGCCGGACACCATCATCTATGCAGGCCACGAATATACGGTGTCGAACGCGAAGTTCGCGCTCACGATCGAGCCGGAAAACATGGCGCTGCAGGCGCGCGCCAAGGAAGTCGAAGCCTTAAGGGCGGCTGGCAAGCCAACGCTGCCGACCCGGCTCGATCTCGAGCTTGCGACCAATCCGTTCTTGCGGCCCAAGAGCCCGGAGATTATCAAGCGGCTCAATATGGCTGAAGCTCGAGAATGGGAGGTCTTCGGCGAGATCAGAGAGCGCAAGAACCGGGCGTGAACCAGGCTCCGTTGCGGGCGGGGCGGTTCCTACCGTTGCAGGCTGCCGATTCGGCGAGGCAATTGTGTACCCTCACCCGCTTATCCACCATTTTTCCGATCAGTTGGTTTCGTCTAATTATTTGATAATAAACATTTTTTAAGTCCTATCCGCCACCGCGTCCCGCATACGCTTGCGGCTCAACAGCGACTCATCGAGGGTTCCTGCCAATTCGATTCTGCTGCAAGCGGGGGTTGATCAACATGAAGCGCGAGTCCTCTGGACCAAAGTTGAGCGCTGTCTTCGTCGATTACGACAACATTTACTTGTCGCTAAAGCGTAAGAGCGAGGAGGCCGCCAAGCGCTTTGCCAAGGACGCATTGTCCTGGGTCCGGGAAATCGAAACCGGGCGTCTGATCACGCCGACCAACGGCTTTGGCGACAGCGTGCAGCGCCGCATCGTCATGAACCGCTGCTACGGCAACCCCGTGCCGCGTCGCAACACCAGCGACAATTCGACAGACATGAGTTCGTTTCCGTTCGTGAGGCATCATTTTCTTCGCGCCGGCTTTGAGGTTGTGGATTGTCCGCCGCTGACCGCGCAGCTCAAGAACTCGTCCGATATCCGCATGGTAATGGACGTGCGCGACTATCTCACTCACGAGACTTACTTCGATGAATTTGTGATTTTGTCGGGCGATGCCGACTTCACCCCAGTGCTGCACCGGCTGCGTGCGCATGCTCGCCGGACAGTGATTTTTGCCAACGATTACACGGCAGCACCGTACACAGCGATCAGCGACGGGGAGGTGCGCGAAGCCGATCTGATCAATCTGCTGCTCGAAGGTCGTTTGCCGGGGCAGAAAGATGATGCTGCGCCCGCCGTATTGACGGTAAGCGCGCAGAATGCGGGCATCGCGCGCGAGATCATTGCCGAGGTCGCGTCGGCGATTCGTGGTTCGAACGTGCCGCTGCCGCTGGAAGCGCTGGCCGATCGCGCCATGCGGGGGCTCGGGCATGAAAAGACCATTGCGTCAAACTGGGCCGGGGCCGGCAGCTTCCGCGAACTCCTGCTTAAAGGTCTGCCGGAAGAATTCCGACTGACCGATCAGCCGCCGTATCTGGCGTTTGAAGTGCGCCGAACAATTGCGGCCGAGCCGATTGTCGTAGAGCCGCGTGGCGCGCCCCGCTTGGAAGGGCGACCGGATACCAGGACCGAGACCCGAGCTGAATTCCAGCAGCAACCTCAATCAAGCGCCGAGCGTGGCGAACCGCAACTCGATCACCGTTCGCAACAACAACGGGTGACTGCGCGCCCCGATCTACATCACGATCCACGTCAGGAGCATCGTGAAGAGCGGTTCGAGCGCACCTATGCTGCAACCGTGCCCCATGCCGACTCACCAGAATCGCAGCAGCGTCAGCCGCAGTTCGAACAACCGTCCGCTGCAGCGACCGCATCGCTGCGCGACATGGAAATCGCGCCGGCGCCGAACGCCGAACGCCGAGGAGCCGCCCAGCAACGACCGCAACCGCCGCAATCAGCGGCTGTACGCCCGCGTGCGGAATCGGAACTACCAGTCTATGCCGCTGCACCTTTGCCTCGGCCAGCAAACCCGCAGCCAGCTGCACCACCCGCTAATGTAGCATCGCCTGTTGCAGCACCGCCTTCGGCGCCCGGCCGCTCGACTGAGGCGGCGTCAGCTCTGCAGCAATCGATCGCGCGGATTCATGACGCCAGCCAGGCGCCCCCTCTGTCTCCGCCCGAATACCGCGTGCTGTTCGAGGCGATGGGGCGGGAAATCACCGAGCAGGGCCTGCTCGGCGCGCAAACGCTGACAAATATTGTTTCTCGAGCTCAGGAAGTGGGCGCCACAATCCGGCGCGACGACGTGCGTTTTGCGCTCGAGGTCGTCAGCGAGGCCGACCCGTGGTTCGATCAAGGGGCATCGGGCAGCCTGTTTGCAAGTCGCTTTCGCAATTTCGTGGTAGGCCGTTGCCGAGCACAGGGCCTCAATCTGTCGGCTGATGAGGTCGATCTGATCGATGCTTGGTTTGCTGGCGGCTCGCCATCTGCCGTCACTGCTCACAGTGCGCAGCCACCACGCGCGGCTTCTCATGCGCCGGCGGTACCGGCTCAGGAGACGCGAGCCGATCGCTGGTGGTCGAACGAAGAAGCTCGACTGCAAGGTGGTGAGGGGGGGCGGGCCTTCGCCGGCAGTGCTTACGGTCGCCCCGGGCTGTCACAGCAGCCCAACGATTATGCAGCCGGGCATAACGCTCCAAGCCCCGCCGACGAGTTTCCGCGCATCGTGAAGAACCGACTTCGGGGCTGATTCCTGGATATTACGCCCGCGTTGCGAGTCAACGACCCGCCGCGACTTTGCCGGGGCGAAGGGCGTGTGACAGCGCTTGACCTGGGACCGCCCGCCCCATACGTTCCGCCGTCCCGGTGCCTATGAAGAAACTGAACAGGACTTTCGAAAGAAGCACTCCAAGTCAAAGTGCTGGGGTTCGGCTGTGATTTGAGCACAGGCGGACGGACCTTGGATTTCGATCGTTTGAGTTGGACGGGTAGCTCAGTGGTAGAGCATTCGACTTTTAATCGAATGGTCGAGGGTTCGATACCCTCCCCGTCCACCACCAGACCCCAGGCGGGCAGCGACAGCGGATCATCAACCGGCCTTGGCACGATTTCGCGCCAACCAATCATCAACCAGGGCTACGGTTTCATCGACAGCCTGCGATCGCATTCCCTGCTGGGCAGCGATGGTCTTCACCAGAAGATCGACACGTTCGATGTTGGGCGCGCCTGCCGCAAGCGCACGAGCGGCCGAAGACGGACTGCCGAGCGATAGGGCGGCAGTGGCGTATTTCTCGAACGGCACCATGTCGTTCGCATCGGCTCCGAGCGAAACGCACAAACCGGCCACCCACTCGTAGACCGCGCGCGTCTCATTGAGATTGCCGTGCACCGCCTCCTTGATCGATTGCATGCCATCCTTCTGGACGCAGCGGTAGTTGCCGGCAAGCAGCATGGCCCATTTCGCCAGCGGTACGAAAATCGAGTCGTGCACCTTAAGCTTGACCGGCAGCTCGATTTTCCCAGCAGCCCCCGCATCGAAGCGCGCGGCCTCGATGTCAGCCTGCAAACGGGTCAGGATCGCCGTATGTGCGCCGGACGCAAAGCCGGCCACCTTGAAATTAGTCGGCAACCGCACCTGCAGCACGTTGGTTTTTTCCTCCGGCGGGCGAAACGCCTGGGGATCGGGACTGCACAGTGTCATCAGTGCGGCATCGAAATTCCGCCAGACGCTCGCGTCGGTGAAGCACGCCTGCAATCCATCGATCGCAAGGCCGGGAATGCGCGCCAAATATGGCAGCGGCGGCATGTTCATGATCGACATGCACGGTACCCGGCCGAGCGCCACACGATCGAGCAGCTGACGCACGCCGTCGGCTCGATACTGCGGCTCCTGCATGGCAAGCGCGACGAGGTCGAATTTGCTGGGATCGACACCGTCGGGACCTGAAGCTGACAACTTGCCCGGCAGCTTGCGGCTGTCGACCTCAACCAGACCGTCGCGACCCTTGACAGGCATACGGACGCGAGTGCCGTCCGCATTGATGAGCTCGGCCTCGGCAGCCAGGCACACCAGATGGACGTTGTGCCCGGCGAGAAGCAGTTTGGTCGCCAGGAGCGAGCCGTAGGATGCGCCCAGGACGAGCGTGCTGATCGGCGGTGGCATGCGTTACGGTCCTTGGCTTGTGTATCCATCATTAGAAATGGGCCACAGCAAATCTGACATGCGCCGCGGCCCGCGTCCACAGGATCGAGCCAATCTGAACGGCGGCTGCGGCCTGATCTTGCTGGCTCGGTTCGCCAGCAGGGCTCGTGTCGGTTTTTGGTGTGCCGACACGTGCAACACATCTTGTTTCGTTTGCCAGAACCACTCTGTTACCAATACGTTACACGACGCTAATCTGTGAAATAACCACATCCACTTGAATACAAACTCGCATCTTGACCCAAAGGGACATCATTTTTTAATCAAAACAACGCCCAATATAATCCCAGCCAGATATTTGCGTCGCGCCAATTTCCCGGCTACCGGGGCAGCCGGGCGATCTAAGGAAGCTCATAATGCTCGGAAACCTGCCGAACTCGATTGCCTCTCGGTCCAAGCTGCTCGAAGGCATTGCAGTTGCTCTGGCTCTGATGACCGGCCTCAGCGTCATTCTTGGCGTTATATGGCTTTCATTGCTCGGCGTGGCACTTTCCATTGCAGCGATAGTCGCCCAGTCCCGCTATATCGCATTGCACGTGGTGCCGCGGCTTAGCCAACTGGCTCAAGCGACGAAAGCCATCGCACAGGGCAGCACCGATATCGATCTTAAGGACGAGGCTCGTGACGACGAAATCACCGAGATCCAGGAATCGGTCTTTGCGTTCCGGGACACCATCCGCAAAAACCGCCGTCATGAACGCGAGGCGGAAATCGCTCGCGCCGCCATCGAACTGGAGATGCGGGAAGGCACCGACCTTCAAGCCAGAACCTCATCGCAGCAAAGCGCCCTCATCGAGACCCTTGGCGGCGCACTGGGCAGGCTCGCTCGCGGTGATCTCACGATCAACCTCGTCACGCGGGCGGACGATGCGTTCAAGCAGATCAAGAATGACTTCAACGCGACGATCAACCAACTGCGAAGCACCGTTGGTGTGATTGCCAACTCGACGCACCAGGTTGCCGACACCGCTGACGAAATCTCCAGGAGTGCGGCCGTCCTATCGGATCGCACCGAGCAGCAGGCATTGGCGCTGGAAGAGACGTCAGCGTCGATGGAAGAGATGGCAGCCACCGTTCGTCAGAACGCTGGCAACGCCCGGCAAGCCAGTCAGGAGGCCGCTGCCACCCACGATTTAGCAATCAGTGGTGGCGCCGTCGCAGATCAGGCTGTTTCAGCCATGGATAAAATCGAGCAGTCGTCGCGCCAGATCACGGAAATAGTGGGCGTAATCGAGGATATCGCATTCCAAACCAATATCCTTGCGCTCAACGCCGCCGTCGAAGCAGCGCGCGCCGGTGAGGCCGGCAGAGGATTTGCGGTGGTTGCCAGTGAGGTGCGAGCCCTTTCGCAACGTGCCTCACAGGCCTTGAAGGAGGTCAAGGCGCTGATCGTCAGCTCAAAGACCAGCATCACGGAAGGCGTCACACTGGTCAAGGAGGCCGGCACGGCGCTGAACGGAATCGTGCATTCCGTAAAGATGGTTGCCGACCTTGTGTCGGAAATTGCCGCATCCAGTCAGGAGCAGGCGTCAGGTGTCGACCAGGTCAGCCAAGCCGTCGCGCATATGGACGAAATGACGCAAATGAACGCAGCAATCGTCGAAGACACCAACGCGGCACTCGAATCGACCAAGATCGAAATCGACGAACTGCGCCGGGCCGTCGCATTCTTCAAGTCAGATGAGGGGCCCGAACTCGCCGGCGCAACCTTCGTCAAAGCTTCGTTCAGCCAGATCGGAGCGCCTAGCCCTCGCAGAGATGCGGCCTAGTTCAGGGCTTCTTTAGCACTTGAGCCCCGGCAGTAGCCACGGGTTCAATCGTCTTGACGACGCTCGACGTCGGCCGCTCCGTTCCAGGAGCAGCAAGACCCTTGGCGCTGCTCTCGATCATGGCATCATATTCGGCAAGCGTTTTCAGCTCGCCTTTGGCCTTCATGTGCACGACTTTGTAACCCGCCGTCTTCAATTCGGTCAGCAACATTGGCAAGGCCTTGGGAGTGCCAGGTTGGACATCGTGCATCAATATGATGCCCTTGCCTTTTTTTTCCAACTTCGACATCACGCTCTTCACCAACTGTTCAGCGTTATGCAGCTTGAAGTCGAAGCTGTCGATGTCAGTCGAAAACACCGCCATATTGCGCGCGCTAAGATGAGCGAGCGAGTCTTTGGAGTCCTGCAGGTAGGGGTAACGGAAGAACGGCGCCACAGGACCACCGAGCGCGCGCCGCACGCCGCTGACGCCCTTCTCAATTTCCTCTTTGACTTCCGCGTCCGTCTTTTTGGCGCGCAGGTTGGCATGCGACCAGGTGTGCGTGCCGACGGTATGGCCCTGCTTTGCGACCTCCCGGATAATCTCAGGATAACCTAGCGCCATCTTTCCGACCGAGAAGAATGTGGCCTTGGTGCAATGCTGTGCCAACGCGTCGAGCACGCCCTGAGTGTGGAGCTTCTGGGGGCCGTCGTCGAAGGTCAGAACCACTTCCTTCATCATCAGGAAGTCATGCACCTTGTAGTGCTCGAAACCGAAGGCGGGACCGCCCGCGGTGTCGATTTCGACCGTGCGCCCGACGCCCAATGCGTTCGGATTGCCGGCGCATGTCTGCGCCAATGCCGATGGCGCAACGAGCGCGGCAACGACTGATGAGACCGCCATCACGCGGAGCAATGAATATCGCATCGACCGTCTCCCCCGAGAATCGAAACCAATGCTCGCGCGCGCAGGCCGTCAAGATCAAGCGGCGTATCGCTGCTTGACGCCTTTTTGGTTTCGGCTATCTCAAATGCAACACTATCGAGCGGCGGTCGGCAGCGTTGGGGGTGCTACGCGAGCAGCCGCCAAAAAATCAGAACGAGCCCGATCACCGATACGGCCCAAGCAGCGGTGCGCAGCCAAGGGATGCCGGCGATGTAAACAACGGCGTGGGCGACGCGCCCCCAAAAGAAAAGCTGGGCACCAAGCAACGTCATGGCGTTGCTGACGTTCAGGCTGCGAGCAACGAGCACCAGGATCGCGAACAGCACCAGGCTTTCCAGCATGTTGCTATGGGCGCGAGCCGCCCGTCCCGCCCAGCCTGACACCTCGCCCATGGCTTCGCGATTGCCCGCCAGCCGCGGCAGACCAACTTCCAGCGTGGCACCGACTACTGCGATCACCGCCAGCAACAAAGTCAAGGCGGCTGACCAAACAAGATACATCAGTTCAGGTGTCATCACGTCCCCCCTTACCCGTTCCGACTCGACGGAGCAGCGACCAGTATGAACTGCCGTGCCTGGGATAGCCAGACATTGGAGCGGGTGAAGGGAATCGAACCCTCGTATTCAGCTTGGAAG
>JBGTIU010000031.1:0-10417 GCA_041745515.1 Hyphomicrobiaceae bacterium | reverse complement strand
CCGGTGCCCCGGCCAAACGCCCGCACGTCGTCGCCTCAGTGACGGGCACCGAAGCGGACCCACAGATACGCTCGCGCCAGATCGCCACACTGCAAGCCGCCGACGTCCTGGTCGCGCCCTCCAATGCTGGCGCCGCCGAGCTGGCACTCGCCCTGTCACAGCGTTAGGGGTGGAACCACATGGTCCGGGACAAGTCCATCCCCAAGAGTCTCGTGGTGGCCGTCGGCGGCAACGCCACCCACCCGGAGGAAATCCGCGGCACCGCCGACGAGCAGAAGATCATTGCCGCACGCACCGCCCGGTCGCTGCTCCCGCTCGCTCTGCTTGACAACGAGCTCGTCATCACCCACGGCAACGGGCCGGTGGTCGGCAAGATCCTGATGCGCCAGGCCCTCACCCGCGACCGCATCCCGCCGATGTCGCTCGACATCTGCGTGGCGCACAGCCAGGGCGGCATTGCCTACTTGCTCATGCAGGCATTGGAGAATGCGCTGCGCGAGGCCGACAACACTCGCCATGTCGCCTGCATGCTCACCCAGGTCGAGGTCGACCCCGCCGATCCAGCCTTCGCCAATCCCACCAAGCCGATCGGCCCGTTCTTCAACGCAGAGCAGGCCACCAGCATCGGCGCCGAGCTCGGCTGGCTAATGCGCGAAGATGCAGGACGCGGCTGGCGACACGTGGTGCCTTCGCCCAAGCCGCGCCACATCGTCGATATCTCCTTGATCCAGGTCTTGGCGCGGCGCGGCACGGTGGTGATCGCCGGCGGCGGCGGCGGCATTCCGGTCGTGCGCGGACCCAAGGGCATTCGCACCGGCATTGCCGCAGTGATCGACAAGGATCTCACGAGCGCACACATGGGCAACGTGCTGGGCATCCGTCATCTGATGATCCTCACTGCCGTGTCGAAGGTGGCGGCTGACTTCGGCAAGCCGATCCAGCGCTGGCTCGGTCATGTCTCGCTGCGCGAAATAAAAGCTTTGCAAGCCGCGGGGCAGTTCCCGCCCGGCAGCATGGGTCCCAAGATCGAGGCGGCCATCCGCTTCCTTGAGGGCGGCGGCGAGCACGCCATCATCGCCCACGTGGAAGAAGCGATGCCGGCGCTCATCGGCGAGACAGGCACCCACATCACTGCCGGCGATGGTTGACACATCACTCGACATACGCCTGCGCGCGACCATGGTCGGTCCTATCGCCGCGCGGACGCTACGCTCGGGCACCCGTGGGCTGGTGCGGGCCGTGTTTGAACGTAGTTTCTATGCATCACTGGGGACCGAATGGATTTGCGTGGGGCCGGTGAGTTTGGGTGCCGGGCCCTTAAACTTGCTGTGCGCGCCGTGGCGCACCGCCCTGGCGATACGTCCGATCTTACGGGTAGGAGACGCTGTCGGCGTCGACGATGGCGTGTTGAACGCCGGCGATTTCAGGCTTTCAGTCCATACTGCGCAACTATGGCAGCCCGAACCGCACGGCGTTTGGAGCAAAGCCAGTCTCGCGCGGGGGTTGGCGAGCTTCGAGGATGCGCTGCCGCCATCCCTGCCTGACGAGGGCTTAGCCCGCCTCCTCCGATGCACGGGCACAGCCAATCTGGCGACACCGGTCATCGCAGCCGCGCAATCGCCTGTCCGTTATCTCAAACAGCTCCTACGAGGAGACGCGACCGGCCGTGATCCCAAAATTGATGCCAAGAAGATTGCGCCGCTTCTCGGTCTGGGACCGGGACTTACGCCGTCCGGCGACGACTTCCTGGCCGGCATTCTCTTGGCGCTGTCGCTCACTGAACGGGCCCGCCTGCGCGATAGAATATGGCACGCAATGGAACCGCTGCTGATGCATCACACCGCCGACATCAGTCGTGCCCACCTCGCCGCCGCAGCTGAAGGCTTCGGCAGCGCTGCCCTTCACAATCTGCTCTGCGCCATTCTCGCCGGCGCAACCAACACGACGACGCCAGCCATCGCCGCCGTGACTGCGATCGGTCACACCTCGGGCTGGGATGCGCTTGCAGGCGCCATCGCTGCCCTGCGTGCCGCATAGCCCGTTCGATCGAATGTTTCCGGGCACGCTCCGCGGGCCAGAGTTGATCGCCACGGCAATTGCGGGAGTGGATCGGCGCTGTCGGTGCCGGTCCATGCTGGCCCTGCGGTCACAGGTTCGACAGGATCAAATACGCCGCGAGCATAACAGTCGTCCAAAAGGCCATGGTGCCGGTCGGCCATGTCCTCCCAAGCACGCCTTCCGGGCCATGGTGGCGATGAAGCCTGACGTTTGCACGCCTGGCGCCCGACCCAAAAGCGCTGACCAGCCACTGCCAGACCCGGGCGGTGACGACGTCGAAGCCGTTCCCCAAGTTGCGACCGAGGCGTCGATAGAACCAGTCGACGTCGAGCGTGATGGTGAGCGTGCGCTTCAGCCAGCCGAGCATCAGGAAGAACGCCAGACCGGAGAACAGCAACAACTGCAGCTGCGAGACTACATGGCTCGCCGTGTACGGCACATAGTCAACCTTGTAGGGCAGCATCGAGTAGAGCAGGTCGGGCATCACGCCGAGACCGATGCAGATCGCGGAGAAGAGCACCATGGCTAGGCGCATGTTCCAAGGGGGATCGGCCGGTCTGAGCCCGGAGTCCTTCTGGAAGAAGACGAACCAGGGAAACTTGATGCCGGCATGCAGGAAGACACCGGCAGAAGCCGCCGCGAGCAGGAACCACACGAATTCCAGATGCTGATTGGCCGCGGCTTCCGAGATCATCGATTTAGAGACGAACCCGGAGGTCAGCGGAAAGGAGGAGATCGAGAGCGCGCCAATGATACCGCAGATGGTCGTCAGCGGCATGGTGCGGAAGAGGCCACCCAACTCGCTGCACCTGCGCTTGCCGGTCATGTAGAGCACCGAGCCGGCCGACATGAGCAGCAGCGCCTTGTAGACGATATGCGTGAAGGCGTGTGACGCCGTGCCGTTGAGCGCCATCTCGGTGCCGATGCCAATCCCGGCCACCATGAAGCCGACCTGATTGACGATCGAGTAGGCGAGGATGCGCCGCATGTCGTTCTCGAGGATCGCATAGACGATCCCGTAGAAAATCATGAAGAGCCCAACGCAGACGAGCAGCTCAGTGCCCGGAAAGCCGCGCAACAGCACGTAGACCGCCGCCTTGGTCGTGAAGGCCGACAGGAACACCATGCCCGACCAGGAGGACTCGGGATAAGCATCCGGCAGCCAAGCCGACAGTGGCGGGGCGCCTGCGTTGATCAAGAAGCCGGCTAGTACCAAGCAGCGCGGAACGGTGCTCGTGTCCAACTTGCCGAATGCGATTGATCCGGTGGCGGCAACTTCTCCGGCGATGCCAGCCATGAGCAATACACCGCCCAGCAGGTGGATGAAGGCATAGCGGAGCCCAGCGGCCTGAGCCCGCGTCCCTCCGCACCACACGACGAGTGTCGAGCCAATAGCCATCACCTCCCAGCAGATGAATAGGGTGATGAGATCGCCGGCGAAGGTGACGCCGATTGCGCTGCCTGCGTAGATAAAAGCAGCGGCGAGCTCGGTTGTGCGAGTTTGATTGAGCGCGAACAAGCCCCCGGCGAACGCCATAATCGCAAAGATGGTGGCGAACAGCCGCGAGAGCTTGTCGCCCTTCACCAGGACCAGGTCGTAGCCAAGGAATGGAGCCTGCAGCACGGGCCCGTCCGGAACATTCCAGACGAGGGCAAGCGTCACAAGCGGCAACGCGATGACCACGATGGAGCGGAGGCCACCTCGCAGAAACGGCAGCAGCAAGCCGCCGATGATCAAAACGAGACCGGGTGGGATGAGCAGACTAGCGGTCATAGTACGTATCCGGTCGCTTCAGGAATGCCCCCAGCGCCTTGGCGAAGACGATGAGCACGACGCAGGAGAGGAAACCGAACCAGGCGCCGAAGCCGAACCTGCTATCGAGGTCGAAATTCGGGTGATGCGCGACGACAAGGTCCAGTGCGACAAGCGCTGCCAAGACCACGATGAAAAAGGCCCACAGAAGCCGTATCGTCGAGGGCCGCGCCAGCCAATGATCCTGCTCAGGTCCGGCCATGCGTCACCTTTCAAGCATCGATTTTGCGAGCGCCAAGGGAACGTCCGGCAGCCAGAAGAGCGCGAGTGTGCCGATCGCCGTTGCGGTCAGGGCGAGAACGATCGGCCAAGGCGCCTCGCCGTGTTTGCCGTGCGGGTTGTCGTCGGGCTCGCGGAGAAATGCCGTGACCACGATGGGTAGGAAGTAGCTCGCGTTGAGTACAGTGCTCAAGACGATAACGCCGACGGCAAACCATTGGCTCGTCTGCATGGCGCCCGTCAGCATGAACCACTTGCCGAGGAAGCCGGCGGTTGGCGGCAGGCCAATCATGCTGAGTGCCCCGATGGCGAAGGCGCCCATCGTCCAGGGCATCCGGCGGCCGATACCCTTCATCTCGCTGATCTCGGTCTTGTGCGCGGCCGTGTAGATCGAGCCGGCCGCAAAGAACAGCGTGATCTTGCTGACCGCATGCGCGGCGATGTGCAGGGCCGCGCCAATCAACGAGATGGGTGCAAGGATCGCTGCCGCAAGCACCACATAGGAGAGCTGCGAGACTGTGGAGTACGCAAGCAGCTTCTTGAGGTTATCCTGCCGGAGGGCAACGAGAGAGGCAAGGACGACGGTGGCGCCCGCAACGTAGATCAACCACGCGCTCTGATCTGAGCCACGCAAGGTATCCAGCCCGAACACGTAAACCACAACCTTGACGATGGTGAACACGCCGGCCTTCACGACTGCCACGGCGTGGAGTAGCGCGCTGACCGGTGTTGGCGCCACCATGGCCGCCGGCAGCCAGAAGTGCAGCGGCATGAGGGCGGCCTTGCCGATGCCGAAGGCGTAGAGGGCGAGCAGCAGGCCGATCACGGCGCCGCTCGCCTTGCCCTCCAGGATGCCGCCGGGAGTGAAATCGATCGTACCGGCCAGCTCCCAGGTGATGACGATAGCCGGCAGCAACAGCACCAGCGAGGTGCCGAGGAGAAGCAGAAGATAGATGCGGCCTCCACGGATCGCGTCGGGCGTGGCCTTGTGAGTGACGAGCGGATAGGTCGAGAGCGTCAACCCCTCGTAGAACAGGAACAGCGTGAACAGGTTCTTGGCGAAGGCGATACCGATGGTGCAGCCCAGCGCCACGGCGAAGCACACATAGTAGGAAGTCTGGCGGGGCTCGTCGTTGCCCCGCATGTAGCCGATGGAATAGATCGAGTTCACGATCCAGAGCGCGGAGGCAACCAGCGCAAAAAGCATCCCGAGCGGCTCGACCTTGAAGGCCAGCGCGAGCCCTGGCACTACCACGATGTTCATCGCCTCGGGACGCGCGCCGGCAAGCACGGGATCGAGCAGGCCGAGCACGGTGAGGAAGAGCGCGCCGGCCGTAGCAAGCGTGACCGCCTCGCGCAGGTTCGGCGCTCGGTGGAACACCGGAATCAGCAGCGCGCCGATGAACGGGATCAGGACGGCAGCGAGGACGAGGATCTCAGGCGGGTAGGAGATCATCATTTGAGCCCCCCGATGAGGGCTTGCGCCGCCTTGCTGGCGGCACCGGCCGAAAGCTCAGTAAAGAAACCGAAGTAGATCGTCGCCGCTGCAAGCGCCAGGATCGGCAGAAGCATATTGAGCGGCGGGTCCGACGCTTTCTCAGCCGCTTCGGACGTTGGATGGAAATAAGCGACTTCGACGACACGGCCAATGTAGATGAGCGCAACCAGCGAACTGGCAACGATCAGGAACACCAGCGGCCACTGCCCTTTGTCGAGCGCACCGAGCGCCAGGTACCATTTTGAGATGAAGCCGGCCGTGCCGGGTGTGCCGATGAGCCCCAGCCCGGCCACCACGAACGCGGCGAAGGTCAGCGGCATCTTGCGGCCGATCCCGCCGAGGTCGGCGAGCTTCACGCTGCCGGCGCGATACACCACCGCGCCGAGCACGAGAAACAGCGCGCCCTTAATCACTGCATGATTGAAGAGGTGGACGATACTGCCCGTAAGCCCATTCTGGTTTGCCAGGCTAAGCCCGAAGGTGATGTAGCCGATCTGTGCAACCGACGAATACGCCAGCATGCGCTTCAGATTCTGCTCGTACACCGCCAGAATCGAGGCCAGGAACATGGCGGACAGCGAAAGCGCGAGCAGAACGTCAAAGACCCGGAGAGCGTCCAGGCTGATGGCGACGCCGAAAATGGAGAAGAAGATGCGCAGGAATAAGTAGACCGCGACCTTGGTCGCCGTCGCCGCCAGGAACGCTGTGGCGAATGAGGGAGCGTAGGCGTAGGCATTGGGCAGCCAGACGTGCAGCGGAAAGAGTGCAAGCTTCAGGCTGATGCCAACCGTGAGGAAGGCCAGCGCCACCACGATCGGCTGGAACTGCTCGACCGAAGCCGACCCGAGGCGGCTCGCGATGTCGACCATGTTGAGGCTGCCGGTGACGAGATAGAGCAGGCCGATACCGATCACGTAGAACGTCGCGCCGATGGTTCCCATGATCAGGTACTGATAGGAGGCGAGCAGCGCACGCCGATCCCTGCCCATGGCGATCAAAACGTAGGTCGAGAGTGACGAGATTTCGAGAAATACGAAGGCGTTGAAGGCATCGCCGGTGATGGTGATGCCGAGCAGGCCCGTAAGGCAAAGCAGGTACATGGTATAGAACCACGCCTGCTTGTCGCCCTCGATCTCGAAAGCCACGCTGCGGCGCGCGAAAGGCATCATCACGGCGCTAACCGCGGACACCAGCAACAGCACGAATGCGCTCAGCACGTCGACGCGATACTCGATGCCCCAGGGCGGCGGCCAGCCGCCGAGATGGTAGGAGATCGGCCCATCCTGCAGCACTTGCAAAAGCAGTGCGCCAGCGATGACCGGCATCAGCCAGGTGACCACGGCAGCGAGGCCCCACGCCAAGGTGCCGCGGCGCAGGAAAGCCGTGAGCACGGCGCCCAGAAGCGGAATGACGACCTGCAGGGAGGGAAGGTGCTGGATGACATCGATCCTCGTCATTCCTGCGCTTCCCGAGCGAAAATCTCGTCCTCCTCGATGGTGCCGTAGGCTTCGTGAATGCGCGCGACGATTGCGAGGCCGAGTGCCAGCGTCGCCACGCCGACCACGATCGCCGTCAGGATCAGCACGTGCGGCAGCGGATTGGAGTAGACCTTGAAGGCCGGATCCAGGATCGGCGCTGTGCCGCCGATGATCTTGCCCGGCTCGACGTAGAGCAGATAGACCGAGGTCTGGAACAGCGCGAGGCCCACCAGCTTCTTGATCATGTTGCCGCGGGCGATGACGATGTAGAGCCCCGACACCATCAGAAAGATCGTGATGAAGTAATTGTAGTGTCCGATGAATGTCTTCACGTGCTGCATCAGCGCCCTCGCTCGGAGAAGGCGTAAAAGAGCGCGGTCATCGTGCCTGAGACCGTGATCAGCACACCGAGCTCGACCAGGAAGATCCCGAGTTCGCGGCCATGCGGTGCGTCGTGCGCCAGTACGGAATAGTCGAGGAAGTTCTTCCCGAGCAGCAGACCGGCCACCCCGGTGCCGGCAAAAATTAGTACGCCCAATGGCACCATGAATTCGACCATGCGCTGCGGCGCGATCCGCTTGGCAGCGTCGACCCCGAAGATGATGGCATAGAGAATGACCATGCCGGCCGTGATAACGCCGGCCTGGAAGCCCCCTCCCGGCCCGAGTTCACCGTGGAACTGGACATAAAGGGCGAAGAGGAGGACGAACGGCAGGAGAAACTTGACGCCGATGCGCAAGATGAGGTCGAGCTTCACGTCGCTCCCCCCTCACCAGGCCGGTCCTCGTGACGCCGACGCCTTCGCCCCTTGAGCAGGAGCAGCACACCAATGCCAGCGGTGAAGATGACGGTGGTCTCACCGAGGGTGTCGTAGCCGCGGTAGTCGGCCAGCACCGAGGTCACCACGTTGGGAACCATCGTCTCCTTGACGGAGTCAGCCAGGTAGCGGGGCACGACGTGCTTGTGGATGACGTTGTCGGGCGTCCCGAAGGGCGGCAGGCTGTAGGTTCCCCAAACAATCGCCGCACCGGTGCCGACAGCGACGAACAGCGGCAGGTAGGCCTTGCGCGGCTGCGGATACTCCATCGACTTTGTGAGATGCAGCGTGGCGAGGAGAAGGACGGTGGAAACACCCGCGCCGACGGCGGCCTCGGTCATCGCCACATCGACGGCATCGAGCACAATCAGTACGCTCGCCATCAGGAGGCTGTAGATGCCGGCGAGCACGACAACGCCGAACAGGTTGCGCGTCCGCACGACACCGATCGTGACGACGGCAAGCAGGGTCAGCAGCACCATGTTGATGAAAGCTTCTATGGCTGCCTCCCCTCAACCTCGGGCTGTTCCAGCCGATCCGTACGATCCTCCGAGAGTTGCGGCCTCACGCCCGCATGAAGGGCCGCTTGCGCGAGCGCGTGCGTGGCGACTGGGCCCATGAAAAAGAACAGCACCAGAATGAAGAGCAGCTTCAGGCTCACGAGGCCGAGCCCAGCCTGCACCATGAGACCGGCCAGGAGCAGACCGGCGCCGAGCGTGTCGGTGACGCTCGCCGCGTGCATGCGCGTATAGACATCTGGCATGCGCACGAGGCCGATGGCCCCCACAACCGTGAAGAAGGAGCCGGAGAGAATCAGCGCCCAGCTCACGATATCGAGCATGGGTTGCATCATGACGTGTCCTCCTCGGCGTCATAGGCGAGATCGCCGTGACGGAAGAATTTGAGTATCGCCAACGTCGAGATCACGTTCAGCAAGCCATAGGTGATGGCGATATCGAGCCACTCGGGGCGGCCGGTCAAGAACCCGACCACGGCCAGCAACAGGATCGCGAGGGTCCCCACGGTGTTGCCGGCCAGCACGCGGTCGAACACGGTTGGACCCTTGAGCGCGCGCGCCACTGCGAGCACGAGGGCGACCAGGACGGCGCAAGCGGCGGCTGCGAACATCAGGCGCTCCTTTCGAACTGGCTGACGCGGGCGTCCATGCCGCCACCTTCCAGATCTGCCGCGCCGTCCCGCACCAGCGCATGTACGGTGAGCACATTGCCCTTGACGCCGGTGGTGATAGTGCCCGGGGTCAGCGTGATCGAGTTGGCGTAGGTCGCAATGCACACGCCGGTCTTCTGGCTGGCGATGACCTTGGTCATGGTGGGCGAGATCGGCAACCGCGGATGGAGAGTGACCTTGGTTACGATCCAGGCCGACTTGGCAATCTCCCACAATAGCCATGGGATGTAGGTGAGCGCGCCCCGCACGAGATGCACGGGATGCCCCTCAGCATCGGCAATCCGCAAGCGCGCCGCCACGAGCGCACACAGGACCGCCGAGCCCACGCCAGCAGCCAGAAGAAACGGTGTGTAGTGTCCTGAGAGCGCGAGCCAGAACAGAAAAAGGACAACTGTCAGGCTTACCAAGCGCATAGCGTTTCCCCCCTGCCGAACCGCTACCTTATGGACCTGCAGGGAGTGTAGCGCAGCTGGTCGTTCGTTTGAATTCGACGGAGGGGCTACGTTAACCTCGGTCTGAGCCTTGGGCAACACCGATCGCCTGCGTTGCAACGTTCCGACGAAGGGGCGGCGATCGGCTTCCTGTTAGCTGATGCTGCAACGATCAGCCAGTTCGGCCTGGCGGCGCTGCCGGCAACAAGCGCACGCACCGCGTCGAATGCGAGCCGAAAGTGCCACATGCAGCGGCGTACGGCCGTGAGCGTCTCTGATGTTCGGATCGGCCCGGCCGGCGAGCAACGCACGGATCTCGGTCGCGTTACCCTGCACGGCGGCGTTATGCAGCCCGGAGTAGGCCGCGACCTCCGATGTGCTCGGCGGCGTTTGCGCCAAAACCGCGACAGACAGCAGTACCGTTAACACGGCCAATACGCATGCCGTGCGCGTAGCAACTGAAAGCGTCTGAACGCAAGTTGTCACCAATCCTCCAATTCATCATCCCGCGTGGCGAGAGCCGGGGTCCCCAGGGCGGTGCGGTTGGCTCCGCGCCCAACGCTATCGGCTTCCTAGACGGCGCAAGCGATCGGTTGCCACCGCGACACCGAGTTCCTGCGCCCGCTCGTACCACTTGCGCGCGGCCTCGTGATCGGGCTGCAGACCGACGATCTTGAGCTTCGCCAGTTCGGTTGGATCATAGGTATCGGCGAGAGCCAGCGCGCTCTTGGGCAGGCCGGCTTCAGCGGCCCGTTCGAAGAACTTGCGCGCGGCGTAGACATTGCCTCGACTGAGCTGCCCCTCGCCCATGGCGTGCAGGCCCATGGCCCGCTCCTCCTCTTCGCGCGACAGGCTAGGCGCCAGGAACGGCCGGATCGCGCTGACGGCCGGCGGCGCGGCAGCGGCGACCACCAG
>JBGTIU010000030.1:0-8852 GCA_041745515.1 Hyphomicrobiaceae bacterium | reverse complement strand
TCGCGACGGCGTGCGTGCTTGCACTCGCCGGCCGGCATAGCGGACCCGTGACCCTGATCCTGGCGGGCGTCGCCGTGTCGAGCGTGACCGGTGCCCTGACCACGCTCGCGCTCAACCTGTCGTCGAACCCGTTCGCAGCCGTGGAGCTGGTATTCTGGATGCTGGGCTCCTTGAATGACCGCAGCCTCGCCCACGTCTGGATCGCGAGCCCCTTGATCCTCGCCGGTTGCGCTTTGCTCCTGACCCTGCGCGCCGACCTCGATGCGCTGTCGCTGGGCGAGGATGCGGCTGCCAATCTCGGCGTGGCGCTGTCGCAGGTGCGGTTCAGGATGGTAGCTGGCACGGCATTGGCTATCGGCGCCGCAACGGCGGTCGCGGGCTCGATCGGCTTTGTCGGGCTCCTAATGCCGCATGTGCTTCGCCCATTGGTCGGCAATGAACCGGGCCGTTTGCTCCCGGCCAGTGCACTAGGCGGTGCGGCGCTGGTGCTCATCGCCGATACGGCGCTGCGCATGATCTCGCCCGGTGGCGAGTTGAAGCTCGGCGTGCTGACGGCGCTGATCGGCGCGCCGTTCTTCCTGTGGCTCGTCGTCAAGACCAGCCGGGAGCTCGGCCCATGAGGTTGTCGACCGCGAATGTGTCGGTCAAATTGGGCAGCGTGACCGTGGTCCGCGACGCCATCTTGAGCATCGAGCCCGGCGACTTTGTTGCCGTTGTCGGCCCGAACGGTGCGGGCAAGTCGACGTTGCTGCGCGCCATGGCCGGACTGCTCGTGCCAGCCGCGGGCGACATCCGGCTCGATGACAAACCGTTGCCGGGATGGTCACCGCGTGCGCTCGCGCGCGCCATCGCGTACTTGCCACAGAGCCGCATCGTGCATTGGCCGTTGACTGCCCAACGCGTTGTGGCGCTTGGCCGCGGACCGCATGGGTCGTCGCCGAATGAGGATGCCATCATCATTGCCCGCGCGATGGCGGAAATGGATGTGACGGCGTTGGCTGAGCGGCGAGTGTCGCAACTTTCGGGCGGCGAGCTTGCCCGTGTCCTCGTTGCGCGGGCATTGGCACAGGCAACGCCGATCATCATTGCCGACGAGCCAACCGCTGGGCTCGATCCGGCCCACCAATTGGCGCTGTTCGAGCGCTTTGCGCAGGTTGCCCGCGAGCAACGGACGGTGATCGTGGCGTTGCATGACCTGTCGCTCGCGGCGCGCTACTGCCAACGCATCGTGTTGTTGAAGGACGGCCGCATCATTGCCGACGGCACGCCCGATGCCGTGTTCACGCCTGGCAATCTCTCTGTCGCTTATGGCATTGATGCCCGCCTTGTCCGCGTCGACGCTATCCCCGTCGTGCTGCCCGTGGCGCTGTGCTAATCAGGCTCCGCGGGTGGGGGAAAATAGCGGGATGGCGAAATTGTTTCGGTTCAACAAGCGGCTGCGGCTCAACCTTGCTCTGCAGGGGGGTGGCGCGCACGGAGCATTTACGTGGGGCGTGCTCGACGGTCTGCTCGAGGATGACGGCTTGTCGTTCGGGTGTGTCAGCGGCACCAGTGCCGGCGCAGTCAATGCCGCGGCGCTGGCGTCGGGCCTGGCAGCTGCCGAAAACGGTCGCGCCAAAGCCCGAGCGACGTTGCGCGCCGTCTGGGAAGGGGTCGAGAAGGCGCGTGTCCCAGACCTGATGTGGCTCAATCCGTTCTTGGCCGGCTCGGTGGCCAACATTGCGCAGCGCATGTCGCCTTATCAGTTCAATCCGCTCGGGTTCGATCCGCTGCGCAGTCTGCTCAACGCCGAAATCTCGTTTGCGAGCATTCGAAAATCGTCCAACGTGGAACTGCTGATCGCTGCGACTGATGCTGCCACAGGACGGGCTCGGCTGTTCCGGCGGCCCGAGGTCACCGTCGACTCGATCCTGGCTTCGGCCTGCTTGCCGGCGGTACATCATGCAGTTGAAATAGACGGCCGCGCATATTGGGACGGGGGGTTCTCTGCCAATCCAGACTTGATAACGCTGGCGTCGACCAGCCCGGTCGAGGACACCTTGATTGTCGTCCTCAATCCGACACAGCGCCCGAAACTCGCCAAGACGGCGCCCGAGATTGCCGCGCAAATGAGCGAGATCACGTTCAACCAGCCATTTCTGCGCGACATCGAGATGATTGTCGCGGCACGTGAGATGGAGTCGGGCTGGCTGCGGTCGCGGCATGGAAGAATTGCCAAACTGCGGCGGCACCGCTTCCACGTCATCGAGGCAGGGCGGCACACGGCGAATCTCGCTACCGAAACCAAGATGAAGCCGGATCACGCCTTGCTGTCCTATCTGTTCGGCGCAGGTCGAACCGAAGCGGCGAAGTGGTTGGGTCGACATCGCGGCGCAATCGGCGTTCGTGATACAGCCGAGCTCGAGGCGCGTTATCTGCCGCCGATGACCTGGCAGCAAGTCGCCGCCACCAGAATGCATGAGCCGCCGGCCGCCATTGAGCCGGCTTAGTTTTCAAGGGATCATGATCTGCCGTACGGTCGCGCCGTCCGCCAGTTTGTCAAAACCTTCGTTGATATCGTCGAGGCCTATTCGGTCGCTCATCAAACGGTCGACCGGCAGCAGCCCCTGCTGGTACAGCGAAATGAATCGGGGGATGTCGCGCGCGGGCACGCAGCTGCCGACGTAGCTGCCTTTCAGCGTTCGCTCCTCGGCAACCAAATTGGTTGCGGGCACCTGCATCTGATGCGAGGGGTGCGGCAGGCTTGCCGTTACTGTCGTGCCACCCCGCCGGGTGATCTTGTAGGCAAGTTCCAACGCCTTCACCGAACCCGCCATCTCGAATGCGAAATCGACGCCGCCGGATGAAATCTCCTTTACCTGCTCGACGATTGCCGGATCGCTCGCCTTGATTGTGTGTGTAGCGCCGAGTTGTTTGGCGAGCTTCAGCTTGTCGTCGAGCATATCGATGGCGATGATCTGGCGCGCGCCCGAAAGCCGAAGGGCCAGCATCGACATCAGCCCGACACCGCCTAGTCCGAGGATGGCGGTTGAGGTCCCCGCCTGAACTTTGGCGGTGTTGATCACCGCGCCGGCACCGGTCACGACCGCGCATCCGAACAAGGCAGCGTCCTCGAGGGGCAGCGACTTGTCGATTCTTACGAGGCTGCCGCGCACCATAACCGCATACTCGGAGAATGCCGATACGCCGACGTGATGGTATACGGGCTCGCCTTTGCGACTGAGGCGAATGGCACCCGACGCAAGTGTGCCGGCGCCGTTCGATTTCGCGCCAGGCTCACATAGCGCCGGCCGGCCTTCCATGCAGGGCATACAGCGGCCGCAGCTCGGCACGAACACGGCAATGACGTGATCGCCAACTTTCAGGTCGCTGCCGCCAAGCCCGATCTCCACGACTTCACCGGCAGCCTCATGGCCGAGCACCATGGGCATCTGCCGCGGCCGATCGCCATTGATGGTAGACAGATCCGAGTGACACAGGCCGGCCGCCCTGATCCGCAGCATGACCTCGCCGGGGCCAGGCGGATCGAGATCGAGTGTCTCGACGGCAAGCGGCTTCGACTGAGCGTAGGGTCGTGGCAGCATCATCTCGTGCAGTACGGCGGCGCGGGTCTTCATTCGAGGCTGCTCCGGCTAATGAGAGTGCATCAAATTATCGCCATCGCGGAGCCTGTCGCAAGTTGTGGGCCGGCACCTGTCAGGTTTGCCGTGCGGCACGAATACTTGCAATCGCGGCGCGGGCCAATTCGTCGGCGCGTTCGTTCAGGGCGTCTCCAGCGTGGCCTTTCACCCAATGCCATTCGATTGTATGCGCGGCAAGCGCCAACTCGAGACGTTTCCAGAGGTCCTCGTTCTTGACCGGTTTCTTGTCGGCCGTCCTCCAGCCGGTGCGTTTCCAGCCGTGGATCCATTTGGTGATCCCGTCTCTCAGGTAGTTGCTGTCGGTGTAGAGGGCAACGATCGATGGTCGTTTCAGAGCTTCGAGGGCACCGATCGCCGCCATCAGCTCCATGCGATTGTTGGTCGTCGCCTGCTCGGCACCGGACAGCTCCTTGCGATGCGATTTCGAGAGCAAGATCGCGCCCCAGCCGCCCGGGCCGGGATTGCCCGAGCACGCGCCATCGGTATAGACGACGACATGAGGCCTGATCAGGCTGCCGGTGGAACTCACGAAGCAGGTCCCAGTCCATAGCGTTCCGCGTTCGTCACCGTTTGGTGAAAACGCAAACGGTTCAAATAGTCGATAGGATCGTGCTTGCTGACCATGGCGTCGACCGGCGTGTGCAGCCAGTCGTGCGCGCGTGTCAGCAGGAAACGCAGAGCCGCCCCGCGCGCCAAGGACGGCAGGGCATCGCGCTCGGCCGCCATCAGAGGCCTGATGCTTTGGTATCCGGCGAGCAGCGCGCGCCCCTTTTCCACGTCAAACGTTGTGTTGTTGTCAAAACACCAAGCGTTGAGGCATATGGCTATGTCGTAGGCTAGCTGGTCACTACAGGCGAAATAGAAATCAATGAGCCCCGAAATCTGATCGCCGCGAAAAAACACATTGTCCGGGAACAGATCAGCATGAATGATGCCGAAAGGCAGCGATTCAGGCCAGTGCGCTATGAGGTGGTCGAGTTCGGCCGAAATCACGCCTGAGAGACCAGGCTGGATTTCGTCGGCACGAGCCTCGAATCGAGCGAACAACGGCCGCCAATCGACAACTCCCAGCGAGTTTCTACGCCCGATGGTGAAGTCCTGGCCGGCATCATGGAGCCGGGCCAGTGCTGCGCCGACATGCGCGCAGTGCAGTGGTGACGGGCGGCGAAGCCATAACCCATCGAGAAACGTGATGAGCGCCGCCGGTCGTCCGGCTAGTTCGCGCAGGATGCGGCCTGCGCTGTCGCGAACTGGTGTCGGGCAGTCGAGCCCCTTGGCCGCCAAGTGCTCCATCAGCCCGAGAAAGAACGGCAGATCGCTTGCGGTCACGCGCTTCTCATAGAGCGTCAATATGAAACGGCCATTTGACGTCTGGACCAGAAAATTGGAGTTCTCGACGCCCTCGGCGATGCCCTTGCAAGAGACGACGTCACCGAGGCCGTAGCTGTCGATGAACAGCTTCAGGTCCTCATCGGCGACTTCGGTGTAAACGGCCATGCAGGAAACGGGCTGCTAATTAACGGGTTCGACTGGTTTGATCACGTCGCGCAATTCTCGCGGCACATTGAAGGCAATGCTTTCGTTCGCCGTGGTCACCTGTTCGACGGTCACTTCAAAACGCTCGCGGAATGCTTCAATCATCTCGTCGACGAGGACTTCGGGCGCCGATGCGCCGGCAGCGATGCCGATGGTCGATACATCGGCGAACAGTTCCCAAGGAATGTCGGTAGCGCGTTGCACGAGGATGGCCTCGGGACAACCTGATCGCAGCGCGACTTCAACGAGACGTTGCGAATTAGAACTGTTGGGTGCGCCGACCACCAGCACGCGTTGACATCGCGGGGCGATGGCTTTGACCGCAGTCTGCCGGTTGGTTGTCGCGTAGCAGATATCTTCCTTGTGCGGTCCCTCGATCAGGGGAAAGCGTTCCCTGAGCGTGGCCACGATCCGTGCTGTATCGTCCACCGACAAAGTTGTCTGCGTAACGAAAGCCAGGCGCGCAGGATCCTTCGGCGTAAACGCCCATGCGTGTTCGACAGTTTCAACGAGCGTGACTGAACCCGGCGGCAGTTGGCCCATGGTGCCGACTACCTCGGGGTGGCCTGCATGGCCGATCAGCACGATCTCCTGGCCGCGGCCGAATCGGTGCTCGGCTTCTTTGTGAACCTTCGATACCAGGGGACAGGTCGCATCGAGCACGAACAGATTGCGGCGTCGGCCGGCGGCCGGCACGGCCTTCGGCACGCCATGTGCCGAAAAAATCACAGGCGCCTGCGTTTCTGGAATTTCATCCAGCTCCTCCACAAAAATGGCACCTTTCGCCCGCAGGTTGTCCACTACGAAACGATTGTGGACGATCTCGTGACGTACATAGACGGGAGCACCGTACTTCGCGATGGCGAGTTCGACGATCTGGATGGCGCGATCGACGCCTGCGCAGAAACCGCGCGGCGCGGCCATTAGTATGGTGAGTTTTGGCCGGTCCTTCAGATTGGTGAATGCGGACATGGCGGGGTAACCTGCTGTGGACAGAATTGCAGCCGTTGCTACGCGCTTGGCCTGTGTGTGTCGAGGGTGCTAATGTCGAGTCGGGGTGTTGGGGGTGACTGCGATACGTTGGAGCTGGTCAGGGATGACCGGCGGTTCGAGTGACGGTCGTCAGGGGCAGATGGGACGAATTGTGAAGTATCGGGTCAACAAGCTTAAGTCGACCGCGTTTCGGCCGAGTATTCTGTTGCGCTTCGCCGGTGCCGCCGCGGCTGCAGTTGTACTCGCCGGTTGCGGCATGTCGACGTTGACGTCCGGAATTGGCGGTGGTGTGTTCGGTGGATCTACAGCGTCGACGCCGTCGAAGGGCGTGACCGAAGCGCAGTTGCTGAACGCCGCAAAAAACGACCTTTCCGACGGCTCCGGCGTGGGTGGCGAAGTCGCGCACGGCTGCCCTCGCTTCGTCGTTTGGCCGCGGGATAACAATCTGACGATATATGAGCAGGGCCGGGTCGGCGACGGTCTGGCCGTAATGCATCGCGGTGAAATCATTAAGACGGCGCGCGAATGCCAGATCGAGCAGGGTAGGGTAACGGTCAAGTATGGTTTTTCCGGCCGGGTTCTCCTGGGGCCGCGCGGCAAGGCCGGCAATATCACGATGCCGCTGAACGTGTTCGTGACCGACGCCAAGCGCGAGAAGATCACCAACGACAAGATGAAGGTGGACGTGTCGGTCGCGGTCGATAAGCCGATCGGCTATTTCTCGATCGTGCGGACTGTGACCTTCAACGTGCCGGAGGGCGCGCGCCCCGGCGAGTTTGAGGTGTTTGTGGGCTTCGAGCGCAACGTCCCGGGCGCTGGCTGATCGCACTTCACAGCGCCGCGCCGGTTCCGGGCTTTCTTATAATACTGGTTCCCGGAGCGCGGCGCATTGACATCGCGCTGGCGTACTTTATGTACGCCTCCACTGCCACGTGAGACTGACGCTCGAACTCTTCGTGGATGCCGGCGCCGAGCAAAGGTGTCCTCATGCCGCTGATCCGTTTCTCCAAGGACCACGAATACGTCAGCATCGATGGCGATGTCGCAACCGTCGGCATCACCGATCATGCGCAAAGTGCACTAGGCGACGTTGTTTTCGTGGAGGTGCCCGATACCGGCCGAACGGTAAAGCAGGGCGAGTCTGTTGCGGTCGTCGAAAGCGTCAAGGCTGCGAGCGAGGTGTACGCACCGGTCTCTGGCGAGGTCGTCGCATCGAACGCCGATCTGGCGGCGAAACCGGCGCTCGTCAACGAGGACGCGCAAGGTAGGGGCTGGTTTTTCAAGTTGAGACTCACCAACAAGGCCGAACTCGACGGCCTAATGGATCAGGCGGCATACGATGCCTTTGTAAAGGATAGCGCGTGATGCGCTGCCTGCCACTCGAAGATGCCGATCGGGGGTCGCCACGCTCGGCGCCAAGGCCGGCATGCACGAAGTGCTGTTCGATGACGCTTAAGACACCGGCGTCCTGGGTGGATGCGTTCTGGAAACGAAACGCAGGCAGATGACCGGCTCGCGCATTGACGGTTTTCTCGGCCGATGGGACCGCGATCGGGTAACGATGCCGCCCGGCATCAATGCAGCGGCGCCGCTGCAGCGCGGTCGATCTCGCGGCTCGGCCGATTGATCAGTCAGCCAGACCGAACGCCGATTTGAACGTCGTCATGACATCCTTGATGGCAGCCGCGCGCGCGACTGGGTCGGTTCCGACATGGGCGCGTCCCGATCCGTCGGCGGACATGCCCAGTCCTTCACGCACGCGGATCGGTGAATCGGGCGAATCGAAGCCGTGATGGGCGCCCGCGTACTCGACCATGGGATACTGTGCTTGGCCGCCAGTTCGCGGCATGGCCCAGGCGGGGTCCAGTCATCCGCCGACCCCATCAGGATCTTGATCGGCAGCCGCGACTTCCAGGTTGTCCGTCCCAGCAGCGCGCGGCAGCCCGGGTAAAACGCGATCGCCGTTCTGAATTCGGCCGCTTTGGGTTCTGCACCCGTGTTTACTGTCCAAAGCGCCGCGCCGCCCCCGTGCGAC
Source organism: Hyphomicrobiaceae bacterium (assembly GCA_041745515.1). Classification (GTDB taxonomy): domain Bacteria; phylum Pseudomonadota; class Alphaproteobacteria; order Rhizobiales; family Hyphomicrobiaceae; genus JAKFWF01. The sequence goes on along the minus strand of JBGTIU010000030.1, from coordinate 647 downwards.
CATCCAATCAAACCAAGCCGGCCCTTGTCGATGAATGGCTGCGCCGCCAACCAGTCCGCTGCTCCGTTCGCATCCATGGCACGGCCCCTCGGTACGACTGGGCGGTCTGCCTGTTTCAACGTGCAAACCTCGGGAACTCCGCGCGGAATGAAGCTGTCGGGAAACAGCACGGCGATGCCGGCCTCGGTCAGGCGTGCCGCCCAATCCACGTTGCGCTTCTGCATGCGGCCGGTCCTGGTGAACAGTCCGCCGCAACCGTGCAAGGCGACGATTGCCGGAAATGGACCGTCGCCGGCCGGCCGGTACAGATATCCGGTCAACTGCAGCGCTTCGGCGTTGCCCGCGAGGAACGTGATTTTCTCCGGCTGAGCGGCCAGGGCAGTACAGGCAGGCAGGCCGGCCAGTATGGCGAGTACGAACAAACGGCATGACAACATGGCCCCAAGTCCCCTTTCGGAAGGTTTGTCGCCAAGTCCACCCGCGAAACGCGGCCTCTCCATCGACGCTCTCAATTGAGCTTCGTTTTTAGATCGCGAATGCCCTGTTCGATGAGGGCGGCACCCGGCGCCCCGGCCACCTTGGCCTTCAGGATCCGCTCCGCGGCGCCGATCGCCGTGTCGACCGCCGCGGCACGGACCTCGCCGACG
>JBGTIU010000029.1:0-52452 GCA_041745515.1 Hyphomicrobiaceae bacterium | reverse complement strand
CGTCTGTGCCGGTACGCAGAACCTCCACTATCGGACTATGGGCGTGCGGCAACAGGGTGCCATCGGGCAACCACAATTTTAACGAGCCGCAGTGCTTCTCCACTCCGCGCTCCGGCTCTCTTCCCCAAATATCCACGGCGCGGCGGTTGTACTGTTGAAGCACTGCATTCCGATCGCATGCGAATACAGCCATCGGCGCTGAAGCGAATAAGGAGCGATAGGCCTCCTCGCTTTGGCGCAAGTCAGCTTCGACACGCTTCTGGTCGTCAATGTCCGTGTTGGAACCCATCCACACGATCACATTGCCCGCAGCGTCGCGCATTGCCTGAGCGCGGCTCAGATGCCATCGATATGTGCCGTCATGGCGGCGGAAACGGTGCTCCAGCTCGAAATGTTCGCCGCTGTCGATGGAGTGCTGCCACCGACGAATGTTCTCGTCCCGATCTTCAGGATGAATGAATTGCAGCCAACCCCACCCGCGAATTTCCTCGAACGTGAGGCCGGTAAAATCCATCCATTGCTGATTGAAATAGTCCACGTCGCCGTTCGGTTTGGCGGTGAAGATCTTTTGCGGCATGGATTCGGCCATGAACCGCAGCCGCTCCAGCTGATGCTGAAGCTCGCGCGTAAGCACGGCTTGGCGCGCATCCGCCACCTGCGCCTGCTCCGCCATCTCGTGCTGGCGAACCGAGGACACCAGCAGCGCATCGTTCATCTCGCGCAGTTGCTGCTCAATGGTCTCGGGAGGGCCGGTGCTCGTCATTTAGCGTTCTTTCCGCGCGGACTTCTGGGGCGGGGCTTCGGGGCGCGGCTCAACTCGGGCTCATTCTGCCCTGACTCTAACGACCAGGGCCCGGGGATGCCGCTGGTCAGAGCACGGTAGCCCCGCATCGGTTCGCCGATCACCAGGCCCGTGGAGGTGTCCTCGTAGGCGCACATGTCGATCGAGTGCTGGCTGCGGCGCATCTTCACCACCATCATGACTTTGCGCAATTGCCCGTTGATCGAGGCGTAGCGCAGGCGCACGATGTCGTCGGCCAGGAACGAGATGGTGAAGTTGCTCAGGCCCATCGAGGTGAAGTTCTCCTCGACCTCGACGGTGCTGATGATGGTCACGCCGAGCCGCGTGAGCGCCCCGATCATCCTGTAAAGTGACTCCCGGAAATCGGTGCGGAAGTCGGGGGCCAGCGCCATCTCGAAGCCGACCAGCGAGTCGATGACCAGGCGCTTGCAGCCGATCTCTTTGACCGCCGTGACGATTTCATGCACCGTTTCATCTACAGAGAGGTCCAGCGGCCTCAGGTAAATGAGCTTGAGCGAGCCGTCTTTTCTGTGCTTGTCGAGGTCGAAGCCGAACGAGGCCGCCCGCTGCAGGAACTCGTTGGGAAGTTCCTCGAACATGGCGACGATGCTCGGCTCGCCCTGCGCCAACCCCTCCGCGATGAACTGAATGCCGAGCACGGTCTTGCCGGCTCCCGAGGGTCCGGCGACGAGCAGGCTGTCGCCTTCCGGGATGCCGCCGCCCATGATCGCGTCGAGGTCGGGAACGCCGGTTGAAAGACGCCGCCGGCCCTTGACGTGCTCGGATTTATTGTTCGTGAGGCCGAAGGTGCGCGGGAAGGTTTGCAGGCCGCGCGCGGTGATGCGGAAGGTGTGCAGGCCGGGCACAGACTCCTGGCCGCGCAGTTTCATGATCTGCATCTTGCGCACGATCGAGTTGCGTTCGACGCTCTGGTAGAGCCAGAACAAGCCGTCGGACACGGTGAACACCGGGTTGTCGCGCAGTTCGCCTTCGACGTACTCACCGATCAGGAACGTGGTGGCCTGCCAACTGGTCAGGTGCAGGGCCAGGCGCTGGACGAAGCCCTGGAGTTCCATTTCGCTGGCGCTGGACAGCGCCTTGCGCACCACGGTGCGGAAGGAATCGACCACGACGATCCTGGCGTTGGACGCCTCGACCTCCTTGACGATCGCGTCCAGAACAGCGCCGAGGTCTTCGTCCAGAACGAGTTGGCTCAGGTTGACGAAGCGGATCGCGCCGTCGAGTTTGGCTTGGTCGAAGTACGTGAACTGCTGCTGGTAGCGCAGCATCTTGATTGCCGGCTCGCCCAGCACGGTAAAGTACAGTGCCGGAGCCTCAGGGGTGGCATTGGCGAACATGATCTGGTGCGCCAGCGTGGTCTTGCCGCTTCCAGGCGCGCCGGCGATGATGTTGAAGGAGTACTCGGGCAGCCCGCCGCCGAGAATTTCATCGAGCCCCGGCACGCCGGTGGGCAGCCGCCGAATGGTCACGCGACCGTTCCGGTGATCTCGTCCTTGCGGGCTCATGAATAGCCTCGGTTCCTGAACATTAATCGTGCACCGATGCGTCGGGCCAAGTCTCGCGCACCAGGCGGAGCGTGAAGGGTTCGCCGACGAAAGTCTCCAGCAGCCCGAGCAAATGGGCGATGATCGCGACTGTGCCATCGGGAGCGGCGTCAGCCGCAACGGCAAGAGCCTCGCAACCTTTCAGCGAGCCGTCCAGCCCGACCTCGAGGCTTTGCAGCGAAGGAACCTCCGCGCGAGCCAGCGCCAGTGCCCGTCGCAGCAGCGAGTTGAAGCCGGCGGAACCGGCGAATTTCGTCACGGAGGTTTGCAGCTTCTCACAAACCTGCATGCCACCGAGTATCCGTGCACCGGCGGAACTTTGACCTGCTGCTTCCGCAGCCAGCAATCGCTGGGCCAAGCCTCGCATCGATGCCGATGGCGCGTCCATCATTCGTTGGTGTCGACAGGGTTGGGCGCGACCGCCGGTTCGTTGCGAACCTTTATCGCCGGCATTTTCGTCACGGGCTTTTCTCCCGAGCGATCACGCAATTTTCCTCAGCGAGCGCGGGGGGGGGGGGGAGCCGTTGCCCGTCCCCTTGCGGACCGACTTGGCCGACTGAGGGGCTGTGTTTTCCGGTAGGGTCTGCTTCGGAGGGTCGGAGCGTTCGGTCAGCTCGCGGTACTTCGTCAGCGACATCAGGATCAGCCGGTCGTGACCATTGCGGGTGATGATCACCGGCTGCGCCAGCGCGTCATCGCACCGCCGTCCGAACTGCCTGGCGAACTCGGCCGCAGAAATACGCATGCACCCCATCCCCGCGCTGGTGAGATCACGCATCTTACGTGCTAACCATAACGTCTGCAAGATGCAGAGGTTGTTGCACGCAGCGCCATAACCGCTTGCAACTATGGAGCTTAAGGATTGGGTGCGAGAGAGGCACTGCTGCGGCACAGAGCGTTTCAGGCATCTTCTGTGCAACCTGATTTTATTGGCGATCCCGGCATGATTTGAACATGCGACCCCCGGTTTAGGAAACCGGTGCTCTATCCAGCTGAGCTACGGGACCGTGGAAAGTGTCGCGTGTCGGCTGGATAACACAAACGGGCAGTTCGGCGCCACCCTCGGCTCGTCCGCATCGGCAAACTCACAAGACGTCCCACCTTGCCTTCCCGGGCAAGCGCGTCAGCGCGCGACCCGGGATCACGTCCAAGCGGTGGGGCACAATGACTGCGGCATACCCATTCCCGACGCGACCCCGGGTCTTGGCGCTGCGCGCCGGCGCCCGGGAGGCTATTGAGAGGTGAGGCGCCCTATTTCGCGTCCATCAGCCGGGCGAGGCGGCGCAGCGCCAGCGCATAACCTTGTGCGCCGCAGCCGGCGATCACGCCCGAAGCAACGCACGACATGCGGGAATGATGGCGGAAGGCCTCGCGCTTGTGAATATTCGAAATGTGCACCTCGATGATGGGCGCTTCGAACGTCAGCAGCGCATCGAGGATGCCAACCGAAGTATAGGAGAACGCCGCCGGATTGATGACGATGCCGCCTGCCCGCTCGCGCGCCGCATGGATCCAGTCGATGATCTCGTACTCGCGGTTGCTCTGATGGAACGCGATCTCAAGCGACAGCTCCGCGGCCACCTTGCGGCAGTCGGCTTCGATATCGGCCAGCGTCTCATGGCCGTAGATGTCGGGCTGCCGTTTGCCGAGCAGATTGAGGTTCGGCCCGTTCAGGATGTAGACGATGCGGCTCATGCGATTTTCCTCCAACCGGTCCTATTCATCGCTTAGCCGCCGCTCGCAATGCAAGCGTCCGTTTTGCGGCCTCGATAGCGACAATTGGATAGGCATCGATGCGCGCAGGAATGAAGTCCGTCGCATGCTTCGCATTTCGCGGTCCCATCGGCTAGACAATTACCGCAGATGACACCGGCCACACCCGCCACCGTAGATCTGCCGCGACGCGCCGCTACGCCGGGCGCATTCCGGGCCGCGACCGTGCTCGCGTCGTTCTTGGCTCTGACGCTGCCGTTGATGCCGGTGCAGGCGATTCTGCTGCGCACCAGCCGCCATGGCGCACGCTCATTCCCCCATTGGTTTCACCGCCGCGTCTGCGGCCTGCTCGGCATCCGTCTGAACATCGAGGGCAGCATCGCCCGGGACATGCCGGTTCTGCTCGTCGCCAATCACAGCTCCTGGCTCGATATCGTGGTGCTGTCGGCGGTGGCGCCGGTCTCGTTCGTTGCCAAGAAGGAGGTCGGCAGCTGGCCGTTCGTAGCGCGACTGGCGCGGCTGCAGCGCAGTGTGTTCGTCGACCGCACGCGGCGCTTGGACGTTGCCGGCACGACATCGGAAATGGCGGATCGGCTCGCCCAGGGTGATGCGCTGGTGCTGTTCGCCGAAGGCACCTCCACGGATGGCAACCGCGTCGCGCCACTGCGCACGTCGCTGTTCGGCGCGGTTCTGCCGTCCGGCGCGGCTGGAGTGGGTTCGGGACATCTGGTGCAGACTGTGGCGGTCGTTTATTCGAAACTGCATGGACTGCCGCTTGGACGCGCCGATCGGCTGCTCGTCAGTTGGTTCGGCGACATGGAGATGGGAGGCCATGCCTGGGAGCTGCTGAAGGCGGGGCCGCTCGATGTATCGATCCGCATCGGCGCGCCGGTCGCGCTCGACAGCTTTGCCGACCGTAAGGCGCTGGCCCGCCATGCGGAGGCCGAGTTGCGCGAAGCAGTGGTCCGATTGTTGCGTGGGCGAACCGCGCATGAGCCTCTCGCGGTGGTTCGCGACGCTTTCGCGGCGCCTTCGCGGAACTTTGGCGAAGTTCGTCATTCGCCGAACTGGAGTTGAAGTGGGCAGTGGTTCAACTTTAACCGCAGTATTCAGCGACCGTCGCGAACCGGCCGTAAGGTTTCAATGATTAAGCCGCAATGGAATGGACTATACGCGAACATGCTTAACCTGGCGCGAAGTCCGCTCTCGGCAAAGCCGTTGGTGCCCGCATTGCTCGCACTGGTTGTGCTGATTGCAGCAACCTGGTCGCGTCCGCGCGCCGAGCCGAAGCCGGATCTGGCGGGCCTCGCGGTGGAGACGATCGCGGTCGAAAGCCGCCGTATTGACCACTTCCTGAAAAGCGATCCCCTGAAGCGCTCGTTCGGCCGTCTGGAGTTTCGCGGTGGTCTCGTTCTGTCGTCGCCCTCGCGCAACTTCGGAGGATGGTCGGGCCTCGAGATCGACGCCGACGGCCGTCGTCTGGTCGCTGTTTCGGATGCCGGCATCTGGATGACCGCGGAGCTGGCCTACGACGGCGTCAAACCCACCGGCTTGAGCAATGCCAGGCTCGGGCCGCTGCTGGGAACCGGCGGCGTGCCACTGGTCAAGGAGAAGGATCGCGATTCGGAAGGCGTGGTGCTGCTCGATGGCACGCTGTCCAAAGGCCGGCTGTTGATCTCGTTCGAGCGCAACCATCGCATCGGGCGTTTCCCCATCACCGATATGGGCGTTGGCGCACCGACGGGCTATCTGACGCTGCCGCCCGATGCGCGGCGCCAGTCGCCGAACAAATCGCTCGAGTCGGTTTGCATTATACGCGGCGGGCCGAACAAAGGCGCTGTGGTGGCGCTGTCCGAGCGCTTTCCCGGCCGCGGCGATCAACTGCACCGGGGCTGGATGCAGAACCCGGCTGCTGCGCAAGCGGCATGGGTTGCGCTCGCCATCCGTGACGCCGACGGGTTCGATCTGACCGATTGCCGCGGGCTTGCCGATGGCAGCCTGCTGGTGCTCGAGCGGCGGTTTCGCTGGAGCAGCTGGTATGAGGGTGTGAAGAGCAGGCTGCGTCACTTCAAGACCGCCGAGATCGTCTCCGGCGCCGCGATGGAGGGAGAGGTTCTGCTCGACGTTGATATGGACCACGAAATCGATAATCTGGAGGGCCTGGGGATTCACCGTGGTGCCCAGGGCGAGACCGTGCTGACCATGGTCTCGGACAATAATTTCAACAGCCTGCTGCAGCGCACCGTGCTGCTGCAATTTACGCTGAAGGGCGAGGGCGGCATCAAATCGGCGCGCCAACTGCCGTAACCGCTGAAGGTCGGAAAAAGATCAGGCGGCTGCCGACTCGGCCAGCGCTTTTGCGATGTCATGCTTGAGCTTGAGGCAGCGATCCGACAACTCGGCATCGCGTGCCTTCATCAAATAGGCGTCGAGCCCGCCGCGATGTTCAACCGATTTGAGCGCGTGAGCGCTGACCTTCAGTCGGAACTTGCGACCGCCGAGCGCGTCGCTGATCAACGTGACATTGCACAGGTTCGGACGGAATGTCCGCCGCGTCGCGTTCTCGGCGTGGCTCCTGCGGTTACCCGCCATGGGCAGCTTGCCCGAAAGTTCACACTGCCTCGTCATGGCAATCAACTCCTCGTATGTGCCGCGCAAATCTGCGCATGCCTAGCGTTCGCGCAATGCTGCGGGATAGATCGGGGCGTGTGTAGGAGCCCGCGCGGTTGCCGTCAAGACGCATCCGTTCCACCGCATCGGCCAAACGCATCAGCGCCAAACACCGTTGCGCATTTTGTTAACTTCGCGCTGCGACCGTGCGCGACATATATTTGACGAAAACCGCACCTAACGCGGCGATGTCGTCGAGGCAAGTCACGGGGCCTATTGCGCATGATCAGCAAGTTCAGCCGCACGCCGGCTAGCGCCTTCATCGTGTCCTGCTCGATGGCGGCATCGCCGCTGCACGCTGCCCCCGCGCAGCCGTGGCCAATCCAGGTGACAGCTGCCTATTCGATCAGCTTCACGGGCTTCGGCGAGGTCGGCAAATTCAACTTCCAATCGCGGGTCAACGGTACGGAATACTCGGTTACCGGGGATGCCGACATCAAAGTGCCCCTGATCTATGCGTGGATGAGCAAGCTCAGCGGCAGCGGCAAACTTCTGGGCGAGGAGCCCAAACCTGCCGCCTATACCTTCAACAGCCAGGGCAAGGCGATCATCGGCGGCACGAAGCATCAGGGCGTCCGCATGAGTTTCCGCGACAGCTCGGTAAGCAACGTCAGTATCGTGCCACCGAGTTCTCCCGGTGGTGCCGGCTATGTGCCGCTGCGCCCCGAGAACTTGAAGGATGCCTTAGATCCGCTGACCGCCGTGATGGTGTTGTCGCGCGCGAAGGGTGCGACCCCGTGCGGCCGACGTATTCCAATTTTCGATGGCAAGCAGCGCTTCGATCTGCTGATGACGTCGGCGGGTCAGCAGCGGGTGGCGGAGGCGCGCCCCAGCGGTCAACCTGGCGTCGGCTACCTTTGCCGCGTCCGGTACATTCCGATTGCGGGCTACAAGAACAATGAAGAGACCCGACAGTTAGCGACCAATGGCAGCATCCAAGTCGCGCTGCGGCCGATCCCAAGCGCTAACCTGCTGGTGCCTTATCGGATCACGGTGGAGACCAAAGTCGGCACCGCAACGATGGTCCTGCAGCGCATGGATATCGTGACGCCCGGCCAGAAGCAGATTGCGCTGGTGCATTGAGTCCCTCCCGAAGCAACCGGCGCTGCAGCCTTTTCGAGCTTGATCTGGGGGCTTGGCTCTGCGATGCCAGCGGAGCAGACGCGTAACAAGGTTTTTCAATCCAATGGCGACGACCAACGACCTTCGCAGCCGCAACGTCACCGCGGTGTTGGGACCGACCAATACCGGCAAGACCCATCTTGCCATCGAGCGGATGCTCGGTCATGAGACCGGGCTCATCGGGCTGCCGCTGCGTCTGCTGGCGCGTGAGGTCTACGACAAGATCGCGAGCCGCGTAGGCGTCGACAAAGTCGCGCTGATCACCGGCGAAGAAAAGATCAAGCCCGACAACCCGCGTTATTGGGTTTGCACTGTCGAAGCGATGCCGCGCGAGATCGTTACTGATTTTGCCGCGATCGACGAAGTGCAGCTCGCAGCCGATCCCGAGCGGGGCCATGTTTTCACGGATCGCCTGCTGCACGCGCGCGGCCGTCAGGAAACGCTTCTGCTCGGTGCCGGCACCATGCGCGAAGCCATCGCCGATCTGATACCGGGCGCGAACTTCATATCCCGGCCCCGGTTGTCGAAACTGACGTATTCGGGACAGAAGAAGATCACCCGGCTCCCCGGGCGCACCGCCATCGTCGCGTTTTCCGCCAGCGAAGTCTACGCGATCGCCGAGCTGATCCGACGCCAGCAGGGCGGCGCTGCCGTGGTGTTGGGCGGGCTGTCGCCGCGCACCCGCAACGCGCAGGTGGCACTCTATCAGTCCGGCGATGTCGACTATATCGTCGCGACCGATGCCATCGGCATGGGGCTCAATCTCAATGTCGAGCATGTCGCGTTGGCTGGTATCCGCAAGTTCGATGGACAAAACCACCGGATGCTGACGCCGGCTGAACTCGGGCAGATCGCCGGTCGGGCCGGCCGACATATGAATGACGGCACGTTCGGCGTCACCGGCGATGTCGAGCCCTTTGACAACGATCTGGTCGAACGCCTCGAAGGCCACACCTTCGACATGCTGAAAACGCTGCAATGGCGCTCGCGCGTGTTGGATTTTTCCTCGCTCGACGGTCTGCGCGAAAGCCTGCGTCAGGTGCCGCGAGAAAGCCGTCTCGCGCGCGCCCGGATGGCCGACGACGTGCTGGCGCTCGAATCAGTGAGCGCCGACCGCGAGGTCGCGGAACTGGCGGTTGGCGCGGCGGCAATATCGACGCTGTGGGATGTCTGCCAGGTTCCTGACTATCGCAAGATATCGACCCAGAACCACGCCGAGCTGGTTGCCACACTTTACAAGTCGGTGATGACCGGAACCGGCAAAGTCGACGAAGAGTGGTTTGCCAAGCAGGTCGCCTATTCCGATCGCACTGATGGCGACATCGATACCATTTCGAACCGCATCGCGCATATTCGAACCTGGACGTTCGTCTCGAACCGGCCGGCCTGGCTGCACGACCCGGCGCACTGGCAGCAGCGCACGCGCGCGATTGAAGATTCGTTGTCGGACGCCATGCACGAGCTACTGACCGCACGTTTTATCGACGCCAAAACCAGCGCGTTGATGAAGGGGATGCGGGAGAAGAACGAGCTGGAGGCCACGATCGCGGACGATGGTTCGATCAAGGTCGAGAATCATTCGATCGGCCGCCTGCGCGGCTTCCAGTTCACGCCGGACCCGCAAGGCGAGGGGGTACATGGTCGTGCGTCACGCCACGCCACGGCGCAGGTGCTGTCGAAGGAACTGGCAATGCGCGCGCGTCGCGTCATAGCGGCCAAGCCCGAGGCATTCAAGCTGGCCAACAACTGTCGCATCCTCTGGCGCGACGAGGAGATTGCCCGCCTCGAGGCTGGCGACGATCCGTTGAAGCCGCAGGTGATCTTGTTGGCCGACGAGCATCTACAGGGCCCTGACCGGGAAAAGCTGCAGGAGCGGCTGAATACCTGGATGACGGAGACGATCGCGTCGCGCCTCAAGCCTCTCGTCGACATTTCAAAGGCCACCGATGTAAGCGGCCTGGCACGCGGCATTGCCTATCGGTTGACCGAGAATTTCGGCGTGCTGAAACGCGAAAGCGTCGCCGACGAAATGAAGTCGCTGGATCAGACCGCACGCGCGCAGCTTCGCAAGTACGGCATTCGCTTCGGCGCCTTCAACATCTACTTCCCGCTGTTGCTGAAGCCGGCTGCCGGTGAACTGCGGCTCGTGCTTTGGCTGTTGAAGAGCGCTGCCGCCCACGACCTCGCGATCGATGCGCTGCCCAAGCCGCCACGGCCGGGCTTGACTTCGGTGCTGGTCGATAAAGCGCTTCCCGAGCCCTTCTATCGCGCTTGCGGCTATCACTTGTGTGGGCCCCGAGCGGTCCGCATGGACATTCTGGAGCGGCTTTCCGATTTGATCCGGCCGCTGCTCGCCTGGAAAGCGCCTGCCGACAATCCGTCAGCGGCGCCGCCGAAGGGTGCAACCGGAGATGGCGCATTCATCCTGACGCCGGAGATGATGTCGATCCTTGGCTGTTCTCCCGAGGAGTTGTCGGAGGTCTTGAGGACCCTAGGCTTCTCGAACGAAATGCGACCAAAAAAGGTCGCGATCTCGCAACCAATGGTTGTTCAACAGGCCCCAGAGGCTGTGCCGCCGGATCTGGAATTCGCAGTCGCAACGGACCAGCCGCCGATCATAATGGAGCCGGAACTTCCGTTTCCGCCAATCATCGAGGCAGCGGTCATCGTTGAAGCCAGCAACGTCGATGCCGTTGGTGAGCCCGCGGAGCCAGTAGCGGAACCCGAACTTCAGGAGGTCTGGCGCCCGCGTCGCCGCGGAAATCGCCCCGAACGATCCAAGCGGGCTCGCGCGTCAGGAAGCTCGCCGGATTCTTCGGCAAGTGACGGATCGAGGCGCGAACGTGGCGGCTGGCGCAGCCGTCTCGATCAGCCTCGAAACGAAACCAAGCCGGCGCCCGGTGATGCTGCCCCCGTGTCGGTTGATGGCACGGTTGCAACCGGCGCAAGCGTGCCCGATGCGCTTCCCGTTCGCGGTTATCGCGCACGCACAGACGATGCAGCAGAAAATGGCGGGCGAAAGCGGGACGATCCCGACAACAGCCGTCGCCAGCCCAAGCGCACGGGGTTCCGCAGCGATCCGAGCCGCAGCAGCTCCAGGGCGAATGACGAAAGGGCGCGCGGCGACAAATTCGGCGGACCCAAGGGCCGATCGGATCAGGGTCGGCATGGTGAGCGCCGCACCCCGCTCAACGTGACATCGTCTGCCCCGTCGCCCAAAACCGGCGGAATCGATCCCGATTCGCCCTTTGCCAAGCTGATGGCGCTGCGCGAAGCGCTGGCCAAGCCGGTCCAGGACCCAGTGAAGCCATGACTGGGCGCGACACGCCTGTAGTTGTTGCAACAAGTCAACGCCTCGACAAATGGCTTTGGTTCGCCCGGGTTGTAAAATCGCGGACGCTCGCCGCGGCACTGGTGATCGCCGGGCGCGTGCGCGTCAATCGCGAGCGCATCACCAAGGCGAGCCAGGCGGTCTCGGCAGGCGACGTAATCACGATCACAGCCCACGATCGCGTCCGCGTGCTCAAGGTGGTGGCGCCGGGAAGCAAGCGCGGCCCGGCTCCGGATGCGGCCCGACTGTTCGAGGACTTGACGCCTCCCGTAGTGCATCGCGACAAGGCCGGGGCTGCTGCATTGCCGCCGACGCGCGTTCCAGGCACAGGTCGCCCAACCAAGCGGGACCGCCGCGAACTCGACAAATTCAAGTGCGGCGCCGCCTCGAAGCGTTCATGATGTCACGGCAGACATGCCCATCGGGCGTTGACGCAGCCGTGCGTCTATTGCAACTACACGGCGCACGGGCGCGGCGTTGCCGCACCGCAACCTGCGAGCGACGGAGCCCGAGATTCGAGCATGACCTTTGTCGTCAACGAGAACTGCATCAAGTGCAAATTCACGGACTGCGTGGAAGTGTGCCCGGTCGACTGCTTTTACGAGGGCGAGAACATGCTCGTCATCCATCCTGACGAGTGCATCGATTGTGGGGTCTGCGAGCCTGAATGCCCGGTGGACGCCATCAAACCTGACACGGAAAAAGGCATGGAGAAGTGGCTGGAGATCAACCGCATCTACGCCGACCAATGGCCGGTGCTGACTTCGAAGAAAGAGTCCCCGGAAGACGCTGACAAGTATCGAGACGAGAAAGGCAAGTTCGACGCGTATTTCTCGCCCAAGCCGGGATCGGGAGACTGATCGCTTGTGCTGGACCACGCAATGATCACAGTTCATCGCGCGGTCGCAGGGCATAAAACGCCTTAGCGGCCGGGCATCAACCATGAATTTTTAGCGCACCTGAATTGTTTGGCGCCTCGGCCCTTCTTTTTCCGTGAAAAATGTGTTACTTGTGCCTCAGTGAAAAGTGCGGAGGCAAGCAGATCACGGGATCAGCAAGGACGCAGGTCCGAGCTTGCCTGTAGATGCACGGCTGCGCCTAATAATTGGGCATCGCAGTCCAATTACAAATAACTTCGGGGTTGCTGACCGCTGAATCGCGGGTCTGCGATCTTGTTTGATAAAAGCGCTCCTCGGCAATTGTTGAGACGTTGAACCGGTCGTCCACAACCGGTTTGGTTCCAGGATCGACGCCCGGGCCGTTCACCGCGTGATACGAAAGAGTGAGACAGCGCTATGCCAAAGAAAAAAAAAGCAGCCTCCAAGTCCGTTGCAAGCAAGCGATCCGCAGTACGCGCGCCAACAAAGTCCAAGAGTGTTCGGCCAAAGGCGATGAAGGCTGCGGCGAAGACTGCAAAAACAAAGACAGGCGCGCCGCTATCAAAAGCCAAGAGCGTCACCAAAGTCAAATCGGCGGCCTATAAAGCCAAGGTTGCTGGCGCCGGCAAGCACGCAGCGAAGCCCGGCTCGAGCGCCGCCATGGCGGCGAAGCGCAAACCCGACCTTGCCAAGAGCAAGGCTGCTGGCCCCAGTAAACCGGTTGGAAAAAAGCCCGCCGTTTCGGTCGTTGTGTCGAAGCCTGCTCCAGCAGTTGCCGCCACGGCATCGCGTCATATGCCTTTCCGCAACATGGCAGCCCCAATGGGGGCCGTGCCGTCGGTGGCGAAGAGTGTGCCCGCTGCTATCGCCAAATCGACGGCGCAGCGCATCAGCGCGCACGTTGCCCCCAAGGCCATGCCGGTTCGCATTGTCGATCCTCGTACCCAGATGATGGCGGCGGCGGCGGCAAAAAAACCGGTCAGCGCGCGGCATGGGTTCAAGACGAACGAGTTCATCGTTTACCCAGCGCACGGGGTCGGCCGCATTGTCGGCATCGAGGAGCAAGAGATCGCCGGCATGGCGCTCGAATTGTTCGTCATCACCTTCGAAAAGGACAAGATGACCTTGCGTGTGCCAACCGGTAAGTTGCAAAGCGTCGGCATGCGCAAACTAGCCGATGAAAGCATCGTCAAGCGCGCGATGGAGACACTGAAGGGCCGTGCGCGCATCAAACGGACGATGTGGAGCCGACGCGCCCAGGAATACGAGGCAAAGATCAATTCAGGCGACCTGATTTCGATCGCAGAGGTTGTGCGGGACCTTTACCGCTCGGACACGCAGCCAGAGCAGTCATACTCCGAGCGTCAACTTTATGAGGCCGCGCTGGACCGAATGGCGCGGGAGATTGCGGCAGTCGACAAACTGGACGAGCGCGGCGCCGTACAGCGGATCGTCGAAGTTTTGTCAAAAAGCGCGAAGGGGCGGCGGGTCGCGGAGGAAACGCTGCGAGCTGAAGAAGCCGACGCCGAGTTTAAGGCCGCGTGACCTGCGCGTACAAGCATCGCTAAGCGATGGAGCGCCCGGCCGGCAAGCCGGGCGCTTTTTCTATGGCGCGACAGGGCCAGGGAGACTGTCCTCAGCGACCGCAGGAACTGCGGATCTGGCGCGCGACCGCCGCGACGTGCGCGGTCTGGCAGGAGACTGTTCTACGACGGGTGCACCTTTTGCCTCTACTTCGATCTGACTCGCATCGATCACATCGATCGTGGGGCCGCTGCGCCGTTCGATCCATCCCCGCACCTGCAGCCGGCGCCCTTCGAGGCCGGCCAGCGAGTGCCCCATCGATTCCAGCTGCCGTTTCTGCTGCGGTTTGATAGCGAGCGTAAAATCGCGCAGCCTATCCGGCCCGAAGTGCAGCAGCTGAACGCTTTTCGTCTGCACGACGGAAATCACGTCGCCCTGAACGATCTGATAGGTGCTGCGAAGACGCATCAATTCTGCAGTATTGTTCGCCGAACGCACCTGATAGGCTGCATGTGGCCACAGCCCAAGGGCACTATGTCGCGCCAACGCCTCATGTGCCATCAGTTCGAGCGTGCAGGCGACGCCGTCTCCCAGCACATAGGCGCGCGCATGACCCGTGGACAGCAATCGCGCCTGCACCCAGATCCGTTCCCCGGCGACTTCGACGAACACGTGCGCAAGTATGCGGCCATACCGGTCCGAACGACGCCCGGAGAATGCAAGTTCCACCGACCGTCCGAGTACGAGCTGTTCGAGAGCCGCTCTTGCCTCCAGCGCCGGCGGCCAGAACGTCATGTCGAGTGCGGAATCGGGTGACCGTGGACTGAGCACGCCAATCAAGCGTACTTCAGTACCGTCGTCCAGCTTGAGGGTCTCGCCGTCCAAGACACCGACCACTGCCCGGTTTGACCCCGCCTCGAGAGTACACACGCTGACCGGTTGGGTTGCGGATTGGGTCTGCGGCTGCGGGTCGCGAGCCGTGCAGGAGCCATATGGGATCAGCAGCAGCAATAGACACAGCGGCAGAACTGTTGCCTTCTGAGGGGGCAACCGACGCCTTTTTGAATTAATGCTCGGCTGAGAAATGACGCTTGCCCGGCGGTTGTGCTGTTGTCTGCAATTAATCGGATAAATGCGCCATCTGTCGCGCTGGTGAAGTTCCTAGTTGCATAGGCGGCCACCCCCGTCAGTATTCGCGGACAACAGCTCGCCCTTGCAGGGCGTCGGCCGCGAAGCTAAACGATTGGCCCTGACCCCAGCCCCACGCCCCACCACGAGCCCTTTCCCCATGTTCGAACTACTAGGTTTTGTCGGTTACATCATTGGTCTTTACATGTACGTTGTTATTGCGGCCGTGGTGATGAGCTGGCTGCTGGCTTTCAACGTGATCAATTATTCCAACCCCTTCGTAAAATCGTTGTGGCAGGCGATCAACGTCGTGACCGAACCCCTGCTGCAACCGATCCGCCGCATCCTACCCAATATGGGCGGCATTGATCTATCACCAGTGGTGCTTCTGATTGCCTGCACGGGAATCGCCAGCTTCCTGATCCCATTCCTGCAACGAAAGCTTGGATAGTGCCGACCAGGGTTACCGCCGATGGCTTTGCGCGTGCACGTAACCCCAATGTCACCGAAAAATTCAGGCCTACAGCTTACCACCGGTGGGGCAGCGATCCAGTTCCATGCGCGCGCCGCACCGGCGGATGGAACCCGGACTACGGAATTTAACTGAAGAACCGGAATACTGGACAGGGCTCTATGGCGACGGCGCAGATTATCGACGGCAAGGCAATTGCGGCGGGTGTGCGAGCGAAGGTGGCAGCCGGCGCCGCGAGCCTTGAGCGCAGTCATGGCATTGCCCCCGGCCTCGCTGTCGTCATCGTTGGTGAAGACCCGGCCAGCCAGGTCTATGTCCGCGCCAAGGGCCGCGCGACGATCGAAACAGGCATGCGCTCATTCGAGCACAAGCTGCCGGCATCGATCTCCGAGCTTGCCCTGTTGGCACTGGTCAGTGAACTCAACCGGACCAGTGACGTGCACGGCATTCTGGTGCAGCTGCCGCTGCCCAAGCACATCGATTCCGCCAAGATCATCGAGGCGATTGACCCGTCAAAAGACGTCGACGGCTTTCACCCTGTCAACGTTGGCCGCCTCTCGACTGGCGCTCGCGCACTCGTGCCATGCACACCGTCGGGCTGCCTGATCCTCGCCAAGTCGGTGCTGGCGAACCTCGATGGGCTCGACGCCGTGGTCATCGGCCGGTCGAACATCGTCGGCAAGCCGATGGCTCAGTTGCTTCTCGGTGCCGGATGCACGGTGACCGTGGCGCATTCGCGCACGCGCGAACTGGCAGCGACCGTCCGCCGGGCGGACCTTGTCGTGGCGGCCCTGGGCAAGCCCAATTTCGTGCGCGGAGATTGGATCAAGCCAGGCGCGATCATAATCGATGTCGGCATCAATCGCATAACCGATGCGGGGATGCCGGGCCGCCTGGTCGGCGATGTAGCGTTCGACGAGGCGATTGAAATCGCTGGCGCGATTACGCCGGTGCCGGGCGGTGTGGGGCCGATGACGATCGCCTGCCTGCTGCAGAACACCGTCGAGGCCGCACGGATGCAAATAGCAATGGCGCCTCAGTCGTCGTAGCCTTCGACGATGACGACATCGGCATTCCCACCTCGGTCGCGGAATATCACTGCCGCCTTGTACTCCGGACTCTCGTAGCAAGCCTTCGCGGTCGCAAAGCTCTCGAACTCCAACACCACATGCCGGTCGCGCAACGTGCCCGCAGGCGCCTCGAACTTACCGCCGCGCACCAGGAATTTCGCGCCGAACTTCTTGAATGCCACTGCGTTCGCCGCGACATACTCCTTGTAAACATCAGGATTCGTCACCGTTACGTGCGCGATCCAGTAGCCTTTGGCCATGTCCTTGCTCCTCGATTTTGTGTCGAGCATCACCGTCGCACGCCGGCCGCTTTGATGAAAGGTCCTCTCCGCATGCGAGCTGCCCACCAGTTGCCGTTCGCTCATGCACGACGACCTGTTGGCGCCAGACGCCAGTTGTGGTTGTCTATCGGCATGAAAAACACAATCGTCTCGCGAGGCAAGCATGCGCTATGAAGCGCCGGAAACACTGGAAGCAGCGGTTGCGCTGTTGGTCCGGGAAGCGGGTGAAGCTCGGGTCCTGGCCGGCGGCACCGATCTGCTCGTGCAGTTGAAAACCGACATGCTCGACCCGACTTTGATCGTCGACCTGAAACGCATCGATGAAATGCGAAAGATAACCAGCGATGCAGCAGGATTCTGCATCGGCGCGGCCGTGTCCGGCGCCGAGTTGAAGGAGCATGCCGGCCTGACCGAGGCTTGGCCCGGCGTTGTTGAAGCCGCCAATCTGATCGGGTCAACTCAAATTCAGGGCCGGGCCACGCTCGGCGGCAACCTTTGCAATGCGTCGCCGGCTGCCGACAGCGTGCCTGCGCTGATTGCCGCGTCCGCGCGCGTTTCAATTTTCGGGCCCAGCGGACGACGCGAGCTGGCCGTCGAAGATGTCGTGCTGGCCCCGCGCAGAACCGCGCTGCAGAACGGCGAATTCGTGGTTTCGTTCCAGCTGCCACCCAAGCGGAAAGGCACGGGCGATGCCTACCTTCGGTTCATTCCTCGAACTGAAATGGACATTGCCGTCGTTGGCGCTGGTGTTTGTCTGGCCATCGATGCCGCAGGCACCTGTACAGCCGCTCGCGTTGGTCTCGGCGCAGTAGCGGCGCGGCCGCTGCTTGTCGCGGCTGCCGGGCAAGCATTGGTTGGCTCGAAACTCGACACGGCGGCGCTCGAGCACATGGTTGCGGCGGTTCGCGCGGCCTGCAAACCAATCGACGACAAACGGGGTACGATTGAATTCCGCATCAAGGTGGCAGGCGTCATTGCACGCCGCGCCTGCGAACGGGCACTCGAAAGGGCAAGGGCTTAGCTGATGGCAAAGACGCACGTTGCATTCCACGTAAATGGTGACCCCGTCGAGGTGTTGTGCGAGCCGCAATCAACGCTGCTCGACGTTTTGCGCGACGAGCTCGAGCTGACCGGCACGAAGGAAGGCTGCTCGACGGGCGACTGCGGCGCCTGCTCGGTGACAGTTGATGGGCGGCTCATCTGTTCCTGCCTGATGCTGGGAGTCGAAGCAGCCGGCAAATCCGTCGGCACCATCGAAGGGCTCAGCAGCCAGAGCGCCGCCGGCGAAGTGCTGCATCCGCTGCAGCAAAAGTTCCTCGAGCATCACGCGCTGCAGTGCGGCATCTGCACGCCAGGGTTCCTTATCGCCTCGAAGGCGCTGCTCGACCGCAATCCAGACCCCAGCGAAACCGAAGTGCGCTACTGGCTTGCCGGCAATCTTTGCCGCTGCACCGGTTACGACAAGATCGTGCGCGCCGTGATGGACGCGGCCGCCGACCTCAGGAAGGCTTGAGCCATGCAGGACACCGTCAACAAGCTCAAACCCGAGCCCGACTACAAGGTTGTCGGAACCCGGCCGATCCGCCCGGATGGGGTCGACAAGGTGACGGGCCGCGCGCGCTTCGGTGCCGACTACAATCTGTCGGGTCAATTGTCCGGATTGGTGCTGCGCTCGCCGTATCCGCACGCGATGATCAAGTCGATCGATGTGTCGAAGGCCCTGGCGCTGCCAGGCGTAAAGGCAGTCGTAACGCGCGACGATTTCGCCGATCAGGGCTCCGAGTTCGTGCCCGCCGGCGAAATGCTGATCAACTATCGCGACGTGGTGCGCAACGTCATGGCGCGCGAGAAGGCCCTGTACGAAGGGCATGCAGTGGCAGCTGTCGCGGCTACCTCACCTGCGATCGCCAAGGCGGCCTTGAAGCTGATCCTCGTCGACTATCAGGTTCTGCCGCATGTGCTGGACGTCGAGGAAGCCATGGCGCCGGGCGCGCCGCTGCTGCACGAAGGCATGATCACGGCGGGTGTCGAGCCCGCGCCGAATGCTGCTTCGAACATTGCCAAGCGAGTCGAGTTCACCCTTGGCGATGTCGCAAAGGGTTTCGCGGCCGCGGACGTCATCATCGAGCGCTCCTTCGAGACAAAGCCGGTCCACCAAGGCTACATCGAGCCGCACGCCTGCTTGGCAAGCGTCTCCGAGGATGGTCAGGCGGACCTCTGGGTCACGACCCAGGGGCATTGGGTGGTCAGAGCCCACTGCGCACGGCTGTTGGGCATGGACATCTCGAAGCTGCGCGTAACCGCGACCGAGATCGGCGGAGGGTTTGGCGGCAAGACTGTTGTCTATTTGGAGCCGCTTGCGTTGGCACTGTCGGCCAAGGCGCGCAGGCCTGTGAAGATGGTGATGAGCCGCGAGGATGTTTTCCGCGCGACTGGCCCGACGTCAGGCGCCAAGATGCGGATCAAGATCGGCGCGACCAGAGATGGCCGCATCACGGCCGGCGAGGGGGAACTGAAGTACCTGGCAGGTGCATTTCAGGGCTCGCCGGTCGGTCCCGGCGCGATGTGCGCGTTTGCACCTTACGACCTGGAGAATGTCAAGGTCGTCGGCTACGATGTCGTATCGAATCGTCCGAAGGTTGCCGCCTATCGAGCGCCTGGCGGTCCGATTTCCGGCTATGCCGTCGAAAGTGTCATCGACGAACTGGCGCGCGCGTTGAAGCTCGATCCGCTCGAGTTTCGATTGAAGAACGCCGCGCGCGAAGGAACGAAGGCGGCCTATGGCCCGAAGTTTGGCCCTGTCGGGCTTATCGAGACGCTGCAAGCAGCAAAGTCGCATCCGCATTGGACGGCTCCGCTTAAGACCAACCAGGGTCGTGGCATTGCCTCCGGCTTTTGGTTTAACATCGGTGGCGAAACCACGGTGTCGCTCGCATTGAACGAGGATGGCACGCTGATCCTGATGGCGGGCACGCCGGATATCGGTGGCTTGCGGGCGTCGCTATGCATGATGGTCGCGGAGGAACTTGGTCTTGAGATGGGGCGGATTCGGGTCTCGATCGCCGATACGCAGTCGCTGGGCTACAACTTTCTTACGGGCGGCAGCCGCTCGACGTTTTCGAGCGGCATGGCCGTCGTCGAGGCTAGCAGGTCCATCATGAAGCAAGCCTGCGACCGTGCAGCCAAGCTGTGGGAGTTGCCGGCTGACGCGGTCGAATACGTCGACGGCACGGTGCGTCCAGCGGGTCCCAATGCGGGCCAACACCCGCCTTTGTCGCTCAAGGCGATTGCGGCGATGGCCGGCAAGACGGGTGGGCCGATCATTGGTTCGTCATCTATCAACGCCCACGGCGCGGCGCCGAGCTTCGGAACACATCTGGTTGATGTCGAGATCGACCCGGAGACCGGCCGCACGACAATCATTCGCTATACCGTCATTCAGGATGCGGGTCGTGCCATTCATCCGGCGTACGTAGAAGGCCAATACCAGGGAGGCGCGGCGCAGGGCGTAGGTTGGGCACTGAACGAGGAATACATCTATGGGCCTGACGGCAAGCTGCAGAACGCGGGCTTCCTCGATTATCGCGTGCCCGTGGCCTCCGACCTGCCGATGATCGACACCGTGATCGTCGAGGTGCCGAACCCGCGGCACCCCTATGGCGTGCGCGGCGTCGGAGAAACTCCGATTGTGCCGCCGATGGGCGCCATCGCGAACGCGATCGCCGACGCTACCGGTTTGCGGTTTTCGAGCCTGCCGATGTCTCCGCCGCGCGTACTCGCAGCGATCGAAGCCGCGCGCGTCACGGGCGACAAGAATCTCAGACTGAAGTTTTTTTGAGGTTCGCGATCGATGGTGCAAGTCACACTGATCGGAAATCTGAGCCAATTCACGGGCGGCGAAACGACGTTTGAAATGGATGCGAGTTCGGTCAGGCAGCTGTTTGCCAGGCTGGGGGCTCTGCATCCCGCCTTGGCGCCGCATCTGGAGCAGGGGCTTGCCGTCGCCATCGATGGACAAATCTACCAGGATGCGCTGTTCCAGGCGATCGCACCGGACGCTGAAGTGCACATCCTGCCGCAAATAGCTGGCGGTTAGGCCCGTCGATTGGCCGCAACGCGCCGCTCGGTGGCGTCCCAGATCAACGCTGCGATATCAGCGCCGCCGAACGCCTTGACCTGCCGAATTCCAGTCGGCGACGTGACATTGATTTCAGTCAGGTAAGGGCCGATCACATCGATGCCGGTGAAGATCAATCCCCGCCGCTTCAGCTCGGGGCCGAGGCGCGCGCAGATTTCCCGGTCACGCGCGGTCAGCTCCGTTGGCGCGGCCACCCCGCCAACGTGCATGTTGGATCGCGTCTCGCCTTCAGAAGGCACGCGATTGATGGCGCCCGCAACCTCGCCATCGACGAGGATGATGCGTTTGTCGCCGCCGCGCACCTCCGGCCGATACTCCTGCACCATCACCGGCTCACGATTGATACCGTGAAACACCTCCATCAGCGCGCCGAGGTTTGTGTCGCCCGGCTGCAGACGGAACACACCGGCGCCGCCATTGCCATAAAGCGGCTTGACGATGATGTCTTTGTACCGTGACCTGAATGCTTTCACGTCGTCAGCATGGCGCGCGATAAGTGTAGGCGGCATCAGGTCGGGAAAATCCAGAGCCCAGATTTTCTCCGGTGCGTTGCGAACATGGGCCGGGTCGTTGACGACAAGCGTCCTAGGGTGAATGCGTTCGAGCAGGTGCGTAGTCGTGATATAGCCCATGTCAAAAGGAGGATCCTGGCGCAGCATCACTACGTCCATGGTCGCCAGGTTGACCGATCGGGGATCGGACAGCGTGAAATGGTCGCCGATCGTGTCGCGCAGCCGCACTGTAAAGCCGTGCGCAGTAAGCTCGCCATCCGCAAGCGCCAGTCGATCCGGCGTGTAATAGAAGATTTCGTGACCGCGGCTTTGCGCTTCGAGCAGCATCGCGAATGTTGAATCGCCTCGGATGTCGATCCTGTCAATCGGGTCCATCTGACAAGCGATATTCAATGACATCCGTGTTCCTCGAGACCGATAAAACCTACCTATCAATCGTCTATGCAAATTATCCAGGATGATTATTCGGGCTGCAAGGCGTTCACTGCGTGCTGCGGCCATCGCCAGCGCGTGATCAGAACTGCGTCGAGGCCGATTTCATGGTTACGATAGCGTGGGTGATGCCAGACCCATTGCTCCGCGGCCGCGACGATCCGGTCTGCCTGCCATCCGCTGATCGCCGCCTGTGCCTCCTCAGTGGTACGTCGTTGCTTTACTTCAACGAAGGCGATCCGACGACCACGCACCGCGATCAGGTCGAGCTCGCCGAACCTGGTACGACGACGCCACGCAAGGATGCGATAACCCTTGAGCATCAGCCAGATTGCAGCAGCGACCTCGGCCAAGGCACCGCGCCTCAACCGGCCCCGCCGCTCAGCCGCGTCGACTGCCTTGTTCACGCGACTGGTTCGCATCACTCGCTATCCCGCTTCTTCTCAAGACCCAAATCGTACACCCGCGACTTGGGCACGCCAAGTAACTCCGCCACCACCTTCGTGGCATCGCGCAACGACTGCGTGGCGAGCGCGCGGTCCAAGGCTGCCACGATCGCTTCATCCGGCACGGGCACCTCGATCGGCGGCCCAACAACAACGGCGATCTCACCGCGAGGCGGCGGCCCAGCGAAGCTGTCCGCCAGTACGTCCAATGAGTCACGGAGCACAGTTTCGTGCAGTTTCGTCAATTCACGCACAACCGCGGCCGGTCGCGGACCAAGCACTGTCGCCATATCGGTCAGCGATTCGAACAATCGGGAAGGGGCCTCGTAGAAAACAAGTGTAGCGGGTATCGCGGAAAGTTCAGCAAGGCGCGCCCGCCGCTGGGCGCCCCTCACGGGCAGGAACCCTGCGAACATGAAACAGTCGGTTGGCAATCCGGCGCAAACCAGAGCACCAAGCGCCGCCGAAGGCCCTGGGATCGAAAATATATTGAATCCGGCGGCCACGCATTCTCGCACCAGCTTGTAACCTGGATCCGAAATCAGTGGCGTACCGGCATCTGAAATCAAGGCGATGCTCCGACCATCACCCAGCAACTCGATGATGCGCGGACGCAGCCGCGCGCCATTGTGGTCATGGTACGCTAGCAAGCGAGCGTCGATCCCAAAATGCGAAAATAGCCCACGGCTGTGACGGGTGTCTTCACAGAAAACTTCATCTACGGTTGCAAGTACGGCAAGAGCCCGCAAAGTGATATCCGCGAGGTTGCCAATCGGCGTCGCAACGATGTAAAGCCCGGGCTCAAGCGGCCGGGACAACAGTCGAGCGATGTCAGCAGAAATCCGCCGCATCAATTCGGTCTCGGGGCTCGGGTGCTCGTCTCCCATTATGCGCTCTATCTCAAAAGCCTCCGTTGCTCGGACCAATTCAGTCGAGTTGCTGATCGTTGGCGTTGCCAGCTGCGCGTTCATCCGACGTGAACACTGAGATACACGTCATGCCGACACAGGGATAGCGACGAACATGGCCAACGTCCTCGCGGTTGTGCTTCCAGTCTTCATTCTTATCGGCGTTGGCCTTGGAGCTGGTCGCTATCGACTGTTTTCCGATGCGGCAGCCAAAGCACTTGCCGACTACACCTTCGCGCTGGCGGTTCCGGCATTGCTGTTTCGAACGATGGCGACGACGGCAATGCCGGAGGCATCGCTTGTCGCCTTGTGGGCGGCATTCTTTGGTGCGGCGTTTCTGAATTGGTTGGTAGCAGCGATTGCGACATCCCGACTACTCCAAAGGCCAGCCGCCGACGGGCCATCGATTGCAATGGCGTCATCCTTCGGCAATGTCGTGATGCTCGGCGTTCCCCTGTCGCTAGGTGCGTTTGGAGACGCCGCGGCGGCATCGATTGCCGTTTTAATTTCTCTGCATACTCCTCTGTTGTTCAGTATTGGTGCACTGCATCAGCTTGCGGTTGCAGATCAGCGGCAAACGTCGATTTGGGAGATGATTCGCGACCTGGCGATCGAGCTTGGCCGCAACCCAATCATTCTGGCGATTCTGGCAGGCACCCTGTGGCGCCTCACCGGGATCGGCCTGCACCCGGTTCTGGACCGTGTTCTGCTCATTCTGGCCCAATCCAGCATAGCCACATCGTTGATCAGCCTGGGCCTCAGTCTCGTTGGTTTTCAGATCCATGGACAAGCGCCGACGCTCTCTATGGTCCTGGTTTTGAAACTGGTTCTGATGCCGATCACCGCATGGCTGCTGGCGGTCCAGGTTTTCGCGTTATCTCCCGTCGCGGCCGGAGTCGTTGTCCTGTTTGCGGCGATGCCGACCGGTGCCAACGCCTATATCTTTGCGGTCAAGAGCGGTCGAGCGGCCAACTCCACGTCTGGTGCCGTGGCATTGGGCACGATGCTCGCTGTATTGACCGCCACCATCGCTGTCTACGCCGTCGGGCTAAAGTGACCCGAAACCCGCCAATCAGGCAGCCAATGCAGCTTTCCTTGGGGGCAGATGCTGGGCCGCAAGCACGGCCCGTTTCAAAGGCGATCCTATTTTCGGCGTCATTACTGAGCCGAGCTCATCCAGCAGCATATGTAGCGCATATTCGGCGGCCTGCAGCTGCCTGAGTGCAGCTGCCTGATGCTCGCCCATATCGCCAGCGCGCCGAAGCGAATGCTCGACAGCGGTTGTGGCCCGCAGCCAATGCGCCTCAACTGAGAGCGGTTCACTAAATGCCGCCATATTGGGCGGCCTAGGGCTGTTCCAGTTAATGCTTTTGATTATTAAGCCTTGGCGTGCAGTAAAGAGATTTATTCTGGTTGCGACGGCAACCACCGTGAGAATAACGGTGCCTGAAATCATCGTCAAAAATTGCTCGGCAATCACGGTTTTATTCCAATAGCTGTCATCAGCACGAAAGATGAGCTTATTCGTGATTAATGACAAGCTCAAAGACCGCTTAAGATTATCAAGCGTTCCCAGCCGCGCTAAAATTGAAACTCCGCGGCATCCAAGCCGGTGCCAATAAATAGCAGACTAGTCAGTCAAATTGGTGTTTGCCCGCTGGGGAATTGCTGCCAAGCGCTCTTCAAAATAGTCGAAATTTTGCGCTTCTGATGGCAACGACAAGGCATCGATATGACCTACAGCAGCTAAGCTGTACAAACCCCTATGGGCGTGCGCCAGGCGCCGTGCCGGCCGACCTATCGCCGATGCTGGGATCGGAGCAGGATTCAGGCGATAATGTCCCGTGATCCGATCGATAAACAGTGCGTCCTCCAACTGGGGGCCCCATCCCCGATTATGCACGATCATGGGTCGTCGTGTCGGCGCTATAACCCGCGAAACGATCGCAATGTGCGATCGCGATACGCGACTGAAAGGGCGATGGTACGTCACGATATCTCCGGGCTTGTAATCCTCCGGAAATGCAGAGATTGGCAGCAATTCGGCGTGACGGGTAAAATATGACCGCAAGGTTTCTGTGCGCCGGTGGTCGATACTGGCATCGCCTTTTCCGAGCCGGGCGCGCTGCACCCGCTCCTGCAGATCAATTCCCAGACTGCGATAGGCTCGAATGACGACCTCGGTGCAAGCGCCGTACATGGCCGGTATATCGCCCATCGGATAGCCGATACGCCGATATTTGGCGGAATAGATCACTAGTTCGACTGTCTGCGCCTCTGCGGCCGCGGCCAGTCTGGTCCCAAAATCTGCCCCCGTTGGGGGTTGGAAAAATAGCGGCGCCGGTGCACGGCGACAGACGGCCGTGCTCGAAGGCGCTGCCTTTCGCATGTCCTCTTGCCGGATCAGCGCCGCCAAATCGAACGCCGATGCATCGAGATGAAAATCACGCGTAGGCGGGGTCCAGGCGGCGATCTGTTCCTGTCGCGAACTCTCCAAGATGAGCGCAGGTTGCGGTTGCGGGCCTATGCCTGAGCTCGAAGCTCGGCCGCTCTCAAGGTTGCTACGCGAACCACCTGGTGCTTCGTAAACTGGGCGCGAGGCTCCACCGCGCGTCGACTGTTCGGGCGGAAATGCGGTCGGCGACAGAGCCGCCGCATTGCGCTCGCTTGCGCCAATCCACGGCTTGGCGGCCTTCAGCAGGCTTTGGCTGATGCCGAGTGCTGTCGCCAGCAACAGGACCGGCAGCAGCAGGAGCATAAGCGCTCGTCGCTCATCGGCCTGATAAGCTGCTGTTGTTCGCGCTCTTTGCAGACCGTTCATTTGGCGTGCGGCAGCAACCGATCGACCGGAGCCGGGGACGCGTCGGTGCACATTCTCAGGGTCTGCCCGCCGCGGTACCGCTTTCGCCCTCGGTTTGTTGGTCGCGCGTTTCTTCACCGAAGCTCCCCAAGCAAGCCGCCACCCCGAGCTTGCTCACTGCCTTCTGAGAATAGGCCCCGAACTCTTTGAACGGCAAGCAAAAAGCAGTGTCTATCGTATCGCCTAACAAAACCTTAACTTCCTGGCAGACGTGGCTTTCTAGCACTTACCCTCGTCGCCGCGCCCTGGCTTGTAGCTGCGATGGATTGCCTCAACGATAGGATCGAATCGTGCGCGCTGATCGACCGGATAATTGAATTGCCAGCCATAAATGAACCGCCCGTCGCAAACGAACGTGATGCGCTCATAGAAGATGTTAGTGCCTTGTTGCCCTGACAGCACGAACCAGTTGTCGCGAACGGGCGTGTAGTCGAAACGGGCTCCCGCATAGGATTCGCCCATAACGAATGTCCGATAGCTCGCCAGCGTCTCGGCGGTTTCATTGGTTGCGGCGGTGGCAAGCAGGCGGACGTTGCCATCGGCACTTGCCCAGACGGCGCCGTCGGTGGCGTTCGGCGTTTCCGTACGAATAAGCAGACCGCCGGGATAGCTGAGTTGAAAACCAAAACGCGGGTTTTTGTAGGTGGACCACCCTTGCGTCGGGAGGGTCTCCCGTTTAGCAGGCTCAGGCAACGCGCGACCAGCGCCAATGCCCAGTGTCGCCGCCAGACTGACGAAGACGATCAATCCATAGGCCTTCTGCCGCATACGGCATCTCCTCACGCACAAGTTCTACCTGCCGGTTCGATCAAGCATCAAATCACGTTTGCGGTTGCGTGATAGGATGGCCTGGTCTCAGAAGTTACGAATTCCCGGTGACCGGGTTTCAAGCGATGGCGCATCCGCATCAATTGCACGTCAGAGTCATCGCTTCAGACCGCGACGTCAGGGACGGCGTCAAGGCATTGCGCCGAAAATGCGCCCTCATCAGGAAAATTCACGACGCGGCAGGCGATCCGCCGCTTCGACTGCGCCAACCTGGATTCGAAGGGTTGGCGCGGATCGTCGTGTCCCAGCAACTTTCAGTGGCAAGTGCAGCCGCGATTTGGACTCGCTTTGCAGCTTGCGTCTTGCCGCTCGACGCCAAATCCGTTCTGCAAATGCCCGATGAAGCGTTGCGCACAGCAGGTCTGTCACGCGCTAAGATCAAGGCGCTGCGGGCCATCGCCACCGCTGTTGTTCATGACGGCCTGATGCTGGATGGTTTCAATTCTCACTCTGAGGAGGCCGTGCACGAATCATTGACTCGCGTTCCAGGAATAGGACCTTGGACCGCCGACGTTTTTTTGATGTTCTGCATGGGTCGGGCCGACGCGTTTGCGGCTGGGGATCTTGCGTTGCAGGAGGCTGTGCGCATCGCTTTCGAGCTGGAGATCAGACCGACCCAAGTGCAATTGCTAGAAATTGCCGAACGATGGCGGCCTTGGCGCTCAGTCGCAGCACGCCTGCTGTGGGCCTATTACAAGACCGTGAAGAGCCGAGAAGGCGTTGCCGAATAGCGGCATCGACACGCCTTTGCCCCGGTGCTTCACAGAACCGCCGTGCGAGGCTAATATTCCGTCGCTGGGTCGGAGGTGCGAGACCGATTCGCTGGAAACCGTCGGGAATCTTGCACGTGAATGCCCACGCCACCACACCGGATCACTGCCCTGCCTTGGTTTTGAACGCCGATTTCAGACCCTTGAGCTACTATCCGCTGTCGCTGTGGTGCTGGCAGGATACGGTCAAGGCGGTATTCCTCGATCGCGTGAATATCGTGTCGGAGTATGAGCGTTGCGTGCGCAGCGCCTCCTTCAAGATGCGGCTGCCGAGTGTCGTCGCCCTGAAAAACTACGTTAAACCGGCGCTTTACCCGGCATTCACGCGCTTCAATGTTTTTCTTCGCGATCGTTTCACCTGTCAGTATTGCGGCACGAAGCACGATTTGACCTTCGATCATGTTGTGCCGCGATCGAGGGGCGGAATGACGCGTTGGGACAATGTCGTTGCGGCATGTTCTCCGTGTAATCTGACCAAAGGCAGCGACATGCCGGATGTTGCCAGGATGCGTCCGGTACAGCCGCCTTATCGGCCGACAGTGTTCGAACTGCACAGGAACGGTCGTCTGTTTCCGCCAAACTACCTGCACGAGAGCTGGATGGATTACCTGTATTGGGATACAGAACTGGATCCGTAAGGCCGCACCTTCCGATTGAGAATTTGCGGATCATCGAGGGATTTTCGACGACGTTCACTGCGCTGCGAACGTGTTCATTGCGTAAACATGCCTGCCTAATCAGTGCAAAAACTAGGTTTTTTTGATCATGTGCGATAGACATGTTCACCACATGCACATATCATTCAGATATGGTCAAAAAACTGAAATTGTTGCCCGCATCGGCAAAGTTCGATCCGAGCAAACCCTACAATGATCTGCCGCCCCTGCCTCCATCGCAGAGCCTGGAGACCTTGCCGGTCATGCGAAAGTGTGTCGCGGCGGGACGGGCCCTGGCAGGATTGAAGCAAGCCGCCGCTCTCATCCCGAACCAGGATGTGCTGATCAACTCAATCCCGCTTCGCGAGGCAAAAGACAGCTCAGCCATCGAAAACATCGTGACCACAAACGATAACCTCTTCAAGTTCGCGAATGCCGACGCGGAAAAAGCCGACGCCGCAACGAAAGAAACACTTCGCTATCGGACAGCCTTGATGAGCGGCTTCGAAGACATCCGCACGAGGCCGCTCACCACGCGAACCGCGGTCATGATCTGCCAGGCAATCAAGAATTTCGATCTCGACATTCGCAAGACTCCCGGCACCGCTCTGATGCACCAGCCCAGCGGCAAGGTCGTGTACACACCTCCTGAAGGCGAAACCGTTCTGCGCAATAAGCTCTCGAATCTGGAGCGGTTCCTTCACAATGACGACGGGCCTGATCCCATCATCCGCATGGCCGCTGCGCACTACCAGTTTGAGGCCATCCATCCGTTCACGGACGGAAACGGCCGCACAGGACGGATATTGAACACGCTGTACCTGATCGACAAGAAATTGCTCGATTTGCCGATCCTCTACCTGAGCCGCTTTATCAACGAGCACCGGGCCGAATACTATCGGCTGCTGCTGGCCGTAACGACCTCGGGAGCGTGGGAGCCCTGGCTGCTATACATGCTGACAGCAGTGCAAGAGACCTCGGAATGGACCACGGAAAAGATACACGCGATCAAGGCCCTGATGGATACAACGGTTGATCACGTAAGCACCTCGATGCCGAAGATCTACAGCCGCGAGCTCATCGAAGTCATTTTTACTCAGCCATACTGCCGAATTGGCGACGTCGTTAATGCTGGGTTGGCGAACAGAGCCACCGCGTCGAAATACCTGAGAGAACTCGCCGCGGCAGACGTCTTGCGACAACGCAAAGAGGGCCGCGAGAACCTTTACATCAATGCAAGGTTCTTGGAACTTTTGACGAATGAAAACAACGAGTTTCGGCAACTGGCCTGACGTTACGCATCAAAAGGATTGCAGCGTGCAAAAGAAACCCCAGCTTGTCGAAGCCGGGGTTTGTCAGTTCGGCATTGGCAGGAGAGAGAACAAGACAAACATATTGGTTCAAGCCGCTTTACGCATTGAAGCTTCGCAGAGCCGTTCAGCGATCAGGTCCACTGCCTTGCTCCAGTCGATGCGTGCAGATGCGACGCTCAACCCAAAGGCATGCAACGCAGCTTCGGGAGTGCCTCCGTCGCGAAAAATACGTGCGCACGCCTGACGCGAGATGCCTTGCGCTTGATTCCACTGCACCGGGTTTATGTGAGCTTCGATCACGTTCTTTGCCTCAAAAGTTAGGAACCCGGGCGGCGTCTGCGCGCGACGGTAAGCTGGCAGATGCATCCAGTGCTCATGCGCCACGACGCAAAACCGTGAACTGTGACGCTTAGAGAGGACTGCGGGTCCGACACTAGATACATCTGCCATCTCGGATGGAACGCCAGATCAGCGCTCCGAGTTCTTTTCATTCAATAAGTCGTCAAGCAGCTTTCTGTTGTTCCGCACTGGCCGATAGCTCTATGAGTTTCGGGCGCTTGCGATTGATCTCGGCAAGGAGGAGCAACGCAATCCCTCCGACTGATTGCCAAGACGGCATTTCGTCAACAACACTGCTCGGCGGATGCAAAACGGGACGCTTCGACAACATGGGAACACCTCGACTGGAACGCTTTGGGGGCGGCCGCGACGCGAGACAAACGCTTACAAGCTCAACGCGACGCCATTTGACGCAACTTGCGGAAACGAACCGCGCTGGACCCGGCGAGCCGCTCGATGATACGCAACTGAACTTTCAAAGCAGCGGCTCGCCTGGCTGATTGGAGCCCATGTGTCAGCACGGCTCTGGGCGACGCGGACGCAACTAACGGTGACGCAACCGAACGCAACTGACGCAGTACAGACGCAACAGGTACACGACGGGCTGGCGCTACACATTCGGCGCTGTCAACAGGCTTTGGCGACATGCCCAACCTCAAATCGGCCGGCACGTTGGTACGCACGCCACGAGAATACTCAGTCTGTCGCAGTAGTTTGGCGGATGAGGGTGACGAGACCACTGGACTTCCCGCTTCCCGTCGAAACTCAACGCGACTGTTCGCTCTGCGTTCCCTGACAAGGGAGAATAAATACCTTGCGGGTGTCCGAAAAGTGACAGGCTCAAGGAAAACCAGAGGTCTTTTGCTAACGAGCCCTTCACATTCGCCGCTGCGCAGATAGCGCCGCGCTCGTGCGCTGCGGTAAAATTCTTATGAAGCTGCTGGATACTATGACTTGCGTAGTAAATTGGCGAAGCCTGCCTGCAGCGCACCGACGCAAAGTGCAATCGATAACACCACGTTCCATCCGGCAAACGACAAGCCCGCGAACCGCCCCGCCGCTTCGTCACACCGGACCACGCGCGCGGTCTGCAATTCCTGAAGCAGATTTTTTGCTGATACCCGTTCAGACGGCAGGGCCGAGCATGTATCCGGGCCCGGCCAGTATTTCCACTCTGCCCCGGCATGGTAGATGCCGACACCGGCGTTCGCCAAGAACGCCAGGGCAACGGCGGCGAAAACCAACCCACCTATCTTTGGTCGCCCGGTCGCAACCAGCATCAAGCCCACTGCCAATGCCGGGATGCCGGCGTAGTACGCGTAGCGTTGCTGCAGGCATAGCGGGCAGGGGGACACGCCGCCGAAATGCTCAAAGCCGAGCGCGATCACGATGCCGGCAAGAGCGGCCAGCAAAGTGACGCAGCCGGCGCGATAGGAGGCGTCGCGCGCTGGCATTCGATTGACTTGCAACATGGCCTTTCCTCAGCCCCCGGTCAGCAGGTCATCAAAGCTTGCGATCCGGCAAAGAACCTGACAGCGAAATAGATGGCAATAAGCAGCGCGGCAGCAAGCCCCGCGATCAGCACGAGGCGTTTTTCAATGAAGGATCTGATTGGTTCGCCATAACGCTTCAATCCCCAGGCGAGAGCTAAAAAACGGGCGCCGCGGGCGATGATGCAGGAGGCAATAAAAAAGAGCATTCCTACACCGACCACGCCGGATAGAATGGTCACGACCTTGATCGGCGGCAAATGCGACAGGCCCGAAGTGACCAGCATCAGCATGGTCGTCTCGCGGCCGGCACAGGACTTGAGTCGCTCGAAATCGTCGAGTTTGCCGTAGAATTCGAGCACCGGCCCGGCGATTGTACTGAATGCATACGCACCAAGAAGGTAGCCGGCGATGCCGCCGAGTGTAGACGCGAGCGTCGCGACCAGGGCATACCGATAGGCCCGCTCCGGTCGCGCCATTACCATCGGAACAAACAGAACGTCGGCCGGGACGAGGAAGAAAGAGCTTTCGATGAAAGCAATTACGGCGAGCCAAACCTCGGCGGTCTTGCGCCCGGCAAGCGACAAGGTCCAGTCGTACATGCGCCTGATCATGTCGAGGGCATAAGCAGGCTCGGCCGAAGTCGCAACAGTCAGATTGGCGCGGGTCACCGTTGGTCCTACAACAATGGCTCTTCCTGAAAGGAGACGGACGCGGCAATCAAGCTGTTCAGCGCGATTGCATCAGCCCGGAGTCGATCAGCCGACGATGGAAACTCAGGATCTCCTGCGGCTTCGCGCAATCATGGTACCGGCCACCGCAGGCTTCAATCAGCCGCTGTCGCGCGCGATAGGCGTCGGACAGCGGCAGGCGCGCGGCGCCGAGCAGCACCGTACCGAGATAGGGCACATCGAGCGTTGCCTGAGCAGGCAGCGGCGGCGGTTGATAATTAACCCCATTGACGGCGTAATATGTCAGGAACCCGACCGAGTTCGGACCGAGCAAAACGTCCTCCGCCTCAGTGCCCTCGCTGTACTCCAGCAGTGTGCGCGTCGCCATCGGGTGGTGATCCCCGTAGTGTACGATCAAGAACTGCTCCCGGGGAAAGCGTCGCGCTAGTTCCGCTGTCAGGAAATCGTAATCCATGTGCGCCATGGCCAGCCGGCGCAGGTACTCGTGCATCTCGGGATTGGTGCCCGCGCCGCCACCTGGCACATCGACTTCCGGCATATAGGTGACGCGATAGGGCCAATGCGTCGCCATCGTCTCGATGAAGGTGAAAAGTGGCTGCTTTGATGCAGCGAAATGGCGCTCCATCTCGGCCAATGCGTTGCCATAGTAGAAGTGGTCGCGTTCGTTCACCACCCGGGCGCCCTGGTCTTTTAGATCGAACATCTCATTGAGCCCGACGCCACTGAAGAACCGGCTGGTGAAAACGAAGCTGCGCAACATCGGGTAGAACACTACATTGCGATAACCGCAGCGCGCCAGCGCCTGGGGCAGCGTGTCCCTGAGCTTGTTCGCCATCACCGACTGCACAAACTGACGCATGCCGCCGAAAGACCGCGTCGAGACGCCGGTCAAGATCGAAAACTCCGTCAGCGACGATGCGCCTCCGTAGGTCTCGACCCGCAATTTGTGCAGCAATCCGTCGTGTGAGCGGAAGAAGGGGTCGAGATCCGTATCGTACTTCAGTGCCGGGAAGTGGGAAGGCGGAACGACGGATTCCTGATGGATCAGGATGATATGCGGCGGCTTGCTCGACGGTTCGCAGACAGCTGGTATCGTGAATTTGGGACCCTGATCGCTCGCAGCAGCCTCGATGAGCTGGCCTTTCAGCAGCGTCTCGATGGTTTCCGACCAGGACAGATAGAACGATGAGATGTACTGCCCTTCATATTCGAACTGCGAATGGCGCCGCTCGCCCATCGCCACCACGGCGAGCCACGCGATCCCCGCGAAAAGCGCTGCGGCGGCAACCGCATGCTGTCGCCTGATGCGTGTGCCATCGACCCGATAGGCCAGACATCCGGCCAGTCCTATCGCCAGCAGGGCCGCGAGTAATATGACGCCGTAACGGCGATAGTCCTGCCAAAGGTAGCTCAGCGTAGACCAGGAGCTGAGATAGAAAACCAGATCGTAGGCGTGCAGGACCATGTTCATAGCCCGCAGCTTGAGCATGGACGCAATCGTTAGCATCGGTATCAGGGCGCTGATAAGGAGGGTTGCGATCAGCAGACGCGCCGTGACCAGCACGATGAGGGATGCCAGCATCATTGTAATTGCAGCGGCGAATATGATTGTCGCCGGCCCGCCCTCGGTCAGCACCAGGCGCCAACAGAGGAGCGCAATGGCCACGCCCGTGATGGTCCACGCCGCGCGTCGCGATATTGCGTAGTACCCGACCCAGCCAAGCCGTGACGGCCGAGCAGCGCCGGTTGCGCCAGAAGCCTGCGGCCCGATTACAGAATCCGTCACTGAGCGTTGCCGATCGCCGATGTCATCGAACTGTCATATCGGCAAACCCCGCCGTGCGCGAGTGGCGTCATCATGCATATCTTGGAGATCGGTTTGAAGGGCCGATATGACCACGCGCCGGTCCCTCACACCATCAGTGCTTTCAGCCGATACAGCAATTCGAGCGCGGCTTTCGGAGTAAGCTCATCGGGGCGCGCTTCGGCAAGGGCGGCTTCAACCGCAGACATCGGGGGCATTTTGACCTCGACAGCCACGGGCATTGTGGCGAACAGCGGCAGATCTTCGAGCGTCGAGCCGCCTCCGCCCGTCCGGCGGTTGTTCTTCTCCAACCGCGCCAGAACTTCTCCGGCGCGCCTGACGACCCGGCGTGGCAGCCCGGCGAGCTTGGCCACTTGGATGCCGTAGGACCGGTCAGCGGCACCCGGTTTGATCTTGTGCAGGAACACGATCTCATCCTGCCACTCCTTGACATCGACGGTGACGTTAGCAACCTCGGACAATCGTCCGGCAAGCTGGGTCAACTCGTGAAAGTGCGTGGCAAACAGTGCGCGACAGCGGTTGACCTCGTGCAGATGCTCGACCGTCGCCCACGCAATCGACAGTCCGTCGAACGTCGCCGTACCGCGCCCGATCTCATCCAGAATGACGAGGCTGTGCTCGGTCGCCTGATTGAGGATGCCGGCGGTTTCGACCATTTCGACCATGAATGTCGACCGTCCGCGCGCTAGATCGTCCGACGCGCCGACGCGGCTGAAGAGGCGATCGACGACCCCGATATGGGCCGAGCGCGCAGGCACGAACGATCCCATCTGCGCCATCAGCGCAATCAGCGCATTCTGCCGCAGAAACGTCGACTTGCCGGCCATATTGGGGCCGGTGACCAGCCACAGGCGGCCGGCTGCCTGCTCGTCGAACCCCGTCGGCAGGTTGGGTTTACTGCCAAGTGTACAATCGTTCTCGATGAAAGCCCCTGCCTTCGACGCCTTCAATGCCAGTTCGACGACCGGATGCCTTCCACCGCGGACATCGAACACTGTGCTGTCGTCGATCGCCGGGCGGACATAGTCGTGTTCGCGCGCGAGCGTCGCCAGGCCGCACAGATGATCGAGCTCGGCCAGGGCGCCAGCCACATGACCGAGTGCAGCCTCGTTTGCATGTACCATCCGGGCAAGCTCGTTGAACACCTCGATCTCGATGGCGAGCGCCCGTTCACTGGCCGATGCTATGCGCCCTTCGATCTCGACCAGCTCCGGCGTGGTGAAACGCATCGCGTTTGCCATCGTCTGCTTGTGGCGGAACAGCGTGTCGAGCGGCGGCGATTGCAGCGGCTTGGCGTTGAGTTGTGTCACCTCGATGTAGTAGCCGAGGATGTTGTTGTGGCGTACTTTGAGCGCCTTGACGCCGGTTGCCTCGACATACTTGGTCTCCAACGCCACGAGAATGCGACGGCTGTCGGCTCCGAGCCCGCGCGCCTCATCCAGATCATTGCGGAACCCGGCGCGCACGAACCCGCCATCGCGCTTCAGATGCGGTGGATCGGCGGCCAGAGCACTCGCCAGACCGGCGTGCACCGCTTCGGCGATATCGGCGAGCCGTTGCAAGAGCGCTTCAAGATCGGCCGGCAATCCCATTTTTTCAGACTCGGACTTGAGCAGGACGCCAACAGCAGCACTTGCGGCAAGGCCTTGCGCAATGGCATCAAGGTCGCGCGGGCCGCCGCGCTGCAGTGCCAGCCTGGAGGTTGCACGCGCAATGTCAGGGGCCTTTCGCAGCTGATCGCGCAGCAATTCGCACAGTGCGTCATGCTCAACGAAGAAGCTGACGCAATCCAGCCGGCCATTGATCGCACGCACGTCCTTCAGCGGGCTCGCCACCCTCGCTGCCAACTCGCGTGCGCCCGATGCGGTCACCGTATGATCCATTATTCCCAGCAGACAGCTGCGCCTGTCGCCGGACGTGGATTTGATAAGTTCGAGACTGGCACGCGTTGCGGCGTCGATCACCAGGATGGCATCAGGACCAGTGCGGCGGGGGGTGCGCAGCACCGGCCGGTGTCCAATCTGAGTGAGATCAACATAGGTGATCAGCGCCGCGACCGCCGCCAGCTCGCCGCGCGAGAAGGTCCCGAACGCACCAAGATCGGCGACCTGCAACCGCTCCTTCAATGCTCGCTCGCCGGCGCGCGCGTCGAAGCTTGCCGCGGCGACTGGGGATGATGCGATGCCGAGAGCGTCGAGCCAGCGCTTTACCTGCGGCATTCCCAGTGTGTCGCCTGAGGCAACGATCTCACCGGGCGCCAGCCGCGCCAGTTCGCCGGCGAGGTCCTCGCCACCGGCCATTCCGACTTCGAACTCGCCGGTCGAGATATCGAGGGACGCCAAGGCAAAGCCGCCGGCCACCGGCACGGCGTGGAGCGCCGTCAAATAATTGCGGGTCTTGGCGTCGAGCAGCGTGTCCTCGGTCAGCGTGCCCGGCGTCACGAGCCTCACCACATCGCGGCGAACGACGGCTTTCGAGCCTCGCTTGCGAGCCTCGCGCGGGTCCTCGAGCTGTTCACATACGGCTACTCGATAGCCTAGACGGATGAGCCGCTGCAGATAGTCGTCGGCGCGCACCACGGGCACGCCGCACATCGGAATTTCCTGCCCCAAATGCTTGCCACGTTTGGTCAGTACGATCCCGAGCGCTGCAGACACCTTCACGGCATCCTCGAAGAACAGCTCGTAGAAATCGCCCATCCGATACCACAGGATGCTGTCCGGATTGGCGG
Source organism: Hyphomicrobiaceae bacterium (assembly GCA_041745515.1). Lineage (GTDB taxonomy): Bacteria > Pseudomonadota > Alphaproteobacteria > Rhizobiales > Hyphomicrobiaceae > JAKFWF01. Next base: position 15,956 of record JBGTIU010000029.1, on the reverse strand, counting down.
CCTTGATTTCAAGAAACCGTGTCATCGACGGCGTCGCGTCCGCGATCCCGCGCGTGGGCGACCCGGCACCGTCGTTTGCCGAGGGCGGTTGGGCGACCTTACGAGACATCTGCTACCCGCGATCTGTGAGGGACTGGACCCTGGAACCGGGTTGAGACCGAACACTGACGCGTCATCGGCTGCAAGCGCAAATTCTAAGGCCGAACTGGCAACCAGCGGTAGTTGCTGCTATCGGGAACCATGCTTCGACTGACCCATTTCCGGTTATGCCCGCATTCGAGGTCCATCCGTCTGGCTCTCGCCGAGTCCGACATCGAACCCGTCTTGGTCGAAGAACGCCCGTGGGAGATGCGGCCGGGCTTTCTGGCGATGAACCCGGCCGGAGAATTGCCGGTTTTGGAACTACCCGGCAACACGCTGTTATGCGGCGCCTATTCAATCTCGGAATTTATTGCCGAAGAAGCCGCAGTGCGGTCCGAGACGTCGCGGAGGACGCAATTGTTTCCCGGATCGCGCGACGATCGTGCCGAGGCGCGCCGCCTCGTCGACTGGTTTCACGGAAAACTCAGCCGGGAAGTGACGCAGACATTCCTCGCGGAGAAAGTTTACGCGCAATTCGGCGCCGAATATCTCCCGGATGGCCGGGCTGCCGCGCCTGACACGGAGCGACTGCGAACTTTACGCGGCAACCTGCGGTATCATCTCAGCTACTTGAGCTTCCTGATCGATCAGCGGAGCTGGCTCGGCGGCGACGAAATGAGTTTCGCAGATCTGGCGGGTGCGGCCCATCTGTCGACGCTCGATTATTTGGGCGAGGTGCCGTGGGACGAATTTGCGCTGGCAAAATCCTGGTATGTGCGGCTGAAGTCGCGCAAGTCGTTCCGATCATTGTTGGCCGATCGGCTGCCAGGCCAGCCGCCGCTACCCGCCTACGCCGATCTCGATTTCTGAAGAGTCGACAAAGCATAAAGGGCGCGGCGGAACATCAGGCAGAACGCTCTCGACGAGGGTTCCGTGACACTCCGCCGCGCTGGCCGCTGGGAACGCAAAACCTGGAGCCACAGCGTCCTTTCAGATTGCGCTCCAAGTATTACAGAATTGCAAACGCCGCGCTCAAATTTGGTCAACGGCCACAGGCGAGCCAGCGCCCGAGAAAGCCATCGAGCCAATACTGCACGATGGGTGCCGATGATGTGTGCTCGTACATCTGGTCGGTTCTTGGCTGGGCGCCCGGCTGAGTGAGGCGCGCAGGATTATTGCCGGTCCAGCGACATACCTGCGCATAGGTTATTTCCGGGTGAAACTGCACGCCGACCGCCGCCGCCCCATAGGTGAACGCTTGGTTCGGGAAGGCACCGTTTGACCCGGCGTTGAGCGTCGCACCGCGAGGCAAATCGAAGCCTTCCTTGTGCCACTGGTAGACCCGCGAGGGAATGCTAGCGCAGGGTCCGTCGGAACCCAGAGGACTGATGTCATGATAGCCGACCTCGATCAAGCCGTCGTGCCCCAAGTAGACGCGCCCGCCCAGATGGCGAGCCAGCATCTGCGCGCCCAGGCAGATACCAAGAAACGGCTTTTGTTCCGCGAGCGCGACGCTCACCCAATCGGTTTCGACTTTGACGAAGTCGTCGGTATCGTTGACGCTCATGGGGCCACCAAAAATCACCGCGCCCGCATGATGCGCGAGCGTATCCGGCAGTGGATCGCCAAAGCGCGGCCGGCGGATGTCGAGCGTGTGACCGCGCGCCTGCAAAAGCCGACCAACATGGCCAGCGGTCGAATGCGGCTGGTGCAAGACGATGACGACGGGCTTTGGCGCGTTGGCGTCCGGCGTCGAGGCGTCGCTGTCATGCATGGTCGCGTCGCGCATTTGCTTCTGCCCCCCGCAGCTGCAAGAGCCAATCCACGATTGGAATTACCAGAAAATGTGGCACGATACGCATCGCAAGTCCCATCAGTTTAGCGAAAACGCCGGGGACGATCACACGCCTGTGCCACATGAAGCCGCGGTATGTTGCCCGGGCAACCACATCAGGCCCGGGAGATGGAATGAGATAGCGGTAGTAGGATCGATCGGCCAACATTGCCGCGTGGAAGCGCGTTTCGATCGGCCCCGGCGTCACGACGCAAACGCGCACGCCCCTGCCGCGCGTCTCGTAGCCGATGGCGCGTGTGAGTGAAATAACGTAGGCCTTGCTGGCGTAGTAGGCGGCCTGATTGGGACCGGGGACATGGCCGGCCAGCGACGCCATATTGATCAGCCCGCCGGAACGGCGGGCGAGCATGGCGGTGATAAAATGACGCGAGAAGCGCGTCAACGCGTTGATGTTGGCGCTCATCAATGCCTCGATGTCTGCCTCGGGCATGTCCTCGAACCTGCCAGCCAGACCAAGTCCTGCATTGTTGATCAGGATGTCAGCGTGCCACCCGTGCGCAGCGAGCGCCTGTTCGAGCTGGACAGCCGAATCTGGCTTGTTGACGTCGCACGTCAGGGCGAGCGCTTCCTTGCCGAAGTCGCGTTTGATCGCGAGTGCGGCAGCATCAATCAGGGCCTGTCGGCGCGCGACCAGAACGACCCGATGCCCCCTTTCCGCAAAGCAGCGGGCGAGGCTGAGCCCAATACCTTGCGAAGCACCCGTCACGACGGTTGCCGGCGCCGTCCCAATCGTCGCGACCGGCCCCTCGCCCAAAACATAGCGCCGCGACCATCGGTCCAAGGCGGACATCAGCGGATTGTCCCTGGATGCAGATCGCTCGACAGTGGCGGGCGGCGGCATTCAGGCGGCTTCCTTGGGCACGGTCTTGAACCGTCCAAGCTCTACCGGCGAGTTCAATCGATTCGGCCCGAAACGCGTCGCGAAATCCTGCCGGATGTGACAGGCCAGTTCATTTGCAACATCGCTCAATCCTGTAGGCGGCAAATACAGGTTGACCATATAATCCGGCAGCACGGGCAAACCGGAATTGGCGCCCAGCACGTCGAGAAAGTCGGGCACCGACGTGCGCAACATCGCAGCTACCGCCAGACCGGCGCGCAGCGTTGCATAGGTCGCTTCCATACTTTCGCATTCGCTGACGACACGCCATTGCTGTCCGGCGTCCTGAAGACCACGAATGACTTCGGGCCGGAACTTGCAGTGCTTGGTGCCAAGCGAAACCGGCAGCGGCCGTTCCTTGTACGTGGTGGCGCCGCGCCCACCTACCCAGACCAGCCGATCGACCATCAAGGTCTCGCCGTAATGTCCGCAAGCAATCTCGGTGCTCAGCGTCAGCTCGATTTTATTGGCGCCAAGATCATCCAGCAGGTTCTTGGTTCCCTTGCAGATCAGCACGACCCGCACGCGAGGCCAGGCCTTGTTGAACCGCTGCAACACACTTGGAATCAGATTGGCGACAATGTCGTGCGGAACACCGAGCCGGACCTCGCCCTCGAAATCGGGCGTCGTCATCTGGCCCCAGGTCTCATCGTTCATCGCGATCAGCCGCTGCGCCGCACCCAGCAGCCGCTCACCGGCAGGGGCAAGAATCAGCCGCTTGTGCTCACGCTGGAATAACTCCGCTCCGAACAGCTCTTCGAGCCGTTTGACCTGTTGGCTGACGGCCGCCTGTGTGCGATTGAGCATGCGGCTTGCGTTGGTGACTCCACCGGTTTCAACGACCGTAACAAAGGCGCGCAGCAGCGCGATATCGATGTCTCGGATCATGGGGCGCTCGCTCTATGACGAAATAACGAACCGTAATGCTAAAGATAAATAACATTCGTTTTCATTATGCAAGGGGTGGGCGTACATTGCTGGTTACCGGAGCCGTTTGGGCATCCGATACCACGACGTCCAAAGGAGACGTACCATGACCTGCGCAATGCCATCCTCTCACTCCATTCTTACGGGATCCGTGCCGGCGATCGCCCGCACGAAATTTGCCGCCGTTCCCGGCGCCCATGGACTGGCCCGTGTAAAACTGATGTTGCGCGTATGGAATGAACGTCATGCTCTACAAGGTCTGGATGATCGCGCTTTGAAAGACATCGGCATCAATCGGGTCGACGTCGATCGTGAGGCTTCCCGGTCGCTGCTGGACATTCCGACCAATCGTATCTGACGCCGTCAACACCTCCCAAAATGCCTGAGCGCGCGATCCCGCGAGGATCGCGCGTTTTTCTTTGATGGTCGTTGAACACCGCCGGATCACCCTGTTTGAGCCTCCTTAATGGAGTTAATCCTACCCGCCGCACCGCTTTGCAGTGGCAAACTTTAGCTGGTCAGATAGGATCATTGCGTGACCGTTGAGAGCTGTCTGGCCCGGCTGTCTTTGTAACCTGGATTGGAGTGCCCCATGACGTTTGCCAAATTCTGCGCGGCCGCGATCGCGACCGTTGTTTTCGCTGGAGCGACCGCGGCCAGCGCCGATGTGCTCGATGACATCAAGAAGCGCGGCACCCTGGTTGTCGGCGTCAAAGCCGATTACAAGCCGTTCGGATTTCGCGATCCTTCCGGCGGCATCATCGGTTTGGAACCGGATCTGGCGGCCGAAGTCGCCAAAAAGCTTGGCGTCAAGCTCGAGCTCGTACCAGTGGTCTCGGCCAACCGCATGGAGTTCCTGAACCAGGGAAAAATCGATCTGATGATCGCGACAATGTCCGACAAGCCGGACCGCCGCAAAGTAGTGCAGGTGATCGAGCCGCTCTATTACTCGGATGCCGTCAATGTGCTGCTGAAGAAGGATGCGCCAGTGAAAACCTGGGAAGATCTCAAGGGCAAGAAGCTGTGCGGCACCACCGGCGCCTTCTACAATAAGGACGTTGCGCAGAAGTACGGACCCGAGATCGCCTCGTTCGACGGCTCCGACAAGCCCTTGCTCGCCCTCAAGAACGGCGAGTGCATCGGCTATCTCTACGATGAGACGTTCATCGGCGGCAAACTCACGGAAGCCGAATGGAAATCGGGTTACGCGATGACGCTGCCAGGCATCATGGAGACCCCTTGGGCAATCGCGGTGAAAACCGGCGAATCAACGCTTCAGAAAGTCCTGGAAGACCTGCACAAGGACTGGATGAAATCCGGGCGAATTGTCGAATTGGAAAAGAAGTGGAGCGTGCCGCCCACTGCCTACGCCAAGCGCATGCACGAGGCAGCCAAGAAGGGCTCCTGAGCACCAGCCAGATTCGATCCAGGAACAATGTTCGATGGGCGGTGGCTTCGCGCACTGCCCATCGGTCTGCGTGCGCGTGCCCCATCGCCAAGGAATTCCATGAGCTCAAAAAAATTTGATGTATGCGCAATCGGTAATGCCATTGTTGACATCATCGGCCACTGCGACGACGCATTTCTTGCTCGGCACGGGGCAAAAAAGGGCAGCATGCGGCTGGTCGAAGCCGGCACCGTGGCCACGCTGTATAATGACATGGGTCCGGCGACCGAAATCTCCGGTGGCTCGGCAGCCAATACCATGGTCGGAATTGCTTCGCTGGGTGGCATGTCAGCGTTCATCGGCAAGGTCGCCGATGACGAGTTCGGCCGCATCTTTGCACACGACATCAAGGCGGCTGGCGTACACTTTGCAACGCCGTTTTCGAAAGGCGGCGCCGCAACAGCCCGCTCGCTGATCCTGGTCACCCCTGACGGCGAGCGCACCATGAATACCTTTCTGGGCGTCAGCCCCGAGCTGGCTGTCGCCGAGGTCGATCCAGCGATCATCAGCGCGGCTTCGATCGTCTACCTCGAAGGCTATCTGTTCGACCGCCCCGAAGCCAAGTCTGCGTTTGTCAAGGCCGCCGAGGTTGCTGCAGCGGCTGGGCGCAAGGTCGCGCTGACCCTGTCCGATGCTTTTTGCGTCGACCGCCATCGCGCCGAATTTTTGGCCTTCATCCGAGCCAGGGTGGATATTCTGTTCGCCAACGAGGCCGAGATTACGTCGCTTTACGAAACCAGCTTGTTCGACGATTCAGCAAGCCTCGTTGCGCGCGACTGCTCACTTGCCGTTCTGACCCGCAGCGCCAAGGGCGCAATGGTCGTGTCGCAGATGAAGAAGCCCATCGCGATCCCTGCCGACCACATTGAACGACTGGTCGATACGACCGGCGCCGGCGACCTATTTGCTGCCGGTTTCCTGTTTGGCATCGCAACCGGACGAGATCCTGAAACATCGGCGCGGCTCGGCGCGCTTGCCGCCGCAGAGATCGTCAGCCATATCGGCGCGCGTCCGCAAACCTCACTCGCTGAATTGGCTAAAATCAAAGGAATTCTCTCGTAATTGTCCTATGTGATTAGAATTGAGATGGGTTGTATAGCTGCGGCATCCTCAAATACTGTATTTTCAACACTAACACCTCTACAACCGTAATATTCCTACAATAACGCATTTTTTCTCCCTGGAATAACAGCATGTTCTCGCGCACAGTGAAGTTGCATGATTCGCTTTGCAGGAACCTGCCGTATGACTCCAGCCAAGGCGCAGCGCGGACGGCCGAAGGGCTCAGGTATCGACGACAAGCAGCGTCTCGTCGAGATTGCACGCTGCGTGCGCGCCAACCCCAAGCTGAAGCCAACCACCGCCATCAAAGCGATCGGCATTACGGATCCATCAACCGTTCGTCGCCTCCGCGACAAGTTCAACTCTATGCGTTCGGAAACCAGATCGCCCTTTAGCGATCGTTCGGATGGGGATCATCCTCTTCGTTCAGCACCGCTGAAGCGAGCCGAACCGGCGCGCAAGGTGACGGCGCCCCTCACGGAAGGCGGGCTAGAGACGGCCGCGATTGCCAGCGGCTACCGAACTCCCCCGGCTGCGCTGCTCGGGTTGGGGTTAACCGCTGCGACGACGATGTTCGAGCACCAAATGTACTTTGCGCAACGATTGTTCCAGCTACCCCAGATGCAGCAATTTCTACGATGCCAGATCGAAGTCACCGAATACATGTTGGCTGTCTCGGGTCCGTCCCCAGGATCTCGTCTCAGTCATTGAACCGCCTGCCCAAAGAACATGCGGGAGGCCGCCTTCGTTCGAGGCGGCCTTTTTTACAGCTTCCGCAGGGCTACGCTTGCAACCCTGTGATCCTGTGCCTTGCGAAGGATCAGACGGGCCCGGAGCCGCGTCGGCAGGATATTATCCTCCAGATTCTTCAGATTGATCGTGCGCCAGATCTCCAACGCCCTGACCTCCGCTTCCTCCAAGGTAAGACTGGCATAGCGGTGGAAATACGCGCCGGGATCGCGGAACGCCGTACCACGCAGCTTCATGAACCGCGCGATGTACCACTCCTCGATGATCTTGGGGTCGGCATCGATATAGATGGAGAAATCAAAGAAATCCGAGACGAAAGGAATTGCCTCGCCGCCTCGCGGCAGCCGGGCTGGCTGAAGCACATTCAATCCCTCGACGATCAGGATGTCCGGCCGCTCGATGGCGATGCGCTGGTTCGGGATGATGTCGTACCGAAAATGCGAATAGACCGGCGCTTCCACAACCTCCCTCCCCGACTTGATATCGCCGAGAAAGTTCAGAAGCCGCGCGGTATCAAAACTCTCAGGAAAGCCTTTGCGGTTCATGATACCGCGACGCTCGAGCTCTGCATTGGGGAGTAGAAAGCCGTCGGTGGTGATGAGATCGACGCGCGGATGGTCCGGCCAACGCGCGAGCAGCGCGCGCAGGACGCGGGCGGTCGTGCTCTTGCCCACCGCCACCGAACCGGCGATCCCAATGATAAATGGAACCTTGCGGTCCTTGCGGCTGAGAAACCGCGAGGAAACGCTGTGCAGTTCTTGCGCGCCGAGCACATACAAATTGATCAACCGCGACATCGGCAGATAGATCTGCTCAACTTCCTGCAGCGACAGCCCTTCCATCAGACCCGAGAGCTGTTCCAGGTCGCGCTCGACCAGCGTCATCGGCGTGTCGGCCCTCAATCGTGCCCATTCCTCGCGACTGAATTCCCGGTAAGGAGAAAAATGCAGCGCGGTCGGTCCGTGTACCGGCTCCTCGGGCATCGCCTTCAGCTCGTAAATCGCCATGCGCAGATCCCAGGTTGGCCTGCCGGTCAATCCTTCGGCCGTGCTGCCTTCTCGACCAAACCAGACATTCCCATCCGGCGCTCTAGAACCGTCAGCACGTCGCCGAGCGAAATCGAGCGCGACTCCAGCAGCACCAGCAGATGGTACAGCAAATCGGCCGCCTCGGCCTGCAACGCTGCAGCATCGTTACCGATCCCGGCGATCACCGTCTCGATTGCCTCTTCACCAAGTTTTCGGGCGCATGTTTCCGGGCCTGCGTTGAGCAGCTGCCGCGTGTAGGAGTTATCAGCCAGCGCGAGCCGGCGCGATGAAATCAACGCGGCAAGGCGCATCAGGACATCGTCAGTCATCGATCTCGACTCTTGCCAAAAGTTGCTGAGCCTATCCTTGAGGCATGGACTGCTGTTTGGTCGAAGTGCGATATAGGAACGTCTGCAGCCTACGCCGCGTGGCCGGTATTCTGTGAGGCAATCGAATGAGACGACGCGAATTCGTCACGTTCCTTTGGAGCACATTGGCTGCGTGGCCGCGCGGTGTCCAGGCGCAAACTACGAAGATTCACCGCATTGGTTTCCTGCGTGTCGGAGCACCGCCGGAAAGGTTCCTTGCAGGCTTTCGGCAAGGATTGCGCGAACTCGGCTATCTGGAACGACAAAATCTGGCCATCGAGTTTGGCTTGGCGGGGACTGCACTGCAGTTGGCGGATGTCGCGGCCGAACTGGTGCGTCAAAAGGTCGATGTCCTTGTAACCTCGGGCTCAACTTCGGTCCCAGCGGCCATGAAGGCCACGAACACGATTCCGATTGTGTTCGTGGGTGCTTTCGATCCAGTCGAAGCCGGAGTAGTTGCCAGTCTGGCGCGACCTGGAGGGAACGTCACCGGACTAACCCACATGCACGCCGATCTCATGGGCAGGCGACTGCAACTGCTGAAAGACGTTTTGCCCTCGCTTGCAACAATCGCTGTACTTGCCCGTTCGGCCAATCCGAACACACCCGTGTACGTGAAGGAGGCGGAGGCTGCCGCGCAAGCACTCGGACTAGAACTTCAAATCGCCGACGCACGCGAGTCGCGGTCGTTGGCGGAGGCATTTGATGTTTCAAGGGGATCAGGCGCACTGCTCGTGCTGGCGGACGAGGAATTTACGCAGCAGCGGTCCCTGATAGCGGAACTGGCGCTCAAAAACCGCCTGCCGACAATATTTGGTCTCCGTGAAATTGTGGAGGCCGGCGGCCTTATGTCTTACGGGCCTGACTATGGAGATCTGTGGCGGCGGGCAGCCTCGCACGTGCACAAGATCCTGCAAGGTGCCAAGCCTTCAAATCTGCCTGTTGAACAGCCTACGAAGTTCGAGTTCGTGGTGAACTTGCGTACCGCGAAGGCATTGGATCTCACCATGCCTCCTACGATCATGCTCCGAGCTGATGAGGTGATCGAGTAAGTGTTCGAATAGCTGCTAGTCAGCCCGGCGGGCCGCCAGCAACGCGCATACGGATATAGTCGAGCTGGTCGAAGTTGCCATACTTGATCAGCAGCATGCCGCTCTCGCCGGACCCTCGCTTGATCTCGACCTTGAGCCCGAGGATATCGGAGAGGTCCTTTTCGAACGCCCGCGTATCTGGATCCTTATCGCGCACGCGCTTTGCGCCGCCCACCAAGGTCGATGCGGCGCCTCCAGCCTGCACCAGCGCCTCAACATCTCGAACGGATAGCTCCTGCGTGACAATTCGTTCTGCGAGTTCTTCCGCATCGTCCCGCCCTACAAGTGCGCGGCCATGGCCGGAGCTTAGTTTGCCCGACCGAACCAGCTCCCGCACCGCTTCAGGAAGCCGCAGCAGTCGCATCGTATTGGCAAGGTGGCTGCGGCTCTTGCCGATCACTTCGCTGAGCTTCTCTTGGGTGTAGCCGAACCGCTCCACGAGTTCGTTGTAACCTGTCGCCTCTTCAATGGCGTTGAGATCGGCGCGCTGCACATTCTCGATAATCGCAAGCTCGAGTACCTCCTGGTCGGAAAGGTCGCGAACGATGACCGCGATGTTATGCAAACCGGCCCGCTGCGACGCGCGCCAACGACGCTCGCCGGCGACGATCTCGTAGCCGCCGGTCGCCGCGTCCGGGCGAACCAGAATTGGCTGAACTAATCCCCTCTGTCGGATCGATTCGGCAAGATCCTCAAGCTCGTCCTCGCGGAAATCCCTGCGCGGATTGAGCCCCCCCGCCTTGATCTGATCGATCGGCACATTGCGATGTTCGCCGTCCAGCGGGATGCGCACCTGCGTAGAAACCGGTTCTCCGATCAAAGATGCCAAGCCGCGCCCGAGCCGGCTCTTATGCATTGGTGCGTTCATGAAGTCCTCGCGTTAAGGGAAATTCCGCTGCCACTGACGGAACAACATGCGTTACGCCGCCTTGAAGCGCCGCTCGCGTTCGATGATTTCCGTCGCCAGCCGCACGTAGGCCTGACTGCCCGCCGAGTCATAGTCGTACAGCAGGATCGGCTGGCCGTGCGATGGCGCTTCCGCCACGCGGATGTTGCGCGGGATCATCGTCTCGTAAACCTTGGCACCGAAGAACGCGCGCACGTTCTGTGCCACTTCCTTCGAGAACGATGTGCGGGCATCATGCATGGTCAGAACCACGCCCTGGATCTCGAGCGCCGGATTAAGCGTGCCCTTGACCTGGTCGATCGTCTCCTTCAATTGGGCGATGCCCTCGAGCGCGAAGAACTCACACTGCACCGGCACCAGCACCGCGTGCGCCGCGACCATGGCATTCAGCGTCAGCAGATTGAGAGAGGGCGGGCAGTCGATCAATACGTATGACAGTGCATCGGCTACAGGTCGGCCCCGCTGCGCTGCAGCTAGGGCAGCAACTGCGTCGCGCAACCTGAAGGACCGGTTGGGGTCGCCCGCCAATGCACCGTCAGCACCAACCAGATCGGAATTTGCCGTGACGATCGACAACCCCGGCACACTGGTCGGCACTGCTGCGGCGGCGAGCGCGGCCTGGCCGGTCAGGACGTCGTAGGTCGTGAGCTTGCGCGTCTCCGCCGCAATGCCCAGCCCAGTCGATGCGTTGCCCTGCGGATCGAGATCGATCACGAGCACCTGCTCACCGACCGCCGCCAGCGCGGTGCCAAGGTTGATGGTGGTGGTCGTTTTGCCGACGCCGCCCTTCTGGTTGGTGACGGCAAGCACACGCATATGACGCGAAAGAGCGCTGATCGCTGACACGGGCTTCAAGCCTCCTTTGCCGGGAAAAGATGCCGGACTTCCACAACGCAGGCCTCGGACTCCGTCAGGCTTTGATGAGTTCGGTACTCGAACCTCCAATTCACCTGCGCATCAGCCAGTTCTTGCCGTGCGCCTCTGCCTTTTGGAAACAGCCCCACCGTATCGGCGCCAAACAGCGGCGCGGCCCACGTCAACAGCTTGTCCAGAGGAGCCAACGCACGAGCGGTCACAACATCGACTGCGGTCAGTCTAGCTTGAGTCTCGGCATTTTCGATCCTGCCGCAAACGATCTCCACAGCGATCCTGGTCCGACGCGCTACTTCGCGCAGGAACGCGGTCTTGCGCTGATCGCTATCGATGAGTGTTGTGCGAAACCCGGGCCGGTCCGCAAGCATGATCGCAACAACCAGCCCCGGGAAGCCGCCACCGGATCCAAGATCGACGTGCCGACGAGCGGCATCGGGAACCAACGCCGCGAGCTGAGCGCTGTCGGCAAAGTGGCGCTGCCAGAGATCGGGCAGCGTGCTGGGTGCCACCAGGTTGATGGCTTTTTGCCACTGACCCGCGAGCTGGTGATAGGTGGCAAGCTTGTTGGCGGTTTCACGTGAAACGCCGAATGCCTTGGCAAACGTCTCGGGCCCATCAATTGAAACCAAGCACCTGCTCGAGCGCGGCGGCATCATCCGGCTAATCGTCTTTCGGATTGTCTCTTGAGATGCCCCAGCAGAATGAGCAATGCGGCTGGGGTCATTCCGTCGATCATCGCAGCTTGGGCAATCGTTGACGGGCGTTGCAGAGCAAGCTTGTTTCGCGCTTCCGTTGAAAGTCCCGGCAATTGCGCGAAGTCGAAGCCGTCGGGAATGGGGGTTCTTTCATCCCGTCGAAGCGCCGCCACGTCGACCTCCTGGCGAACGATATAAGACGCGTAGCGGGCGTCGGTTTCAAGCTGCGCGGCCGTCTTGGGCGACAGTATTTTGATTTCAGGCCAGATAGCAGCCAGGCGCCCCAGATCAACGCCTGCATAGGCGAGCAGATCGTAGGCCGAACGGCGGCGGCCATCCTGGTTGATCTGGATGCCGTTGCGCAGCGCCTCCGACGAGGTCAGTGACAACCCTCGAAGCAACGCTTCTCCGTCCGATAGCTCGGCGGCCTTGCTTGCATAGGCAGCGGAGCGGCCGGCACTCACGCAGCCCGCCCGTTCGCCGATGGGCGTCAACCGCTGATCGGCATTGTCGCCCCGCAGCTTCAGCCGGAATTCGGCGCGCGACGTAAACATGCGATATGGCTCCGTGACGCCGCGGCCAACGAGATCATCGACCATTACACCGAGATAACTGTCGGTTCGCGACAAATGCAGCGGTTCGCCGGCGCCGGCACCAGCTCGCGCTGCGTTGATGCCGGCCAGCAGCCCCTGCGCCGCCGCCTCCTCGTAGCCAGTCGTGCCGTTGATCTGCCCGGCCAGATAGAGGCCGCCCAGATGCTTCAGTTCCAGTGTCGGCAACAAGGACCGCGGATCGACATAATCGTATTCGATTGCGTAGCCGGGCCGCAGGATGGTCACCTGCTCCAGCCCCGTCATCGACCGCAGGAAGGCCGTCTGCACATCAGCAGGCAACGACGTGGACAACCCATTTGGATAGATCGTGTCGTCATCGAGGCCTTCCGGCTCGAGAAAGACTTGATGCGAGCTGCGATCCGCGAACCGCACGATCTTGTCTTCGATTGACGGGCAATAGCGCGGTCCAACGCCTTTGATCTGGCCTGAATACATCGCCGAGCGGCCGAGATTGGAGCGCACAATGTCATGCGTCGCGGCGTTGGTATGGGTAATGTGGCAGTCGATCTGCCGCGTGGTGATTTGCTCCGTCAGGTAGGAAAACGGCTCCGGCGGATTGTCGCCCGGCTGACGTTCCAGCTGTTGCCAGTCGATGGTGCGGCCATCGAGGCGCGCAGGAGTGCCGGTTTTCAGTCGGCCCAGTGGCAGGCCCAGGGATTTCAGCCGCTCCGACAGCTTGAGTGCAGGTGCATCCCCAGCCCGGCCAGCCGGAATTTTGCTGTCGCCCATGTGAATGATGCCGTTGAGGAACGTGCCGGTCGTCAGCACCACGGCCGGGGCCGAAATGCGACCGCCGCCGACGGCCACGACCCCCGCCACGCGCCCGTTTAACAAAATCAGATCCTCGACGCCCCCCTCGATGACAGTCAAGTTCGACGTTTCGTTGATCGCCGTTTGCATTGCCAGCCGGTAGAGCTTGCGATCTGCCTGGGCGCGCAAGCCTTGAACCGCCGGGCCACGTGATCGATTCAGCAGACGGAACTGGATACCGGCAGCATCGGCAACCCGCGCCATGAGGCCATCGAGCGCATCGATTTCCCGGACCAGATGACCCTTGCCCAAGCCACCAATGGCGGGGTTGCACGACATTTCGCCGATCGTTGCCCGCTTATGCGTGACAAGCGCGGTTTTCGCGCCGATTCGCGCAGCGCTCGCGGCGGCTTCGCAGCCCGCGTGACCGCCGCCGACAACGACAACATCATAGTTAAGAGTAACCATAATCTTTAGGGCCCTGGTAACGGAACTTCTGAAGTCAAGTTAATACAACGCATGAAACGTGCTGTATTATATGAGGTTTCACGTGAAACAACCACTGGCTATCACTTGCCGATGCAGAATCGGCCAAAGATTTCGGCCAGCACATCCTCAGGATCGATCCGCCCTGTCAATCGGCCCAATGCCCGCGCTGCAAGGCGCAGATCCTCCGCGCGCAATTCCAAGTCGTCAGGGTCGCCCACCAGGAACACGGTCAGATGTTCCATCGCTTTCGTAAGCTGTAAGCGATGGCGCGCCTGAGTAGGCGACGGCCCCTCGTTTGACCCGAGAGCCAACCGCGCCCGGCCCGCGACCATTGCCGCAAGGTGATCGATACCGCCGCCGGTTCGCGCCGAAATTCGGTATTCACGCGACTGTGCCTGCGCCTTCAGAAGGTCGATTTTGTTTGTGATCAGCAAGAGCTTCGATGGATCGATCGCATCTCGCATTTCAGCTGGCGGCGGCACCGGCTTCAGGGCATCGATAAGCCAAATCACGAGATCGGCGGCCTCGGCACGTTCGAAGGTCCGCCGAATCCCCTCGCGCTCGACCGTGCCGGTAGGTTCGCGAACCCCGGCCGTGTCGCTGAAAACGACCGGAATGCCATCGAGATCCAGCCGTACTTCGATGACATCGCGCGTTGTGCCGGGTTCGTCGGAAACGATGGCCGCGTCGCGCCGGGCGAGCGCATTCAGCAGGCTCGATTTGCCGGCATTGGGTGCGCCCGACAGCACGACCTTGAAGCCCGAACGCAGTATCTCGCCTCGGTTCGCTCGGCCCAAATGGGTGGCAATTGCCGCCTGAAGGTCGCGCGCGGACGCCGACGCCATCTTGTAGGCGCCGCTGCCGACGTCTCCCTCATCCGAGAAGTCAATGTCCGCTTCGACCAGGGCCTGTGCTTCGACAAGCTGGGAACGCCAGCCATTATATAACTGGGCAAGCGCGCCGCGCGTCTGTTGCAAGGCCTGCGCGCGCTGCGCCTCGGTCTCCGCATCGATCAGGTCGGCCAAGCCTTCGGCGGCAGTCAGGTCGATCTTGCCGTTATAGAAGGCGCGACGGGCAAATTCGCCGGGCTCGGCCATGCGGCAGCCCGGAACTGCGGACAATGCCTCCAGCACGGCTGCGATCACCGCGCGGCCGCCATGCAGCTGAAGTTCGACGGTGTCTTCGCCGGTCTCGCTCGCTGGCGCCTTGAAATACAGGACCAACGCCTGATCGAGCGGCTGTTTTGTCTGCGGGTGCCGCAGTGTTCGCAGGCTTGCTGTGCGTGGTGCCGGGACCATACCCGTCAGCATTTCCAGAACTTTAATCACTTGAGGTCCGGAAACACGCACGACTGCCAACGCCGATCGACCAAGAGGCGTTGCCAGCGCGAAGATAGTGTCGCTTGCTGTTGGCGACGATGGAGAGGTCACGGAGGCACGGCCTAGCTGTGGCAGTTTCGACACCCACGACCTACGCCTGTCGCGACGCCTGGATCAAGTCTTGCAGCCGGGCTTTCTGCCGCCCCTGGCCGTCGAAATTGCCGGCGTCCAGCCAGCGCTCGAACCCGCGCTTAATGGCCGGCCATTCGTTGTCGATGATCGCGTACCAGGTGGTGTCGCGGTTGCGGCCCTTGTTGACGATCGCCTGCCGGAACAGGCCCTCGTACTGGAAGCCGAGCCGCAATGCTGCTGCTCGCGACGGCGCGTTGAGCGAGTCGCATTTCCACTCATAGCGCCGGTAGCCGAGTTCGTCGAAGATCCGCTTCATCAGCAGAAACATGGCTTCGGTGGCCGCAGGCGTTTGCTGGAGCAGCGGCGAGTAGTTGATGTTGCCGACCTCGATCACGCCATGCGTGGGATCAATCCGCATCAGCGTTGCGACACCGACCGCCTTCCCGGTCGCCTGATCTACGATAGCGTGGAACAGCGGATCGTCGGCGGCCGCTGCCTTGTTGGCCCAGTCGCGGTAGTCCTCGAACCGATCGAACCGGCTCAGAAATAGATAAGTCCAGTTCCGACCGTCTCGATCCAGCTGATTGGCAGCGAACAGGTCCGCTGCGTGGCGTTCGGGGTCCAGCGCTTCGAGCCGGCAGTAGCGACCCTGCATCGGGGTGCGGGGCGGCCGCGGTCGCGGCGTCCA
>JBGTIU010000028.1:0-17916 GCA_041745515.1 Hyphomicrobiaceae bacterium | reverse complement strand
TTTCTGTTCCAAGTCCACATATCCGAGATCGTAGGTCATGAATGTGACGAGCCAGATGCCGTCATCGACCTCCTTCACGCCGAGCCTCTGTCCGGCCATCACGGACGAGATATTGATCTTTTTTCGATGCATACAGATGCGCCCGCATTCGGTGACAACGACGTCACGGTGGCCTCGTGTTCCACGGGCTTCGCAAGTCAGCCGTGGTGATGCTCCTGGAAGCGGGATGCAGCGATGCCGAGGTGTCGAGCATCACCGGGCAGAGCCGGAGCATGGTCGAACACTATGCGAAGATGGTCAATCAGGAGAAATTAGCGCGGTCCGCGACTTTGAAGTGGGAGAACAGTCACAAGGGAACCAAGAACGAACCGCGATTGCAAACACCATTGTAAACACGGCCGCCATAGAAAAGCTAAGTACTGGAGCGGGCGAAGGGAATCGAACCCTCGTATGCAGCTTGGGAAGCTGCCGTTCTACCATTGAACTACGCCCGCAGTCGCAAGCCCTGGTGCCCCGTACGGGGTTCGAACCCGTGTTCCCAACGTGAGAGGCTGGTGTCCTAGGCCACTAGACGAACGGGACAGCACCGGACCGGAGCTTTAGGTGAGCGGCCGTTTACGAGCAAGCGAAAATGTCCGATTGCCAATCGCGTATCGCGAGGCCTGCACGCCTGAGATCGATCTCAAATCATAATCCGAAACGCGAGATTTCACGCCACGCTGCGGCGCTCACCCAATGGGCGTTTGGCCGCCAGTGGCAAGGACGGCGATTGGGGCGGCTCCGATTCCTGTTCCGCGTCCTTGGTAAACGTCATCATATCGCGAACAGCTGCCGGGGGGACGGCAGCACTCGTCTCGAACGCCTCTCCAATACCTTTGGCCAAGATCCCTGCCATCGGCGCCACCGGACCCCAGGCGGCAATCACCCGCTTCGCCACATCGGCGTGCTCGTGACAGGCGGTCTGCCAAAACTGCAGCTGCAAGCTTGCGAGGTCCTGCGGTGCCGTGCATTGACTGATTTTGACCGGAACCTCAGACATCGCCTTGGCCCGGCTGGTCATCAAGCCCAAAATCTCGCTATTCGATTGAGCCATCGCCTTCAGCATCGGATTGAATGCCTGCATGATGGTGAGCAGACCGGCGTACGGCGCAGCTTTGGCCGTCACTTTGGTCCGCACGTCCCGGCCGGACCCCGCTTGCAGGCTTGCTTGCGGAAACCAGGCATCCGGCGACCAGAATGCGGGCGACCAAGGGTTAACAGCTTCCGGAATCGCGGTTGCCGTGGTGGTTGGCTGGTGTTGCATATCAATACCTCCGAGAACGCTACGCCACCTCTTTGAACATTGCTCGGCCGCAAGGACGACCGCGGGAATGGTTAACCATAGTCCAGCAGTTGCCGCAATGCAACATAGCTACAGAATCTTACGTGCGACGTCTGTCGGTGGTATCGTCAGCGGTAGCCAGCACAACCATTTCTTCGAGCGTTTCCAGCAGATCAGCGTCCGCCGCCGGTTTGTCCCACCGGATCCGATGAATGCGGGGAAAACGCATCGCTACACCGGATTTGTGCCGCGCCGAGCGCTGAACGGCGTCAAACGCAATTTCGAGTACCAGCGCCGGCGTAACCGAGCGCACGGGCCCATATCTCTCGATGGTGTTGTTGCGCACCCACTTGTCGAGTTCCAGAAGTTCCGCATCCGTGTACCCTGAATAAGACTTGCCGACCGGCACAAGCTCTTTGCCGCCGTCGGGCAACCGACGCCATGCCCCAAACGTAAAATCCGAATGGAAGGAAGAACGTTTGCCCGAGCCGCGCTGCGCGTACATCAAGACGCAATCGATCGTAAGGGGCGCGCGTTTCCACTTCCACCAGTGCCCCTTGGGCCGCCCCGCCAGATACGGACTGTCGCGGCGTTTCAGCATCAAGCCCTCGATGCCGATGCCGCGCGTTTCGCGCCAGATAGTTACCAGTGCCTCTTTCGAGGGTGCATCGATCGGAGCCGATAAATCCATCAATGGTGGATGCTGGACTGCGAACCACGCTTCCAGCCGCGTTCGTCGTTCAACCAGCGGCAACGTTCGCAAGTCGTTCGGGCCAAGCAGCAGCGCGTCGTAAAGGCGAATGTGCGCCGGGTACTTCGCCTGCAAACTGGACGTTACCAGTTTGCGATTGAGACGCTGCTGCAGATCATTGAACGGGGCGATGTCGAGACCTCGCTTGATCAGTAGTTCACCGTCGAGCACGCCTTCGAAGCGAATGGCCTGCAGCAATTCAGGGAAACTCCGGCCGATGTCGTCGCCGGACCGGGAGTAGAGGCGCGTCGCTCCCCCGGCGCCCGCCACCTGCACGCGAATGCCGTCCCATTTCCATTCAGCAAGGAATTCTGTCGTGTCCAGGGCTTCGAGGTCGCGTTCCTCCAATGGATGGGCGAGCATCACCGGGCGAAACACCGGAAAGCCGCTGACATCGGGCCTGGGGCCGCGTGCCTCCAGCCAATCAAACAGTGCGGCATAAGGGGGCGTGACACCGTGCCATATCTCCTCGATTTCATCGACCCGCCGCCCGGCCATTTCGGCAATTGCTGTCTTGGCCAACCTACCCGATACGCCGACGCGTAGCGCACCTGTGAGCAGCTTCAGCAGCGCCCACCGGCCGGTGGCGTCGAGGCTATTGAGCCAAAGCGCCAATTTGAGCGTCAGATCGTTGCTGCCGATCAGGGCCAGTTCCGCGACGACGTCCGCCAGACCCGGTGAGGGTAGGGCGCCGTCTGGTTCAGGCCAGACCAGGGCAATGGTTTCCGCCGTATCGCCGACATAGTCGCGCGACAATCGCAACAGCTCTGGGTCAATCCGCGCGGCCATCAGCTCGGACAGGATGCGGCGAACCGGAAACGAAAACGGCAGACCATCGGAAAGGGCGGCCAGCGCCCAACCTCGGTCGGGATCTGGCGTGACGCGGAAATAGTCTACCATCAGGCGCAATTTTGTCTTGCGGGCCGGCGTATAGGTGAGACGATCGAGCAGATCAGCGAACTGCCTCATTCCGCGTCATCCTCTCGCCCGAGCAGCGCGAGTGCGCGCCCTCGGCGGCCCATCAGCCCGATCTGGCGCACCAGCGCGTCCTCGCGTCCGTGCGTCACCCAAATCTCGTCCGCCCCCACCTCAGCAATTGTGTTGACCAGTTCCGGCCAATCGGCGTGATCGGAAATGATCAGCGGTAATTCGACGCCGCGCTGACGGGCTCGGCCGCGAACTCGCATCCAGCCCGACGCAAAGCACGTGACCGGGTCGGCAAGCCTCCGCGACCAACGGTCCCGCAACGCCGATGGCGGGCACATCACAATCTCGCCGGCGAGGTTGGGGCCGGAATTTGCAACGAGTTCCAGGTTGCCAAGGCTAATGCCTTTGCTCTGATAAAATTTACAAAGCGCCTGCATCGCGCCGTGCAGCCAGATGGTCCGATCGTAGCCAGCGTTGCGCAGCAGCATGATCAGGCGCTGGCATTTGCCCAGCCCGTAGACGCCGATCAGATGCGTACGCTCGGAGAAGGTCCGTTGAGAGTTCAGCAGACGCGCGATTTCTCGGCCTGCCGGTTCGTGTCGGAACACCGGTAGACCGAACGTAGCCTCGGTCACGAACAGGTCGCAGCGGACAGGCTCGAAACCGAGACACGTTGGATCGGCATGGCGCTTGTAGTCTCCTGAGATGACGACAGTCCGGCCGCGATAGACGAGCTTGATCTGTGCGCTGCCCAGAATATGGCCCGCCGGATGCAGCGATATATCGACATCGCCAATTCGGACTGGGTGCCCCATCGCTTCGCGCTGGAACGAGCCGGCACAGTCGTTGCCGAGCCGGACCTTCATGATCCCGATGGTTTCATCCGTTGCGAGAACCGCTCCGTGCCCCGACCGCGCGTGGTCGGAATGCCCGTGCGTGATTACCGCCCGCGATACGGGACGGTGCGGATCGATATGGAAATCACCAGCCTGGCAATAGAGTCCGGACTCGGTCGGGAACAGCCAGTTCTCAAAGCGTTGCTGCGTCATTCTGCTGAAGTTCGCACGCGATGCCGGCACGGTCGACCTCCAGCAAAGGCACCACAATCTTTAGTTGTATTTAAGATCAAAGATCAATCTAAGATTTTTATTGCTGTCGGTATATTTCCCTCGGCCGGTAAAACCTGGGATGTCACCGGGGATCAACTTATGCCGCGGCAAGGTATTTGTAAGAATACTTGTGTCGTGAGGCTGTCGTGGTGCTGCGTTTGAGGCCCGCTAGTAGCGTCCGCATGCTTGGGCTACTGTCCGCCTTCGGCACAATTGCGGCAGCCGCTTCAGCGACACCGGCTACCGACTGGACGGCGCGCATCGAGCAACCCGTTGCCGAACCTTGGCGCGAAATCTGGGCCGGAGCCGAGGCGACCAGGCAGGCATGGTCCGCCTACACCGGCATGACCGTCGCTCTCGGCGCTTCCGTTCGCGACGAGGGTTGGCGCCTCCGTTCCGCTTCTGGCTACGGACGGTATCACTACCAAGGCTACAAATACGTAGGCGGGCATCCCATTGCGCTCACCACAATTCAAGGCACGTCCCACTTTACCGACGTGATGCTGGGTTACGAATCTCGCTTCGACCAACTGACGGTCAAGGCCTTCGCTGGCATCAACATGGAAGGCCACCAACTCACGCCGGACGATTCTTTGAACGCTGCGCGGGGCACCGCTTACGGGTTCAAAGCAGCGCTGGAACTGTGGATCAACCTCACCGACGCGGCCTGGCTGTCGCTGGATCAGGGCTACGCGTCCGCGCACGACACTTACAGCGCTCGTCTAAGGGCTGGATATCGCATGACGCCCCGCCTGTCGGTGGGACCGGAGGCCGGAGCAATCGGGACCAAAGAAATGCAGAACGGCCGGGCTGGAGGCTTCCTGCGGTACGAATGGCTGGGCGGTGAAGCGTCGACGTCTGCTGGCCTCACCGGCGACATTGCGCACCCCGCAACGCCCTATGCCAGTGTCAATCTGATGCTGCGCTATTAGCTGGTCCTCGTTGTTTCAAAGGCAGCAACTGCTCCTGGCGCAGGCTGGGCAGCAGCCAGAACAGCGCAAGGCCCACGCACGAGCCGACGACGCCAAGCGCGAATGATGCCGTGTAGCCATCTGTCAGATCATGCAGGTGTCCCGAGGTCCAGGATCCGATAGCTCCACCGAGCCCTGCTGCCAACGTGATCGCCCCAAAAATGCTGCCCACCGATCCGCCTCGAAACAAAGTCGCGACCAGCGCCAGCACAATTGGTCCGCGCACGCCCTGCATCAGACCGAACAGCAGCACAAACCCATAGACGAGCCACAGCGACTTGGCGGCTGCCACCAACATCAGCAGCACGACGCCTAGGATCGAAGAGAAATAAGAGATCAACGCGGCTCGCCTTCTGCCAATGCCATCGGAAATCATGCCCATTCCGATGATGCCGATCGCGGAGCAAGCGCCGGTGAGCCCGAAAGCGCCGGCCGCCAGCAGCCGGTCGAAGCCTTGTTCGATAAGAAAAGCGACCATCTGGGGGAGCACCGCCTGCGAGGCGGCCGACGTTGCAAAATAGGCCGCGAACAGTCCCCAAAATGCGCCGGTCCGGGATGCCGCTCGCAGACTCCAGGCTACCGGCTCGCCGGAGCCGGCAGCGACTTGGGACGCTTGCCAGTGCATCGAGCCTCGCCCGATGCGCGCCATCGGGAGTAACAACAAGATCGGCAGGCCCGCCAGCACCATAACGCCGAGCACTTGATAGGCCGACTGCCAGCTCATGCGCTCCATGAGCAGCTGCGTGGCAGGGGGGATGAGCAGCATGCCGGCACCAAGCGCTGCGTAAGGCAACGATGTCACGGTTCCAAGTCGCGATGAAAACCATCGGCTGAGCAGGCTCGATGCGACGACCATGCCTAGGCTTGCCGCACCCAAGCCACCCATTACGCCAACGCCCAGATAATACACGCCGAGCGAAGTGGCCGAGCCGGCGAGCACATAGCCCAACCCCAGCATCGCCAAGCCGAATGCGTAGCTGATGCGCGGTCCGAAACGGTCGATGATCAACCCACTGAACGGGGCGCTGAGCCCGTAGACCAGATTGTATATCGAGTACGTCAGCAGCATCTCGGACCGAGATGCTTTGAAGGTTTCTTCGACTGGCAGCAGGAACACAGCAAAGGTCTCGGTGACGCCGCGCCCGATCATGTTCATCAGGAACATCAGCAGCAGGATCGATCCGAGGAATTGCCGGCTGGCGTCTTGCTGGGCAGCCCTAGGCCTGCCCGCCTCTTGATCACCCACGCTGAAATGCCCCGCTCTTTATATGCACGATGTCGCCTTACCCCGTTGCCGCCGATTACACCATTTCGCGGAAGCTGACATGTCGTGTCCAGCATTTTGAACAACGATTCGTTGACGACAAGGCTCAGGGGCACAGGTGGCGCCATTCGGCATTCGGTTGCATGGCAACTTGAGCGTCAGGGTCGAGTTACCTGCGCCTTCAACCGGGATAACCGATCTGCAACTGCTTGTGCGACATGCAGGTCTGACCTAAGTCAGCCTACATCTCGCCGGATTCTTGGCGGATCAGCACTTGTTGATTTGGACAACGCCGATTTTGAAACGCGGCTGAAACCATCGGGGGCGAGATTGACAATTCCGTCGGCTTTTCGGCGCCTGGCACTTGCCGGCTTGGCGCTCGGCGCAAGTGCCGCGACCACAATCGCTCAGGACACCAAGAAGGTGGCTCCGCCCAATCCCGTGGCTGCCCCCGCTCCAGCCTCTGGCGCGCAGGCCCAGCCTCCGGGGCCGACTAATGCGACCGTCTTCGACGCGGCTCAGATCGTGGCCATCAAAAAGGTAAACGACTATTTCAACGGCTTGGCCAATTTGAAATGCGTGTTCCAGCAGACCAATCCTGACGGCAAGAAGCTCCGCGGAAAACTGGCAATGAAGCGGCCAGGTCGGTTTCGTTTCGACTACAATCTGCCCAGCAAACAGGTGGTCATTTCGGACGGCCGCCAACTGGCGATCCAGGACAACGACATCAAGACCGACGACCGTTACGAGCTCGACAATACGCCGTTTCGAATGCTGCTGCGCAAGGATGTCGACTTGATGCGCGATGCCCAGATTCTGGAAGTTGCTGTAGCCGATGACCTGATCATCCTGTCAATTCAGGACAAGAGTCCCGACGCCCCAGGTAAGATCAAACTGTTTTTGTCGTCGAAGCCATCTGTTGAATTGAAAGAATGGGTGACGACCGACGCACAAAATCTTGAGACTCGTGTCGAGCTCTCCAGCATGAACAGGACCGACGACGTCGATGCCGCGCTGTTCGAGGTCAAGAGCAATAATCTTGGTAAGTTTCAGCAGTGAGCGCGGTTGAGCTCACTTTCAGGCCGTGGCTCTTGGGTACCTATGCAACTGAAACTGTGGATAACCACCGAAACAATTGTAAACTTTTCGTGATCGCCTATTGCCCCCCTGTTGTAAACCGTCGGTCTGCGCTTAAATCGCATTCAGGCAGGTAGCGTCACCTGTATCGGCAGTGCCCCCCCGTCTCGCCGAAAGACGCACCTGTAGCATCGGATTCCCTCCCGATGCCAAAGCGCTAACTCAGCGCCAGCGCCCAACTCCTCCCCCCAGGAGTTGGGCGCTAATCTTTTCAGTTAACCAGCATTACGGCTGAGGTCGTCTGGTTCATCGGCGCGTTTGTCAATGGCGCGTTTCAAGACCGGGGCGAACCCGCTCCAGTGCCAGTTCCGCGATAGGCAGGAACGGGGCGGGCCGTTCAGGGGCCGGACCAACGTCAGCCAGTGCTAGGCGTCCATCGATGGTGCGTAACTCGCTGGCAAGCACGTGCAGCCGCTGGTTGATTCGGCCGACCAGATGTTCGGCGAGGGAACGGTCGCTAAGCATCTGCTCGTAAAGGCTGGCCCGCGTGATTTTCAAAGCGCGCACCGGCCCTAGCGCTACAACGGTCGATGTATGCTCGGTCTCCACCAGCATCGACATCTCGGCAATCAGCGAGCCTACGGCAATTGGCTCAGGTGCGACTGCAAGGCCCGGACCTTTTGTTCGCACAGCTTCGCCGCCAACAACAATGAAAGCGGCATCGCCGCCCTGACCAGACACGACGATCATTTGCCCGGCGCGAAACGTGACGCGCTCCGCTCGCCGCGCAATTTCGGTGATCTGAAGCGGGCGCAACCCTTGAAACAGATCGATGCCGAGCAGCGGCGCAACCAATGCATTGAGTGCCATGATACCGACCAATCCAACGACCACCTCGATCGACGCAACGATCCGGCTTGGAGCGTCAACTGATTCGGCCGGCAAGGCCAGCCAGGTGTGGAGGGCGCGGGGAAAGCAGGTGGACGAGGCTAAAGCGCCATCCGCTCAAGGCACAAGTTTATAGCCGCCCGTTTCGGTGACCAGCAGTTCGGCGCTCGACGGGTCGCGCTCGATCTTCTGGCGCAGCCGATAAATATGGGTTTCCAGCGTGTGTGTCGTAACTCCGGCATTGTAACCCCACACCTCATGCAGCAATACATCGCGCGTCACCACTTTTTCGCCAGCGCGGTACAGGTACTTCAGGATCGCCGTCTCTTTCTCGGTGAGCCTGACCTTCCCGCCTTTTTCATCGAGCAGCAATTTCGAAGCCGGTTTGAATGTGTAGCGACCGATGGCGAAAACGGCATCTTCGCTCTGCTCGTGCTGCCGCAACTGCGCTCTGATTCGCGCCAACAGTACCGCGAACTTGAATGGCTTCGCGATGTAATCATTGGCGCCGGCGTCGAGGCCAAGAATCTGGTCGGCGTCGCTGGTGTTGCCGGTCAGCATAAGAATTGGCGACTTGAACCCTGTCCGACGCAACTGCTTCACTGCCTCGCGCCCATCCATGTCGGGCAGTCCGACATCGAACAGCACGAGATCGAAATGACCGGACTTGATGATCTCCAGGCCTTCACCCGCCGTCGCCGCGGCGGAGACCTGGAACTCGTCGTAGAGCGCCAGGTGCTCTCGCAGAGAGTTGCGCAGATCGTCGTCATCATCGACCACGAGTATCTGACGCGCATTGCTCATTCGAACGCTCCCATCAGTGCTGTTTAGACCTGGATCGGACGGGCGGCGTTCGCTTCGATCCCGGCAATGGGTCATGTATCGTGATTGCTGCAACGCCAATGACCACACCATCTCGCTGCTGCATTGTTAGCACTGCACTCAACGACGCCATAGCTCAAGTTGAATGAAGTCATCTTTGCTGTGTTACCCGCGTGAACCGGGAGGGGAAGGCGCCGCAATGGCCAGAACAGGATTGACACTGACCGTGAGAAGCCTGTCGCCGGCAGCCACGCGCGGCTGGATCGGGACTGGCGACAGACGATGGCCATGCGCGCTAGGACAATCCGGGAGCGTCGCCCGCAAGCGCGAAGGCGATGGGGCGAGCCCGATCGGCGTTTGGCGCATTACATCGGTGCTGTATCGTGCCGACCGCGTGAGGCGCCCGGCGACTGCGCTCCCCGTCCGCGCACTCAGACCGATCGATGGCTGGTGCGACGCAGCTGGCGACCGCAATTACAACCGCGGCGTCGCGATGCCCTATCGCGCGAGCGCCGAACATCTTTGGCGAGCCGATCACGTCTACGACTTGCTGGCGGTGCTCGACCACAACCAGCGTCCGCGGGTGCAGTGGTGCGGCAGTGCCATCTTCATTCACTTGGCACGGCCGCGATACCTGCCAACCGAGGGCTGCATCGCGTTGACGGAAGCGGACCTGCGGCGGTTGCTGGCGACCGCTGATTTTCGAACACGAGTGCTGATCGATCGTTGAAAATTGCCCCGGATGGCGACCCATCCGGGGCACAATGATCAGGCCAGACGCCCTGCTCTAATAGTTGTAGGCGCGCTCTCCGTGCGCCGTGACGTCGAGCCCTTCGCGCTCCTCCTCGAGGGCCGGACGCAGGCCGACGATGACATCGACAACCTTGTAAAGGATCGCCGAACCGACGCCCGACCAGAGCAGTGTGATGGCGACAGCCTTGAGCTGCGACATCAGCTGTCCGCTCAGCACGTACTCGGCAACGACACCTTCGCCTGGCTTCAAGATGTAGTCGGTGATGCCCGTGCCGCCGAGGCCTGGGCTGACCAGAAGACCAGTGCCGATGGCTCCGAGGATGCCGCCAACACAGTGTACGCCGAACACATCGAGGCTGTCGTCGTAGCCCAAAGCATTCTTGATCGACGTGCAGAAGATGAAGCAGACCACACCTGCCACGAACCCAAGAACGATGCCGCCCATGGGACCGGCGAATCCTGCGGCGGGCGTGATCGCAACCAGGCCCGCCACCGCTCCGGTAACGATGCCGAGCAGCGAAGGCCTACCCTTCGTGATCCATTCGGCAAACATCCATGCGAGCGCCGCGGCCGCGGTCGCGACGAACGTATTGATCATGGCCAGAGCCGCGACCGAGTTCGCCTCCAGCGCCGAGCCGGCGTTGAAGCCGAACCAGCCGACCCACAGCAGAGCAGCGCCGACCATGGTAAACGTCAGCGAATGCGGCGGCATCGCCTCCTTGCCGTAGCCGATGCGCTTGCCAAGCATCATCGCGCCGACCAGGCCGGCGATCCCGGCATTGATGTGGACGACAGTGCCACCGGCAAAATCGATTGCGCCGAGCCGATAGATGTACCCGGCATCATCGTTCACCGCTTGCAATGCCGATTCCGCCAGTTTCTTGGCCTCACCCGAGGAAGTGGCGACTTTTCTTGCGGCATCCGCCAGTGCGTCGGGCCCCGCCCAGTACCAGACCATGTGAGCGATCGGGCAGTAGACAAACGTCACCCATAACATTGTGAACACCAGTAGCGCCGAGAACTTCATCCGCTCGGCGAACGCGCCGACAATCAATGCCGGCGTGATACAGGCAAAGGTCAGCTGGAATGCGATGTAAACCAGTTCAGGAATCACGACGCCGTTGGAGAAAGTTGCGACATTGGCATCGAGGATCGTCTTCTTGTCAGGCGCTATATTGAGGAACGCTTTCGACAGGCCGCCGATAACGGCGTTGAAGGACGTGCCGCTGGAGAAGGCCAGGCTATAGCCGTAGATGACCCAAATCAGCGCCACGAGACAGACGATCGCAAACACCTGCATCAACATCGACAGCATGTTTTTCGTACGGACGAGACCACCGTAGAAAAGCGCCAGGCCGGGCACAGTCATCATCAGCACAAGCGCCGACGCGGTCAGCATCCATGCGGTATCGCCCTTGTTGGGGACGGGGTCGGCCGCGAGCGCCGGCAGCGTCGCGGCCGCAATAACGGTCACAATTGTTGCAAGCCCTAGCCCCGTCCACCTGAGCAGTCGTTCTTGCTTGGAAACGTCGCGCATCATGAGTCGAACTCCCTCGTCGTAGTCGGCGTGAAACTGATATCGGTGCTAGTGTCTTGCGGGCAGCAGCGACGCTCTCAAAGAGCGTTTTCGTCGGCTTCACCCGTCCGGATCCGGACCGTGTGTTCGATGGGCGAAACGAATATCTTGCCGTCGCCGATCTGGCCGGTTTTTGCGGCACGCGTGATGGCCTCGACGGCCTTTTCCGCATCGGCGGACGGCACCACGACTTCGATCTTGATCTTGGGCAGGAAGCTTACGGCGTATTCGGCCCCCCGATAGATCTCCGTATGCCCCTTCTGGCGGCCGTAGCCCTTCACTTCCGTGACCGTCATGCCTTGAAAGCCCAGATCGGTCAGTGCCGCACGCACTTCCTCCAGCTTGAACGGTTTGATGATCGCGCTGACGAGTTTCATGTCACCATCCTGAATGTTGCCGCGGGATTTCGAGTTCGAACTGGACATGCCCCCGCATGGTTACTCTTGGAGATCAAAAGCCATGCCAACAGCTCCAATTGTTCATAAGCGATTGAGCAACCAATGCAAAAACGCGAACGTGCCGGATTTTAGGGCACGCTATTGGCACTCATTCGCTGCTTTTTTGAGCAAATTTCCTGGTTTGCCTGCTATTTAAGCGCAAACGCAGTCTTGCGCTGCCGCATGAGACCTTCCTGGGTCACCGACGCCACCAGCTTGCCGTCGCGTGTGAAAATACTGCCTCGACAGAAGCCACGCGCTCCACCAGCGGATGGGCTGTCTTGGGCGTAGAGCATCCAGTCGTCGGCGCGGAAAGGGCGATGCAGCCAGAGCGCATGGTCGATGCTGGCGAGTTGAATATCGGTATCGAATACCAGCTTGCCGTGGGCAATCAACGCCGTATCGAGTAACGTGAAATCCGACGCATAGGCCAGAATGCAGTTGTGCAGATGCGGGTCGTCCCGCAACACTCCATTGGCTCGCATCCAGACGCATTGCAGCGGTGGCGCAATCTGTCTTGTCAGATAGCGGCTGACTTCGACGGGGCGCATTTCGATCGGCCGCTCGCGCTCCCAGTAGCTGCTTATATTTTCGGGGATATGCGCGCCGAGCTTGGCTTTGAGATCATGCTCATTCGTCAGCTCTTCAGGCGCCGGCACATCAGGCATCGCCGCTTGATGGTCGTAGCCAATCTCAGACTTGTGGAACGACACGCTTAGCACGAAAATCGGCCGACCATGCTGGATCGCCTTCACCCGGCGCGTGTTGAAGCTGGAGCCATCTCGCACACGCTCCACGTCATAGATGATGGGCTGACCCGGCTCGCCGCCGAGCAAGAAATATCCGTGCATCGAGTGGGCATGGCGGTCGGGGTCGACAGTGCGCACCGCCGCCACCAGCGCCTGGGCGACAACCAGGCCGCCGTAAACCCGCTGCCAACCCTGCTTGGGGTTGTTGCCACGATAAAGGTTCAGTTCGAGCGGCTCGAGATCCAGGATCGCGACCAGGTTGGCCAGCGCTCGGCCAGGTTGCGATCCAAGCCTTGCTGTCGCCGTGGCCTCGTTCTGTGGCATGATCATTCCCGGTAGCGATTGATTGCAGTGCAAGGGAAGGCAGCGTCTGCGACGTGTCAAGGCGACGACGACCGAGGATAACGGATGGCAGAGCAGTTGAACGCTGATGTCGTGATTTCCGGCGGCAGTTATGTTGGTCTGACCCTCGCACTCGCCTTGGCGCAAGAACTTGGACCGAGCTGCAGTATCATTATTGTGGATCGAGGCAAGGGCGTCGCCTCTTCCGCAGGATCGTCGATCGATCCGCGTGCATCGTCGATCTCTGCCGGCTCGCGCAATCTACTGGCGCGGTTGGGACTCTGGGAGCAGCTTGCGGGGCACGCGACACCGGTCAGCGAGATCGAGCTGACCGATTCGAGTCTCAATGCCGGCGTTCGACCCGTTCTCCTTACTTACGACAATACGGCGGACGGCGGCGCGGCTGCATCGTGGATCGTCGCCAATGCAGATCTCGGTGCCGCGCTCGAATTGGCAGTTGCCGCCGAGCCCGCGATCCACCTGATGCGACCAGCCCACGCTGTAGGAATTGTGGCCGGATCAGCCTGTACCACGGTGGCACTGGCCGATGATCGACGAATCACGGCGAGCCTCGCCATCGCAGCGGACGGCCGCAGGTCCTTGCTGCGCGAGCTCGCTGGAATTGGACTTGTGAGCTTCGACCACGAGCAGACCGGCATCGTCACCTGCATCGCCCACGAACTCAACCACCGTGGACGCGCCGTGCAGCACTTCCTGCCGGGCGGTCCGTTTGCCATCCTGCCGCTCCAAGGGGGTTATCGCTCGTGCGTTACCTGGAGCGAGAGTGCCAACGCGGCGGCCCGGATTCTGGCGCTCCATAATGCAGTATTTCTCGAAGAGGTCGATCGGCGGGTTGCAGGTCGTCTCGGCGCCCTCGAACTCGACGGTCCGAGACGCTCGTGGCCGCTCGAGACCCATCTCGCACGTCGCTACGTCGCGCCCCGGTTGGCGCTGGCCGGCGATGCGGCGCATGTTGTGCATCCGATAGCCGGTCAGGGACTTAACCTCGGCTTTCGCGATGTGGCTGCACTCGTGGAATGCCTTGCAGATGCGGCCTACGTTGGGCTCGATCTCGGTGATGCGACGATGCTCGAACGCTATGAACGTTGGCGCCGGTTCGACTCGGGGCTCTCGAGCGCGACGTTTGGAGGGCTCAATCGGCTGTTCTCGAACGACTGGACGCTGGCCCGCTCCGCGCGCGAGTTGGGGCTCGGACTGCTGGACCGGATGCCCAACGTCAAACAGCGCTTCGTCAATGCCGGCGCTGGCGCTGCCGGGACTGTGCCAAGGCTGCTGACGGCTGTCGACGGCTTGCGCTGACATCCTCGTACAACCACGCATCTAGGACGGGACACCGATGGCGGAGCCACCGAGCATGACAGTAACCGCGCGATGCTCCTGCGGACGCGTCGAACTCGAGACTGCCGGTACTCCAATTACATGCGTCGCCTGCTACTGCGACGACTGCCAGGCAGGCGCCCGTCAGATCGAAGCGCTCGCAAATGCCCCCCCGGTTCGAGACTCCGATGGCGGCACCGCCTATCTGCTCTACCGGAAAGATCGCTTCAGGTGCTCGAGAGGCGGCGAGCTGCTGCAAGCTTTCAAGATCAAGGATACGTCGACCACGAACCGGATCGTTGCGACCTGCTGCAATTCAGGCATGTTCCTTCACTTCGATGGCGGGCCGCATTGGGTCTCGGTGTACAGATCGCGATTTCTCGGCAAGGCGCCGCCCTTGCAGATGCGCATCCAGACAAAGTTTTTGCCGGAGGCCAGGGAATGGCCGACCGACACACCGACCTACAAAACGTACCCCGTGAAGTTTGTGGGAAAACTTGTTGCCGCTAAGATCGCGATGATGCTGGGTCGGTAATCGCTGGCGACACCGTCCAAACCAATCGAGCGCTACCGGCAGCCGCCGCTGACCGCCTGCAGCGCCTGTGTGATGCCGGCCAGCGAATAGGTGTCCTTGCTGATGACGCCCCGCTCGGACTGCGCGAGCACGACGACGCTCGAACTTCGTTTCATGGCTTCTACCAGCTTCAGCTCATCGGTCGCATCGATGACGTAGGCTCGGTCGCCGCGCGAAAACAGCTTGAATACCGCTTGGTCGATGGCGATCGAGGCGGGTGCTCCGGGCTTGATCGGTGCGGTGGTCTTGACGCTGACCTCCGCGCGAACGCCCTCCTTGGGCCAGGCCGACACGTAGAGATAGGCACTTTCAGCAGCCGCCGGCGGTTCGCTCGACCGGGGCTGGGCGATGGCGAAGCAGATCTGCGAGCCGCCGCCATCGTGCAAGAGCACGCGCCAGGGCCCAAACGTCTTGTACGTCCGAGTCTGGGCGCTGGCCTCGGCCACAAGCAAGACGGCCGCCATGGCAACAGTTGCCAGCGCCCGACAGCCGCAAGGCAGCCTCGGCAGTGCCGGCTTCAAAGGTGTCATGTGCCGAAGGATTGCCGTGCCCATGGCTGTCGATATAAGGAGCGAAGACCATCCTGTCACGTGGCCGCCTATCCGCGCCCGAAGACATGCCGCGGTGCCGAGGTTTTCGGGCCGCCTTCCATTATGGGGCGCTCGGCGAAGCGCGCCAGACTGCGAACTCGGTCGTACATGACGATCGCGCCGGCCATCGCGACGTTGATACAGAACCGCGTCGGAATCCTGACGACGTGATCGCAGCGCTCGAGCAATTCGGCCGAGATCGATCCCTGCTCGGGGCCGAGCAAGTACGCCGCTCGTTGCGGATGACGGAAGCTCGGCAGATCGATCGCCGCGTCCGTAAGCTCTACGCCGACGAGCCGGCAGCGATGCGGCAGCTTCATCGCCGCGGCATCGACCCAGTTGTAGTGCGGCAGGTGGTCCCGCCCCTTGGAGGTGTCGGTGCGGGCTTCGAGCGCCTGATAGGTTGCGCCGATGGTGAACGTAAAGCTCGCCCCGAACGCGTGCGCCGAGCGCATGAGGTTACCGAGGTTCAAAGCCTTCGACGAGCGCTCGGCGCCAATAGCAAAGTAACCGCGCGGCGTAGGCGGCCAGTTCTGGGGTGTGTTAGTCGTGGGCGGCTTGGCTGATTGCAGCATGGATGGATCCAGAGCTTAGACGAATGACATTGTACATCGGCCTTTTGCGGGGCCGTGCAATCCATTAAGGTCTCACGCCAGGGCCGCCGAACCAGCGCGGCCAGTAACAGTCAGGGAGTGAGACGTCTCATGAAGACCAGAATCGTCGCGGTGTTGGGCCTCATTGCGCTGCTTGGTGCAAGCGCCGTGCTTGCCCAGCAGCCCAAGCAGCTATCGATCTCGACCGGCGGCACCGGCGGCATCTACTATCCGCTCGGCAGTGGCCTCGGCAATATCCTGTCAAAGCATTTGCCGGGTGTGCAGGCCACCGCCGAAGTCACCGGCGGCTCGGTCGCCAATCTGCAGGTTGTCGGCGGCGGCAAAGGTGAACTCGGCATGACCCAGGTTGATGCCGCGATTGACGCCTTCAAAGGCCAGGACAAGTTCAAGACCCCGTTGCCGATCCGCACGCTTGCCGTCATGTATCCCAACTTGATGCACGTCGTGACGATCGATGGCACGGGTGTAACGAAGTTCGAAGATCTGAAGGGCAAGCGGGTTTCGACCGGCTCTCCCGGCAGCGCGACTGAAGTGTTCGCATTTCGGCTGCTCGAGGCCGCCGGCATCGACAAGGACAAGGATGTGAAGCGCGAACGGCTTGGCGCATCGGAGTCGGCCGGCGCGCTCAAGGACAAGAAGATCGATGCGTTCTTTTTCGTCGTCGGCGTGCCGACGGCCGCCGTCGTCGACGTGGCCTCCACCCCCGGCACCAAACTCAAGATGATCGATCACAGCACCTATGTAGCGAAGATGAACGAAAAATACTCCGGCATCTACGCGGAGGCTGTCATTCCAAAGGGCTCCTATGCCGGCATGGACAGCGACAACAAGGTCGCCAGCGTCTGGAACTTGCTGTTCACCAACGACAAACTACCGGACCAACTTGCCTACGACGTGACGCGATTGTTCTTTGAGAAGCAGGCCGATCTTGCGCTCGTTCACTCGGAAGCCGCAAATATCAAGATGGAAAACCAGAATCTCAAGAAGGCCGCTATTCCGTTCCATCCGGGTGCCCTGAAATACTTCAACGAAAAAGGCATCAAGGTGGAGTGACGACAAGCCCGTCCGTTCGCTTTGCCTTCACATACCGGGGTCGTCCCGAGGCTTGCATGCCCTCGGCGAAGGCCGAGGGTCCCCGGGACCCAGGGGGCCACACGTTCCGCCAGCGCGTGCGGCACGACGGGTCCCGGTCGAGGCTGTCGAGGCGATGCTTGGCAAAGCGCTCACGCCATGTGCGCACGGTCTGCCGCGTCACACCCACGGCCTCGGCGATCTCGCAGTTGTTGCGCCCGTCGCCCGTCCGGCCGGGCGCAGCACGATCTCGGCCCGTGCGCATCGCCCCCGCGCGATCTTGCGCCGCCTCACGAGGCGATCGAGATAATCGCGCTCATCCTCGCTCAGCGTGATCACGCTGGCCCTTGTTCATCTCCGAGACGTCATGCCGACCTCCGAACCGCGAGCTTGGCCGACGGAATCATAGAACCGGAAATGTGGATAGGAACTTCTGAGGCAGGACACTAGCAGCAGTGGATATCTGCCACGATAAATCAA
This sequence comes from Hyphomicrobiaceae bacterium, assembly GCA_041745515.1. Classification (GTDB taxonomy): domain Bacteria; phylum Pseudomonadota; class Alphaproteobacteria; order Rhizobiales; family Hyphomicrobiaceae; genus JAKFWF01. The sequence goes on along the minus strand of JBGTIU010000028.1, from coordinate 262 downwards.
ATAACAACGAAGCTGCTCCATAGCCCTGGACGTTGCTGCGAGAAACGCCATATATACGTGCGTACAGTTGGCAACAACCGACTGCTGACTTCAGCCTATCGAAAGGCTCAACCGAAATGTCGTCAATTCAAACCGCCAATCGTTCTGGCAAACTTTCAAAATTTGCGTGCCTCGCCCTGGCCGCCACGGCAGCGCTGGCGCTGAGCGTGAGTAACGCCGACGCCCGTCCAGGCGGTGGCAAGTCGTTCGGGTCGCGCGGCGC
>JBGTIU010000027.1:0-5890 GCA_041745515.1 Hyphomicrobiaceae bacterium | reverse complement strand
GAAGCGCCGGATGCCGGCGTCGAGCCCAGCACCGACGTTGGCCAGCCCCAGCCCCAGCGTATCGTGCAGGTGGAGCCGGAGCGGCAGCGCTGGGCCGACATCGGCGGCGACGGCTTTACAGAGCGAGCGCACCAAACGCGGGTTGCCGTAGCCCACGGTATCGGCCAAACCGATCTCGTCGGCACCGGCCTCAGCCAGCGCCGTCGCAATCCGGCGGACGGCGCTTTCCGCAACCCGTCCTTCGATCGAACACCCGAAGGCGGTTGCGATAGCGCCCAAGAGGCGTGGCTTGCGCTTACCGCTGGCTCGGTCAATCGCCGCTCGGACCTGGACAAACGCGGCGAGCTGCTCCGCGACGCTGCGGCGAACGTTGGCGCGATTGTGGGATTCGCTCGCCGAAATCACAAAATAGACGGCATGGACGCCGGCCGAAAGGGCGCGCTCCGCGCCCTTCAAGTTTGGGACGACCGCGCCAATCGTGCAATTCTCGTGTCGCAGGGCGTGAGCGAGAACCTGCTCGGCATCGGCAAACTGCGCAACGACTTCCGGCGGGACCATTGATCCGGCGTCGATCTCTCGCACGCCCGCAGCCGCAATCGCATCGATCAGGTTGCACTTCGCGTCAGTCGGCACGAAGGTATCGAGATTCTGCAGGCCGTCACGTGGCCCCGTCTCGCAGATGTGCACGTCGGGCGTCTGCCCGGTGGCTCGCCCCATCGGCATTTCCGTTACTGGGTTACAGTTCTCGCAGCGACCTGCGCAATCTGTACTCGCGTTTATCGTTGCACGATAGCGCAACGCCTTGTCATGAAACGGATGCGCTGAATTACCGATAGATGAAACATACGTTGCAGGCGGCTGTTTCAACTGCTAGCAATACCGAATGCGCGCCGAAGACATCCACGATCGCATTCTGGCCAACTTCGATCGACTTCCGGGCCAGCTCAAGGCAGCAGCCAGGCGGTTGCTGGATCATCCTGACGATGTCGCGTTGCTGTCCATGCGTGAGTTGGCGAAGCGCGCCAACGTCACGCCCGCCACCATGACCCGGTTGGCGCAGCGGCTGGGGTATGACGGTTTCGAGCAGCTCCGGCAGCCCTATGCGGACGCGTTGCGCGGCCGACGCGACACGTTCAAAGATCGAGCCGAGGGATTGCTCGCGCGGCATGACCTCGACGGCGACGAAGCGCTGGTCGCCGATACGCTTGCCGGGCTTTCCGGCCACCTCAAATCTTTGAGCGCACCTGCCACGCTGGCGACAATCAGCCGTGTCGCCGACCTGATTATTACTCACGATCGGCTTTTCTGCGTCAGCGTACGGTCGGGCTTTCCGGCTGCATACCTTGCTTCGTATCTGTTGTCGCTGATTGGCGAGCAGACCATCCTCATCGATGGCGCCGGCGGTGTCGGCCTCGATCGGCTGCGTTCATTGACGCCCGCCGACGCCGTTCTTGCATTGACGATCGCGCCATACACCAGTTTGACGGTCGACGCGGTGGCGCTTGCCGCCGAGCGCGGCGCAAGCATTGTCGCGATCACCGACAGTCTTGCATCACCGATTGCCCGTCACGCCACCGAGACGATCCTGGTGCCGACCGAGACGCCGTCGTTCCTGCAGACCATGACGCCCGCCTTCGTCGTGGTCGAATGTCTTGCGGCCCTGGTCGCGGCGAAGCGTGGCAAGTCCGCCGTAAAGGCCATCGCCGAGCTGGAGGCCTATGTCGCTCGTTTCGGCGTCTATACGGCCGACCGGCCAACCAAACGAGGACGGTCATGACCATCCGCCCGACGCGCATTCTGCATCGCCAGATCAATGGCTCCGGCAGCCTTCCCGTCGCGGCCGGTGGAAGTGGCGTGGAAATTTTTGGCGCCGACGGAAAATCATACATCGATGCGTCCGGCGGCGCCGCGGTATCCTGCCTCGGCCACGGGCATCCGGCCATCAACGCCGCGATCAAGGCGCAGCTCGACAAGCTCGCCTACGCGCACACCGCGTTCTTCACCACCGAGATCGCCGAGCGGCTGGCGGATCATCTGGTCGAGCACGCGCCGAAGGGCCTTGGCCACGTCTACTATGCGTCGGGCGGCTCGGAGGCGATGGAGGCCGCACTCAAGATGGCCCGCCAGTACTTCGTCGAGAAGGGTGAGCCGCAACGGCGCCACTTCATCGGCCGACGCCAGAGTTTCCACGGCAATACGCTCGGCGTGCTTGCCGTCGGCGGCAATGCCTGGCGTCGCCAGCAGTTCGCACCGATGCTGTTCGAGACCCATCACGTGTCGCCGCCCTATGCCTATCGGGACCAACTGGACGGCGAAACCCTGGAAGCCTACGGCCAGCGCCTCGCCAAAGAACTCGAGGACAAGGTCGAGCAGCTCGGTCCCCAAACCGTGATTGCCTTCGTTGCCGAGACCGTCGGCGGGGCGACACAGGGCTGCGGTACGCCGCCACCAGGCTACTTCAAGCAAGTGCGCGAGATCTGCGACCGGCACGGCATCCTGCTCATTCTCGACGAAGTCATGTGCGGGATGGGCCGGACAGGCACCCTGCATGCCTGTGAGCAGGAGGGCATTGCGCCAGATCTGCTGGCCATCGCCAAGGGACTCGGCGCCGGCTACCAGCCGATCGGCGCGGTGCTGTTATCGGATCAGATCTTTGCCGCGTTTCGAGATGGCACGGGTTTCTTCCAGCACGGCCACACTTACCTCGGCCATCCGGTCGCCTGCGCGGCGTCACTCGCGGTGCAGGAAACGATCCAGCGAGAGAACCTGCTTGCGAACGTGCGCAGCGGCGGCGACCGATTGGAACGGCGCCTGCGCGAGCGCTTCGGCAATCACCACCATGTTGGCGACATCCGCGGCCGTGGCCTATTCTGGGCCGTGGAATACGTGATGGATCGCTCGACCAAGGCGCCGTTCGACCCCACGCTGAAACTGCATGCGCGGGTCAAACACGAAGCCATGGCACGCGGTCTTGCTTGCTATGCCATGCCCGGCACTATCGATGGCAGGAAAGGCGATCACAACATGCTGGCCCCACCATTCATCGCGACGGATGCCGACATCGATCGGATTGTCGAGCGGTTTGGCGACGCCGTCGACGCTGCGTTTCAATCGTTGCCAGGTTCGTAGTTCTGTAGTGTCTGTAGTCTGAACAGGGAGTTAGTCAAACATGAAGAAGTTCACAGGTCTGGCCATCGCAATTGCGACGATGGGTACACTCGCTGGTCCAGCGAGCGCCCAGCAAAAATTCATCACTGTTGGAACCGGAGGCGTCACCGGCGTCTACTACGCTGTCGGCGGCGCAATCTGCCGTCTCATGAACAAGGACCGCGCCAAGACCAACATCCGCTGCTCGACCGAATCGACGGGCGGCTCGGTGTTCAACATCAACGCCATCAAGAGCGGCGACCAGGAATTCGGCTTGGCGCAGTCAGACGTGCACTTCAACGCCGTCAAGGGCCAAGCGCAGTTCAAGGATGGGGCCTTCGCCGACCTGCGAGCCGTGTTTGCGGTGCACCCGGAGCCCTTTACGGTGCTGGCGCGCAAGGAAGCCAACGTAGCCAAGTTCGAGGACTTCAAGGGCAAGCGTTTCAACATCGGCAATCCAGGCTCCGGCACCCAGGCGTCGATGGATGAGTTGCTGGTGGCGCTCGGATGGAAGCGCACGGACTTCGCGCTCGCGTCCGAGCTCAAGGCCGACGAGCAGGCGACCGCGCTGTGCGACAACAAGATCGACGGTTTCTACTATGGCGTCGGTCATCCGTCGGCCGCCATTCAAGACCCCACCACGAGTTGCGGCGCCAAGCTGGTCTCGCTCGAAGGGCCTGTTATTGACAAGCTGCTCGCCGACAAGCCGTACTATGCGAAAGCTACGATCCCAGGCGGGATGTACGCGAATAACCCCAATCCGACGAACACCTACGGTGTTGCGGCAACGCTCGTGACATCGGCCAATGTCGCGGACGATGTCGTCTATAACCTCGTCAAGGCGGTGTTCGAGAACTTCGACGAGTTCAAGAAGCTGCACCCCGCGTTCGCCAACCTCGATCCAAAGGCGATGGTGAAGAACGGCCTCTCCGCGCCGCTGCATCCGGGCGCTGCGAAGTACTTCAAGGAAAAGGGCATGCTCTAAGGTCGGGACGTGAGGGGCAGGAAATTCAATTCTCGCCTCTGCCTTTTTCCCTCCCTCCCCCCTTGAGGGGGAGGGCCGGGGTGGGGTGGTAAGCAGTGGAAATCGTTGAGAGCAAGTCACCCCCCCACCTGACGCGACCAGATCGATTTTTGCGAGAGCAAAAACGAGCCGCGTCTTCCTCCCCCTCAAGGGGGGGAGGAGAAGAGAATAGGACGCGACGTGCGGAGTGGGATTGCCTCTCCGCACTCCGCTTTTTGCTTTGGGGGGAGCACGACCAATGACAGGCAACACCTCGGAAACGAAAACGGCAAGCCGCGAAGAACTGGACCAGCTGGTTGCCGAGGCCGACATGGGCGGCCGCCAGCCGCTCGGGTTCGCGGCGCGATTGCTGACCGTCGTCGCCATCAGCTGGTCGCTGTTTCAGATCTGGTACGCCTCGCCGCTGCCGTACATGCTCGGCATTGGCATCTTCAATGACACCGAGGCGCGCGCTTTTCATTTGAGCTTCGCCTTCGCGCTGGCCCTGCTGGCCTATCCGGCGTTCGCAAGTTCGCCGCGGGATCGGGTGCCTGCCACCGACTGGCTGCTGGCGGCCATCGCCATTGCAGCCGTGCTCTATCTCGTCGTGTTCTACCAAGCGCTGTCGCTGCGCCCTGGGCTGCCGACCACGGCCGACGTGGTCGTCGCTGTGATCGGCGTGGTGCTGTTGCTCGAGGCATCCAGGCGCGCCGAAGGACCGTGGATGCCGATCATCTCGATCCTGGCATTGATCTACGTGTTCGCCGGGCCTTGGCTGCCAGGACTGATGAGCCACAAAGGCGCGTCGTTGTCGCGCGCCGCGTCACACTTCTGGATCACCTCGGAAGGCGTGTTCGGCGTGGCACTCGGGGTTTCCACCAATTTCATCTTCCTGTTCGTGCTGTTCGGCGCGTTTCTCGAGAAAGCGGGCGCCGGCACCTGGTTCATCCAGGTCGCGTTTGCATTGCTGGGCAAGTTTCGCGGCGGCCCCGCGAAAGCAGCCGTTGTATCGTCGGGCTTGACCGGCATGATCTCGGGTTCCTCAGTCGCCAACGTCGTAACCACGGGCACCTTCACGATTCCGTTGATGAAGCGCGTCGGCTACACGCCGGTGCAGGCTGGCGCCATCGAGTGCGCGGCCGGCGTCAATGGCCAGCTGATGCCGCCGGTGATGGGAGCGGCCGCGTTCTTGATGGCGGAGTACGTCGGCATTTCCTACGCCGAGGTCTGCAAGCACGCGCTCATTCCGGCACTGTTGACTTACGGCGCGCTGTTCTACGTCGTCGACCTCGAGGCCGTGAAAGCCGGCATGAGCGGCATCCCGGTGAAATCCAAACGCACACTCAGCCAAGGCCTCATCAAGGCCGCGCTGACAATCTCATCGCTGGTCATTCTCGCCAATATCGTCCACTTCGGCCTCGGCTGGGTCAAGACCGCGTTCGGTGATAGCGCGGGCATGATCGCGATTGCGTGTGCGATCGCGGCCTACGTTGCGCTCGTCTGGGTCCGCGCCAGGCATCCGGACCTGCCGGTGGACGATCCGCAATCACCGCTCGTCGCCGTGCCGGACTTCTACGAGGCGGCGCGCACGGGGCTGCACTACCTCATCCCCGTCGTTATCCTCATCTGGTGCCTGATGGTCGAGGAGATGTCGCCGGGCCTCGCGGCGCTATGGGGCGTGTTGGCCATGGCGGTGCTGGTACTGACGCAACGGCCGCTGACGGCCCTGTTCCGCGGCGA
>JBGTIU010000026.1:0-12429 GCA_041745515.1 Hyphomicrobiaceae bacterium | reverse complement strand
CTGACGGTGACCTTGCGCTCGGTTCTGCCCGTGCGTGCGCCCAGCACAGCCGCGGCGCATGCAGCCGAACCGCAGGCCCGCGTCAGCCCCGCACCGCGCTCCCACGTCCGCAACGTGATCGCAGTGCGCGAAGTGGCCGTCGCGAGTGAGATGTTCGCCCGTTCGGGAAAAATCGGATGGTTCTCGAGCAACGGCCCGCAGCGAGCGAGGTCATAGGCCAAAACATCGGTGACCCAGAACACGGCGTGCGGATTGCCGACGTTGATCACCGACGGCGAGTGCAAAATGGGCTTGTCAATCGGCCCGATCTGCAGCTCGATCCTGGTGGTGTCGTGGAACGGCTCCGCCAGCGGGATTTGATCCCAAGCAAAGCGCGGCTCGCCCATATCGACAGTGATGTGCTCGCGGTCCTTTACAGTTACATCGAGCACGCCGGGCGCGGTCTCGAACTTTAACTGATTGCGGCCGGTTGCCTGCGCGGTCAGCCATGCCAAGCAGCGCATGCCGTTGCCGCAAGCCTCCGCCTGCGAGCCATCCTTATTGTAGATCAGTACATATGCTTCTGTGCCGGGAGTGTGCGGATCATGCTGCACCATCATCTGGTCGAAGCGTGACAGTGGATCGGCCGCCAAGGCGCGGGCCTGTTCGGCGGAGATCGTCCTGTTGGTGGCGCGCAGATCGACCAGTACGATCTCGTTGCCGAGGCCGTTCATCTTGCGGAATCTGATCGAGTCTTCGAGCGCGGCGCTGACGGTCATGCGGCGATATATGGCGAAAGCCCGACCGCCTGACAATGAGGCACGTCGCCTATCACTTAAAACGTCGGGTTATTCACTTCTTATTGGTCCAATAGAACGCGAATACAAGCATCCAGAACAGGATCGCCGTCAAATCGAGCAGCACCTCGAGCTGGCGCAGTTCCTTGGACCTGACCCAATCGGGCGGCCCGACGAGAACGGCCAGACTGACCGCCACGCCGGCGAACAGGCAGATGCCGATCAAACCCCACAAAACCCTGGTTGTTCGCCTCGTCATGTGCGTCCCCGGGTTAGGTCAGCCACCGTGCAGACGAGACTGCGCCACAATTGCCGTCGCGGCAATGGTTCAGAACCGGTAGCCGTAACGGACACCGAGGCTATCGAGCGCCTCGTTATAGCGTTGCGTCCCGCCGTTCGACATATGCTCGAAATAAATCGAGATGCTGTGGTGGTTATCGAACCGGAAGCCAATCTCGGCCGGGATATGAAACAGCACGCGGCTGCCGAGCGCCTTTCGATCGATCGCATCGGGGATCAGATGGCCGTCGTGTACAGCGCCGCCGAGACCGATCCCGAAGTAGAGCCCGGAGACCGTGTCGACCTGCCAGCGCGCGCCGAGGTAGGCCTTGCTGGTGTGCCCCTGCGTATTGACGGTGCCGCCAAGAGCCGGTCGAATTGCTCCCCAGAGGAACGGCATGGCCGGCGAAAACAGCAGCTCGGCGTTGAAATCGACACCACTCTCGAGGCGGAAGCCGCTCCACAAATCTGGCACATCATGCGCCAGCACGCCGAGCTTCATCTCGTAAATAAACGGCGCCGGGTTCTGGGCAAGCGTGGTTGGCGGTCCCAGCATTAGGACCAAAAGCCCCAGAACGCCGCCCGACAGGCGTTTCAAAGATAGCGTACTGGTCACAGCTAATTGCATTCGGCAATGAATAACCTATTCGCATAGTCCCGGCACGCGCGAAGTGCGCAGGACCGATGCTCGCGCCGCGCTGGCCGTGGCCAAAGTGCCTCAGTCAGCCACGACGCGCCTGCCTTCATCCACCTCTCGCCTTTCTCAAGGCGGCCGCCAGCGCACTTTCTCCGGCGGGTTCCGCACCATTCGGGATCGGTGCTCCCGGGCGGTGATTACCGCCTGTCGGAGGTGCCGGCACACTTCCCGGCTGGATCGTTCCGGATTTCATGGTCAATCCAATCCGCTTGCGCGCCAAATCGACATCCTTGACGCGCACTTTCACGACGTCGCCAGCTTTGACGACCTCGCGAGGGTCCTTGACGAACCGGTCGGACAGCTCTGAGATGTGCACCAGCCCGTCCTGATGCACACCGACATCAACGAACGCGCCGAACGCCGCAACATTTGTCACCACGCCTTCCAGCCGCATGCCGGGCTTCAGGTCCGACATATTCTTGACGCCGTCCACGAACGTCGCCGTCTTGAACTCAGGGCGCGGGTCGCGGCCGGGTTTTTCGAGTTCGGCGAGGATGTCGGAGATGGTCGGCACGCCGAACGTCTCGTCGGCGAATTGTTTCGGCTGGAGAGACTTCAGGAACGCCCGGTCACCAATCATTGCCTTCAAAGGCCGTTTGGTCGCGCCGGCGATCTTCTCGACCAAGGGATACGCCTCCGGGTGCACCGCCGAGCCATCGAGCGGATTGGCCCCATTCATGATGCGCAAAAAGCCAGCTGCCTGCTCAAACGTTTTTGGACCCATGCGCGGGACCTTTTTGATCGCGATGCGCGTCTTGAATGCGCCGTGCTGATCACGGTGGGCGACGATGTTGGCGCCAAGCGTGGCGTTGAGGCCTGCGACGCGCGCCAGCAGCGGCGCCGACGCCGTGTTGACATCGACGCCGATCAAGTTGACGCAGTCTTCGACTGCAGCGTCCAACGAGCGGGCAAGCCCTGCCTGATCGACGTCGTGCTGGTACTGGCCGACGCCGATCGCTTTCGGCTCGATCTTGACCAGCTCGGCCAACGGGTCTTGCAGACGGCGCGCGATCGACACCGCTCCGCGCAGGCTTACGTCTAGGCCGGGAAACTCACGCGCCGCAAGTTCGGATGCCGAATAGACCGACGCGCCGGCTTCGCTCACCACCACTTTCGTCAGCTTCAACTGCGGCATCTTCTGCATCACTTCGGCGACCAGCTTGTCGGTCTCGCGGCTGGCGGTGCCGTTGCCGATGCTGATCAGTTCGACTTTGTGTTTGAGGCAAAGGGCGGCAATCGCAGCCATGGAACCATACCATTCGCGGCGCGGCTCGTGCGGGTAGATCGTCGTGGTATCGACGACCTTGCCCGTGGCACCAACGACGGCGACCTTGACGCCGGTGCGAACGCCCGGGTCAAGTCCCATGGTCGGGCGCGGCCCGGCCGGGGCGGCGAGCAGCAGGTCCTTCAAGTTCTTCGAGAACACTGAGACCGCTTCCGCATCGGCGCGTTCTTTCAATCGCGCCATCAGATCGTTCGAAAGTGCATTGTGCAATCTTGCCTTCCACGCCAGCCGGGCGGTGTCGGCCCGCCACTTGTCCGCCGGTCGTCCTTGATCGGCGATGCCGAACACCGCCATGATCCGGCCGTCCGCCGGATGCGACTGTTTCTCCGGGCGAGGCACATCGAGAGCAAGGTCGAGAACCCCTTCGTTGCGGGCCCGCAGCAACGCCAGGATGCGATGCGAGGGCAGATCCTTCATCTTCTGCGAGAAGGCGAAATAGTCGGTGTACTTGGCGCCCTCGGTTTCCTTGCCCTTGACGACCTTCGACACGACAAGGCCGGTGTCCCAAAGCCAGGCGCGCAATGCCCCGACCAGATTCGGCATTTCGCTGATGCGCTCGATCAGGATCTGGCGCGCACCGTCGAGCGCGGCCTTGGCGTCGGCAACACCTTTCTCGATTGAGATGAATTTCGCGGCCTCCGCTTCGGGCGACAACGTCGGATTCGCCAACAGCACCTCGGCGAGCGACTCGAGACCGGCTTCGCGCGCGATCTGTGCCTTGGTCCGCCGTTTGGGCTTGAACGGGGCATAGAGATCCTCCAGATCGACCTTGCTTTCGGCGGCGTCGATTGCGCGTTGCAATTCGGGCGTGAGCTTGGCCTGCTCGCCGATGCTCCGCAGCACGGTCTGACGGCGATCCTCGAGCTCACGAAGGTAGCCAAGCCGCTCATCGAGCCGGCGCAGCTGCGTATCGTCGAGCCCGCCGGTTTTCTCCTTGCGGTAGCGCGCGATGAACGGCACCGTCGCACCATCGCCGAGCAGTTCGATCGTCGCCGCGACCTGGGCAACCTGCACACCGAGTTCTTGGGCAATGCGGGCGGTAATTCTGGCGGCGGTGGACATCATGGCCTCTTGCTTGATAGGCATCGGCTGGAACTACTGCTTCCGCACCGGGTGAAGGTGGCGCAGCGCGAATGGAGATCGCAATCGCCGGCGAGCGGGATAGAGCTGTATTCTCATGTCGACAAGTTCCATTGCTGGCACACAAATTACGCGTCAAGATTCGAGCGACTGTTGCGATGACCGCCCGACGAGCCCTTGTGGTGCACGTTACAATGAAATTAGCGATCGCACTGCTTGCAACGTTGCTGTGGCCAGGGTCATGGGGTCATGTCCGCGCGGAAGCAATCGAAGACGTGCGTTTTCCGACCAACACCGTCCCGAATACCAGCAATGCCCAACCTATCGCACTCAAGGCGCGACTGCATCTTCCTGATAATGCCCGGTTTCCGCTTTCCGCCGTAGTGATCACGCCATCGAGCGGCGGTGTCAAAGCGGTTCGCGAAATTCATTATGCCGCGGCTCTCGCCGCCGAAGGGATTGCGGCGCTGGTCATCGATAGTTTCGTATCGCGTGGCATTGTCAGCTCGGTTCATGATCAGCGACTTCTGACCCGCTGGCAGTCAGGTAACGACGCTATCGCAGGTCTGCGCTGGCTCAGTCGCGACGAGCGCTTCAAACTGAACAGAATCGCGGTACTTGGCGTGTCGAAAGGCGGAATAGCAGCGCTCGATACCGCATTGGAGGTTCGACGCCGATGGATGCGGGTCAGCAATGTCGCGTTCGCAGCCCATGTGGCAATCGCACCCGGATGTACTTGGCTCAATCGCTCGACAATCACGACGGGCGCGCCGATCCTGTTCATGCTCGCGGAGCTCGATGACATGACGCCCGCGCAGCCATGCGTCGAGCGCGCCCGTCATTTGCGCGAGACCGGCAATGGAAATATCGAGGTCAAAATTTACAAAGGTGCTCATCACGCATGGGAGGCGATGGGGGCCAAACCGCACTTCGATCCGTGGGCAGAGAATTATTCAGGATGCCGGGTTTGGATCGAGGATGATGGTCAGCTGTCGGCGGCAAGCGATGGCGCATCCATTCCGAGGCGGCAGTGGTACGATTGGGCAAGGCGAAACTGTGTGACGCTTGGTGCCCATTGTTGCGGCGGCACTCCAGAACTCAAGCTGCAGGCAACGCGAGACGTCATTGCATTCCTGCGCAAGCATGATTTTTGAAAGGCGCTCAACTGGTGCCGCCGTCGCCAAGTATCGAATAAGGGGCCCAGAAGATCGGATGCCCATAAGTGAACAGCGTCTTGCCTGCTGCATCCGTGAAGCCTGGTCCATCCAGCAGAGCCATGGACGCTTGCCGCAACGCCTCAGCCCGGGTCATGGATCCGCCGGCCGACTGGCGGCGGAATAATTCGGTGACCAGTTCTCGCGCCGATGCCGAATGCACCGACCAGTTGGTCAACAACAGCGCTCGCGTGCCGGCGTAGAAGAAGGCGCGGCCCAGCCCTGAGGCCGCTTCGGCGCCGGCTCCGGCTCCGGCTCCGGTATTACAGGCCGAAAGAACCACCCAATCGGCATTGAGCCGAAGCCCGAGGATCTCTTCCACCGTCAGGAGGCCGTCGCCGTCCACGTCGGCAACACTCGGAGCAGTCAGCGCCAGCGCCGGCTGTGTGAGTCCATTGAGTTCGCCCGGCACCAAGCCGTGCGTTGCGAACACGACCACTCGATAACGTGTCAGATCGAGGCTCTTAACATTTTTCTCGTTAGCGCCCTTGCCAAGGTGCAACACTTTGGCGGGGTCCGCCTGGAGCGCGGCGGCGATCGACTTGAGTTCGTCGGCGGTGTCGGGCAGGCGCGGGAGTTGCCCTATCTCCGCGTTCTCGACGTCCGCTGTTCGTGGGGCAGCACGCAATCTGATCGGCAATCCGCGGGTTGTCAGGCTGGCGACTTGAACGATCTGCTCGGCGGCAACCTCCTTGGCTTGATCTGCATTGAAATAGGGGTCGCCGAACCCGATCATGTTGTCGCGCCTGGCCGTTGCGACCGGAACCTGGCGCAACGTGCGCAATGCGGATGCCGACGGGACCATTGTCACCGCATGAGTGCGGGCCAACCATGTCACGTTGCGGTACTCGGCGAAGTAAGGTTCGGTTTCGGCCTTCAGGTTTGCCGGCTCGACCGGCAGCAATCCGAGGGGCAGCAGGCCAAGCGCGCCGTTGGTGGCGACGATCAGATTCTTGGCCGGACGCCAACCTGCCTCGATCGGTTTCAGAAGCAGAGCGTAAAGATCGTACGCGGCCTTTACGTCAAACGGGGGGATATCACCGACCGTCGACGCATTCGGCTCCAGCGCCTTGCGCAGCTCTTTGACCCTCTTGTCGATGTCCGAGATATTTGTCGGCAGGACGGCGAAGATTACTGGCCCTGCCTTAGGCACCGCCCAAGCGAAACTTTCCCGCCGGCCGAAGTGAAACGAGAGCAGCACCTCGTCGGCCCGCAACGCAGCTCGCATCTCGCTGACAACGACTGGCTTCGGGTTGACGAGATTGTTGTACTCCGGGAAGCGACGTTCAATGTCTCGTTTCGCCGTACGCGCATCCTTGCGTGCAGTGTCCAGCTCCACTTGCAGTGCGCGCAAAGCATTCTCATCCCGCTCCTCAGGCGCCAAGTTCAGCATGTTGTTGACCGTGCCGACCAGCGCGACGGTCTGCTTGGCGAGATCCTGCTCTTTGCGGACGAGTTCAGCCAGCGCCGGCGTCTTTGCAGCCGAGCGAGCTGCGGAGGCCTCGAGCGCATTTTGCACGTTGCGGCCGCGAATGGCCTCTCCGACTTCCAAACTTTGGGTGGCCGCAGTCTCGCTATCCTTGGCCCTGGCCAGCAGCGCCATATTGGCCTCGGCGACCACCAGCAGTCGACCAGTAGCGCTCAAGCGGCCAGCGGTTTCGCCTTCCTCGTCATCTTGCACAGTATTGAGGAGAACAGGCATGGCCTGCTGAAACTCTGTGAGCGCCTCCGCATCGCGGCGAGCATAGGTCAGTCCGACAGCAAGCACGGCGCGCGCCATCGCGGTATCGTAATGCTGTTCGCCCTTGCGGCTTCGTTGAAAAGCCAGCTGGTCGCGCGCCCGTTCGATGCCGCCTTCGACATTACGAGTGTTGTACTCGACGACGATGCGCGACCAACTAGTGCGCATCCCTGCGCTGCGCTGCGGCGGCCAGTTTTGCGTCGCTTTGTCGACTTGCGCGAACAGGTCCTTGGCCTCGCTGTAACGCCGTTGCGCGAACATGGCGACGCCGAGCCGGTACAGCGCGCGCGCGCGATGGGGAGACTCGGGCGCGTAACCAAGAGCCTCATAGATTTCGAGGTTAATGCGGGCGAGCTTCTCCACCTCTACGTACCGGGCCTGATCGATCAATATGGTCGACAAGGTTTCGATGATCTGCGCTGTGTCGCCGTTGTACTTGCCGACCGCCTTCAATCTGCTCAATAGCGCACGCCGGACGTCGCTCTCGGCTTCCGACACACGTCCCTGATTGGCCTTGACGCGGGCAAGGTTCGACAAGCCGAAGTCGATCGCTGTTTCGAGCGCTCCCGGTTGTGGCGGATTGGGCCAGCTCTTGGACTTGGCTAGAGCATCGCGCTCCAGCATGACGTAGCGCTGGTAAGCCGCTTCAGCTTCGGCGTAACGCCCGCGCGCCTCTAGTGCACGGCCTCTGGCGTTTTCGATGTTGGCTTCGAAGCTCGAGCGAAAAGCTTCGGCATTTGGCCAGGATCTCGATTCGCTGAACAATGCCTGGTTTCGCTTGACGTAACCTTCCGCGCGCTCGACTTCGCCCAAAGACAGATGGTTGATCGCCAGCCGTCTATTGATATTGAACTGCCTGCCCTTCGTTCGCGGCAGCGCGTCGAGCTTGCGTGACATCTGTTCGAGCACGCTGATGGCCAACTTGTACTCGCCGAGGGTGCGGTGTTGCCGCTCGAGGAACAGGTCGAAGCGACTGCCCTCGGTCAGATAATCCGTACCGTTCTCCGCGGCCTGCTTGGCGTCGCCGATGGCATCCTGATAGCGTCCGAGATCGGCGCGCGCCTGGGCGCGCTTGTAGTAGAACTGGGCCAGTACTTGGCGGCTCGCGCCTGCCGGCGCCGACGCGGCTGCTTCTGCCTCGACCTTAGCCCGGCGCGCGGGATCAGGCTTGTCCTGATCCAGAATGCTCGTGATGTCCGAGATTGTTCGTGGTGGCGGGGCAGCAACTGAGCCTTCCTGGGCTGCAGCGTGTCCGGCGAGGCAGAGCGCGTGTAGCGCGGCCAAAGCCGCCAGCATCAGCCGGCGGCGCAAAGTGAGAAGCAACATACGAGAACTCCCCGCAATCAAGTAACGCAGCGGACGTTGGGGACCATAGCGCGCCCATGGCGTGGGCTCAACATCTCTTGAAGGACACGATGCCGGTCCTCGACTACTTGGCATCGAGAGTATGGATTGGCGACCATTCGGGCCCGGGCGGAGCAGCCACGAACCGCCGCGCCCGCTCACTGAATGCGGCGCTGGCCGCATCTTCTTCGCGGGCGCGCCCGAAAGCCTCCGACGCGCCGGCGAAGTCGCGCCGACGCCATTTGGCCAAACCTTCGGCGTAGGCGCGGCTCGAGCTGTCGTCGGCGCGCGGTTCAAAAACTCTCGTCGGGGCCGTGCGGCCCGTAACTCGGATCGTATCCAGCTCCCGCCATACAACTGCGTCGCCGCTTAGGATCACTGTCGCCTCCGCGGCCATGATGGACGTGCCGTAGTGCTTGTTGGCGCCTTCGAGACGGGCTGCTAGATTAACCGTGTCGCCCATGACCGTGTAGTTGAAGCGTCGACGTGAACCGATATTGCCGACCAGTGCATCGCCGGAGTTGAGGCCGATCCGGTGCCTGATTTGGAGCCCGCGAAATGCCGTCACGCCGGTTCGGTTCATGACTGCGAGCTCGGCTTCGCAAGCGAGTGCCGCGCGCACGGCATTGACGGCGTGATTCGGATCATCGGCTGGCGCTCCGAACACTGCGACGATGGCGTCGCCGATGTATTTATCGACAAATCCGCCATGCGCCTCGATGATATCCGTCATGGCCGACAGGTACTCATTCATCAGTGCAACGAGTTCGCGCGGGCTCAAGCTCTCGGAGATCGCGGAGAAGCCTGCGATGTCCGAGAAGTACACGGAGACCGCGCGGGTCTCGCCGCCGAGGCTTGGCGGCGTGTTGGCTGAAAGCATTCTCTCGATTACCGCCGGCGCCAGATAGAGCGAGAAGCTGTTCCGCAGAAGACGCTTGTCGCTATCCGCGACGACGAAGCGGTAGGCGATCATAATGGCCAGCGCCACAAACGCGGCCACAATCGTATCGGTGAGGGGCAATGCGAACGCGTGCACAAATGCCATGGTCGCGACGCCAGTCCAGACAGCGCAGAAAGCAGCGACACCAAGCAGGGCCCACAGCGGGCTGGCCAGCAGTGTCAAACTCGCTCCCGCAACCGCACCGGCGAAATTCACGATCCAGCTCGTCACACGGCTCAACTCACGCAACGCCTCGCCCCTGATCAGGTTGTTGACGGCCGCCGCGTGAACGTAGACGCCCGCCATCGAGTCGCGCGCGAACGCCTTTGCCGCGGGTTCGAACGGCAGGAGGCATCGTGGCGCGCGCGCGCCTTCGATGCCCGTTGCGAACCTTTTCGATGTTATGCTGCGGTCCTCGACATCGAGCAAGGCGCCGATGAGGACGACACGATTGCCGAACTGGCGACGGAAATATTCCTTATTGCCGCTATCTACACAGGCCACGAGATCGGCGAGCGAATAGGTGGGAATGTCATCCGCCCCACCCTCGAAATTGACAGTCAAGGTGTTCGGCACCGATTGCGGCACGCGGGTGCCGGCGAGCCTAAGCGAACCGTTGATGGAGAGTTCTGGCTTTACGCCCATCGCGCGCGCCGCCAGTTCTACGGCCATTGAGGGAGTTGCGCTGCCGTCGACTTCAAATGACAGCGGCACGCGCCGCACCACGCCATCGCGATCGGAGTGGAGATTGAGCGGTCGGATGTTGGCATGCTGACCGACCGCGGCGCGCTGTCCCTCGAATGGCTGGATCGGCTGATGCAGGTGCTGAACTTGGCCGAGCACGAGCTTGCCCTGCCGTGCTGCGGCCGCGAGCGCGCGCAGGAAATCGCGGTCGAAGCCGCGCAGCCTCTGGCCTATGGTTTCGGTGCCGAGCGAGATCTCCGATTGCTCCAGCGATGTGGGAAAGATGATATCGAGCCCGACGACCGTCGCACCGCCTTCGACCACCGCTGTCAGAACCCTCCCAATTTCGCGAGTCCAGGTAATGCTGGGTGTACCCTCGAATGGCTTTCGGCGGTATGTCTCCTCGTCGAGTGCTATAACAGCGGTCGGCGACTTGGCCGGATCATGGAGTAGCCCGGCCGTGGACCATCTGAGCCAAGTAAGTACATCAATCGAAAGTCCGCGCAGACGGTCCAGCTGGGGAATCGAAGTCAGGGTCGCGGCCGCGAGCGCGATCAGGATAGTCACTAGAAGGTCGCGATAGCGGCTCGTTCTCCACATGTGGTCCGGCTGATTGGCCTCACCCTTCGGGAGTAAGGCGCAGCAAGCGCCCAATGACCGGCGCGGCGCCAGGTTTCGCAAACGGGTCGACCTTGAAAACCGCCTGGCTGTTGCCGAAGCGTGCCCGGTAGACGCCGCCGGCGCTGAGGACTGTGCCGGCCTTTGCAAGGTCGAAGAATGCACCGCGCACAAATAAGGGCCCGGCAATGTCGACCTCGAAATTCTCGCCACGCTGGTCGAGGCGCTCGATCACCAGCCGGCCTGACGATTTGGCCTCGACCAGCGGTGAGAGCCCAAAGATCGTAAACTCCGGCTGAGGAACCGCTCCTTTCTTGGGCGGCGCCCGGAAGGCCATGGCGCCGCTCTTTTGTGCCTGCGCACTGCTCAGATTGATCTTGCCGGCATTGCACGAAACTTTAGTGCGTTCTACCTTGCCATCTTTGACGTCGCTCTGCTCGATGCCGACCGTGACAATCCCGGCAGAGATCGTCTCGCGCCAGCAGGACTTCAGATAACCGAGTACCAGGGTCTCGTTCGGGGCCAATCGAATCACCCGGTTGGGAGACAGATAGTCCATGAACTCGACCCCGGCCGACTTGCTATCGACGTCCTCGACGATCGCCGTGGGGGCCTGCGCCACGGCCTGAACTGTCGAAAATACGAGGAAGGCAGCAGCCAGGCGACGAACTGGCATTTTTATCTCCTTAACGGTTGGCCACGATATAGCCAACCGGCCGGCGAATGATAGCAGACAGCGATGGTCCGTCCAGCTTTGAAGAATAGTTGCCTCGCGCCCCTCGCGCTCGATGCAGCCGAGCTCGGCGAGATGACTGCGGATCACATTGATCGCCCGACCAGGTCAGCGCGGCGAGCTGGCGAAAAACGCGGCCTTCGCCGAGGGCAAGCAAGCCCCGGGATGACACCAGTGGGGTTGATGCATTTAGGATTGAAGCGCCGTGACGGCACAATCGGGACGGATTTGACATGGCCGCGATCGCAGTTCTCGATGATTATCAGAATGTCTCGATGTCGATGGCCGATTGGACTGGGCTCGCGCGTTCGCACCGGATCGAAGTGTTCAACCGGCCTTTCGCCAGCGAAGTTTCGGCGGCGGACGCCTTGGCGGCGTTCGAAATTGTTTGCCTGATGCGCGAACGCACGCCGTTTCCCCGATCGATGTTCGCTTCGTTGCCGAACCTTAAACTGTGCGTGACGACCGGGATGCGCAACGCTGCGATCGACCTTGCGGCCGCCGCCGATCACAACGTCAAGGTGAGCGGCACACCGAGCGGCGGACATGCCACAGCGGAACTCGCCATGGGGCTGATTCTGGCGCTTGCCCGGCACATCCCGTTCGAGGCCAATGCCATGCGGGCCGGCGCCTGGCAGACGACGATCGGCCAGGATCTGCGGGCTAAGACGCTGGGCATCCTGGGGCTTGGAAAGCTCGGCAGCCAGATGGCCGGTCTTGGCCGGGCCTTCGGCATGACGGTCATCGCCTGGAGCCAGAATCTCAGCGAAGAAAAGGCTGCGGCCCTGGGTGCCACCCTGGTTGCGAAAGCGGAGCTGTTTCGCCGTGCCGATTTCCTGACCATCCATAGCGTGTTGTCGGATCGCACGCGTGGGCTCGTCGGCGCGGCCGAACTTGGCCTGATGAAGCCGTCCGCGTCGATCATCAACACGTCGCGCGGGCCGCTCATCGATGGCGCGGCACTGCTGACGGCGCTGCGGGAAAAGCGCATCGCCGGCGCCGCGCTCGATGTCCATGACGAGGAGCCTTTGCCAGCCG
>JBGTIU010000025.1:0-36287 GCA_041745515.1 Hyphomicrobiaceae bacterium | reverse complement strand
CGGCCGGACGCATGGAGACTCGACCGCCGGCCGCTGCCTGCATCTCGAATGGACGCAGCGCACCGCATTCGCTTGGTCCGCCCAGCGCGGACCGGCTTTGCAGGAAAGACGTTTCTCGGATGCTGCCGGAGGTCAGGCAGGCCTGCTCCTCGTCGGCACGCCAAGGTTCATGCTTGGCAACGAAATCGGGCTGCGAACTACAACCCCACATCAGGATTGCCGCACCGATAACCGCAACGCCGACTGAAACGCGACCATACGCCATGACGGGGAAAACGATTGCGCGAAGACGGTTAAGGGCACGTTAACCGAACGCGCCCCAGGCAATCTCAGCATGTCAGTGATTTGAGGCGCTATCCGGAGCCGATTTGCGGCATTGTTCGGACGCTGCTGCGGCCTATTCGCGGATACGGTCGTCAAAGTATTGCTGCCACATGCGCTCGCCGACACGGCAGTCAATCTTAGTGCGCTCCCTTGGCATTGGCGTCGCGGGTGCGCCTGGGCTGAATTGCGCCAGGATTACACCCGGGGCGGGTTGGTCGCCGGCAATCTCGAGCAGCAGCTTCTGTCGCGTGGCGCTTGCGAACTCGCTCTTCTCGCGGATTGGGATCATGAATGACCCTGGCCCTCCGATCACGCACTGAGCGTAATATTCATCGAGATAATCGATGTCGAACATACTGCCGGCAGCGCCCGGCTTCACCACGATAGGCAGCCCGTTGATGGTGACGCCGCGGCCAAGCAGCTCTGCCCGGATTGTCTCGACTGCTGGGCCCGAGTTGTTGGGCCCGTCCCCAGAAACGTCGATCACCAGCCGCGTGCCGGCGAAACCGCCTTGTCTGAACTGCTCGCCGGAGAACTTCAGCGCCCCGGAGATCGATGTGCGCCGGTACCGGGAAATGGGGGCAGCGGACAACAAAGTGGCGACAGCATCAGCGGCAGCTGCGCTGTCGATCATCGTCCAGGGCAGGACGATCTGCTGGGCGGTCCATCCAGCCCACTCAATGTAGGTGATCGCTATGCGGCCGTGCTGACCCGCCTGAATCGCCTTCAGTATCTGCGGATCGCGCAGGGCCGCGACATAACCGTCGCGTTGCAGCCTCTGTTCCTCGAGGTCCATCGAGTAGGATACGTCGACGGCAAGCACCAGCTCGAGGTCGACAGGTTGCTGCGCTGCCGCCGGCCGCGGCTCGGCGAAAAGCAAAAGAGCCATGAGTGCGCAAAGCGCGCCGTGTGCATTGCCGTACCGCCGAACAATACGATGAGAGAATGCAAACATGACGCCACAGACTGACACGTTCGCGCGGTCGAGGCAAACGGCAGTGGCGGTCGAGAATGACCCGGTTGCGGATCACTGTTTGCCGAACAGCAACCGAAAAAGGGCGTTTGTCCACAGCACAACGGTGGTTGACGAAGGATTCCACAATACGTCAGGAACGGTCCTTGATAAGGTGGAACCGCTCGATTGGTGCAGTCTCGCGTCTTGTATAGTATTCGAGCTGAAGCTCCGGCAGGTCGCCTGGCTGAATTGCGGCAACGTTGTGCGTGACGCCGTAGAGCAGTCGAACGATTTGCTGGAGCTTATGTTTGTGCCGGGGAACCCACCGGGTCTGCGGCATTTCTCGCGGCCGCTCAACGCATGACGCCGAGCGCCAGCAGTCCTGCGCCGCCAATCAGTATCCGCCACCATGCGAATGCGGTAAAGCCATTGCGGCTGACAAAGTCCAGCAGGTAGCGCACCACGATCACGCCCGACACAAAGGCGACGGTAAAGCCTATCGCGATATTGGTCACGTCGTCGGGTCGCAGAACCTGCCAGTTCCTGTAGAGATCATAAGCGAAAGCACCGGCCATCGTCGGCATCGCGAGAAAGAATGAGAATTCCGCGGCCGTACGCTTGTCCGCGCCAAGCAGCATCGCGCCGACGATCGAAGCGCCGGATCGCGACACGCCCGGGATCATCGCGACGCACTGGCAGAGGCCGATCTTCACCGCCATCAACGGTGGAATATCCATTACATCGTGCTGACGCGTTGCCAGCTTCATTCGGTCGACCGCCAGCAGCACGAAGCCACCCGCGATGAGGGCCACGCAGATCACGGCAGGGCTCTCGAACAGCACCGACTTGATGAACTTGTGCAGCGTCGCGCCGATGATTGCGGCCGGCAGAAAAGCTAACAGCACCGAGATCACGAAACGCCGTGCGCGGGCGTCATGGGGGAGGCTGAGCACAATGTTCAGCAGCTTGACGGAATAGACGGTAAGGATCGCGAGGATGGCGCCGAGCTGGATCAGGACCTCGAAGGTCCTGCCAGTTGATGTGACGCCCATGAAATGCTCGGCGAGCAAGAGGTGGCCCGTCGAAGAAACGGGGAGGAATTCGGTGACACCTTCGAGTAGCCCGAGGAAGCCGGCTTGCCACTTCTGCATAATCGGGCACCTTATGCGCTGGACGCCGCTGCCGCCGGCGCGGGGTCGTCGTGCAGCTGGTTCGGTTGGGTGCAGTGCCCGAGCGCGGAATTATCTGCGACGGTTCAACTATCGATTGAGCGCCAGCACCAGTGCGCGAACCTGCCCGCCCTGCTCGCTGATGTAGTTGGTGAACAGGCGGTTGAGTTGGCTGGTCAGCGAGAAGGCCAAGATCTGGGCGTCGCGCACCTTGAATGTATTGCCCGAACGGCTGAGCATGAAGGCAACGTCGTAAGAGGACCCATCGCGCAGATGAATGGTGCTGTCGACCATCAGGCCATACTTCGCAGGCCGCGAAGCCGGCTGGAAAGTTACATGGCTGATCGGATAATTGGATGCTTCGCTCGTGGCATACTTGGCCATGAATCGGACCATGCCGTTGAGGTAGGCGGGCCGCTCGGTGGCAGCGAGTTGGCTGCCGTATTCGCCGATTGCCTGCCCGCCCATGTAGGCCAAATCGGCATGGCGCAGGATTACGGATTGCAGCGTCGCTGCTGACCGGGTGCGCGACGCGAGAATCAGCTCGCGCGCGACCCCGTCCATATACCGAACGGCTGGATCGGCGGACTGCGCGCTGGCCGCTGTCTGTGTCAGGAGGCCGAAACCAAGTAGCATGGCTAACGCCAGCGCCGTGACCGCGCCTCGGACGGTACCGGTGATCGTTGCGGATCTAAAGCCAATCATAAGCCAGCACTCCAGTCGAAGCACGGTGCAACGCACCATACGAGAGGGACACACTAAAAAAACAGCAGTTCAGCACACCGATCGCCGCAGCGTTCTCCGAGAACCGCTTCGACAAGGCACCCTGTTTACCTTTCGTCGCGCACCTGTGCAGCAGCTTTATGGCCGCATCGAGCAGTCACAGACGATGGTTCCGCCGCCGGGCCGCCGGTCACGCCGTCTGCATCACAGTGGTTTGGTACCGCTGTTGCCTCGCATGGTGCGCGACGCGGATTGTCGCATGAGCTCCCCGCGGGCCACCAGGTGCCCGCGCGTGAATCTCGGGTAGCCCCGTCAGTCGGGACAGGGCATCGATGTTGGATTGAGCAGTCCGATCGGCCAACTTAAGCGGTACCGACTTGGAAGGATCGGGGTGTACCAGAACAAGCTCATGCCGCGCGCCCGCCAACGACGTGCGGATACTATGGGCAATGCCGCTGTAGTTTTCGAGCGGCTCTTGCCAATCCCGCCAACCCGAGCGCCCGCGCTTGGCCACGGTCACTGCGGATCGTGTGATCGCGATCGTGCAGCCCCGCGAGTACGTCGCAATGACCTGCCGCAACGGCATGATGACAAAGGCGACGCTGATCAGCAGCGCGAGGCTTAGTTGAAAGGCCACCATCGGCTTTCGCGCGATCGACAGGAAGCCGGCAGGATCGGTTGCAGCAATGACCGCCAGCATGGCGAATGGGGTCAGCAGCACGATTCCGGCTGCCCCAATGAACAACAGCTTGACGACAATCCCGACCCTGGACGAGGTCTGCACCAGCCTGATCGGGAAGGCCGAGAACGGCTCATTTGGCGCAACATCGTTTATGGCGGAGCTCATCGGTCGTCCAAGGAGACTGCGGATCCGACGCAGGATATGAGCGCATGGTTAGCGGCACGTTAAGCACCAGCAGATTCGTTTGTTCTTGACATATAAGCATATCTTTATATGCTTTTGCTCAAGGAGCAAAATGAGTGCCCGAGATACTGCCAGCGAATGATGCGGTCGCCGCGCTCAAGGCAGCGGCGGAGCCGACGCGCCTGCGCATCTTGCTGCTGCTGCAAGCGAGCGAACTCAATGTCAAAGATCTCACGCGTATTCTCGGGCAGAGCCAACCCCGCATCAGCCGGCATCTGAAGTTGTTGGTCGATGCCGGCCTGATCGATCGCAGTCGGGAAGGCAGCTGGGTCTACTTTCATTCGAGCGCGCTTGCCCATGCTCTGGTCGCACACGTCGACCCCAAGGACAAGATCATCGCTCGCGACCGCGACCGCGCCAGCGCATTGAAGCTGGAACGAGAAAAAGCGGCGCAAGGTTACTTCGAAGCCCATGCCGCCGATTGGGACCAGATCCGCTCGCTTTATGTCGACGAGGTCGAAGTCGAAGCAGCGATGCTGGCGGCGCTGGGCGGTCGCCGTTACGACACACTGATCGATCTTGGGACCGGCACTGGTCGCATGCTCGAACTGTTTGCCGGGCATTTTGCACATGGACTTGGCATCGATCTTAGTCTCGCGATGCTGGCCTATGCACGTTCGAAGCTTGATCGTTCGCTCGGCGGCGCAGCCCGCCTGAGGCATGGCGATCTCTACGAATTAGCCGTTGGTAATGGTTCGGTCGGCGCAGTCGTCATGCATCAGGTGCTGCATTTCCTGAGCGATCCATCGCGCGCGATCCGCGAGGCGGCCCGTGTCCTGGAACCGGGCGGCGATCTGCTGATCGTCGATTTCGCGCCTCACGAGCTCGAATTCCTGCGTGAGCGTTTTGCTCACGCCCGTCTTGGTTTTGCACGAGGTATCGTCGAGCAGTGGGCAAAGGAAGCTGGGCTCGTCCCGGTCGCCGCTCGCGATCTCGAGCCGCCGGCGTCCGATGGTGCCGGCAAATTAACAGTGTCGCTCTGGCTCGCTCGTCGTCCAGGCCCTGTTCCTGAGCGAGCGGACGCGTCGTCTGGCCGGCATGCTTTAGAGATTGCGAGGTAGGCGGCATGGCATCGCTTCCCGTCGAACGGCGGTCACGTCTGGTCGGCTCCGGCGAAATAGACGTGTCGTTCGAATTCTTCCCGCCAAAGAACGCCCGGATGGAGGAGTCGCTTTGGACGGCTGTCCGCAGATTGGAGCCACTGGCTCCGCAGTTCGTTTCCGTGACTTACGGTGCGGGCGGCTCGACGCGTGAGCGCACACATCAGACCGTGGCACGACTGGTCGGTGATACCAGCTTGCAGCCGGCGGCCCATCTTACCTGCGTCGGGGCGACCCGCGAGGAAGTCAACGAGGTGGTGCGGGGTTACTGGATTGCAGGCGTACGCCACATCGTCGCGTTGCGCGGCGACCCTCAAGCCGGCATCGGTACGGCTTATCAGCCGCATCCGGGTGGCTACGCCACCACCGCCGACCTGATCGCCGGCATTAAAAGAATAGGCGATTTCGAGATCTCGGTTGGCGGCTATCCGGAAAAGCACCCGGAAAGCCCGACTGACGTGGCCGACATCGACCACCTGAAAGCCAAGGTTGACGCCGGGGCAAACCGGGTCATCACACAGTTTTTCTTCGACAACGCGCACTATCTAAAGTTTGTCGAGAAGGCGCGTGCGGCCGGCATCTGGTGCCCGATCCATCCTGGCATCGTGCCGATCCATAACTTCCGCCAAGTGTCGGGCTTCGGCGCCAAAACCGGCACCACGATGCCGGCCTGGCTCGCCCGGCGCTTCGAGGGGCTGGACGATGATCCGGCAACGACTCAACTTGTCGCCGCGGCGGTCGCGGCCGAGCAGGTCATGGACCTCGTCGATCAGGGCATTCGGCACGTACATTTCTATACGCTGAACCGGGCCGATCTCGTCTATGCGATCTGCCATCTGCTGGGCTTGCGGCCGCATCGCCAGGTGTCAAGGAAGGCCGTCAACGCATGAACAGGTCCGCAACCAATAGAGCGCTGGACCGGGCCGCTGCCGAGCGCATTCTGATCATCGATGGCGCCATGGGTACCATGATCCAGCGACACAAGCTCGACGAGGCCGGCTATCGCGGTGACCGTTTCAAGTCGTGGAGCCGCGACGTCCAGGGCAACAATGATCTGCTCGTATTGAGCCAGCCGCAACTCGTTCTCCAGATTCACGAGAGTTATCTGGCGGCCGGGGCCGACCTTATCGAGACCAACACGTTCAACGCGCAAGCCATCTCCCTTGCGGATTATGGAATGGAAGAGCTGTCGTTCGAAATCAATGTCGAGGCAGCAAAGCTTGCCCGCCTTGCCGCCGACAAGTGGACCGGCAAAACACCGGGCAGGCCGCGGTTTGTTGTCGGGGCCATCGGTCCGACCAACCGCACCGCTTCGATCTCGCCTGACGTCAACAATCCAGGCTATCGCAACACCTCGTTCGATGAGTTGCGCGATGTCTACAAGGAACAGACGCGCGGCCTGATCGAGGGTGGCTGCGACATCCTCATGATCGAGACCATCTTCGACACATTGAATGCCAAGGCCGCAGGCTTCGCCGTGCTCGAAGTCTACGAGGACCTGGGCGTCGAGCTGCCGCTGATGATCTCCGGCACGATCACCGACCGGTCGGGCCGCACGCTGTCGGGCCAGACGACGGAAGCGTTCTGGTATTCGATGCGGCACCTGAAGCCGTGGGCGGTCGGGCTCAATTGCGCGCTCGGCGCGGAGGCGATGCGGCCTTATTTGGCGGAGCTGTCTCGCGTCGCCGATACGCTGGTCTCCGCTTATCCCAATGCCGGCCTGCCCAATGCCATGGGCGAGTACGACGAGAGCCCGCACGACATGGCTTGCCAGATCGAACCTTGGGCGAAGGATGGCCTGGTCAACATTGTCGGTGGCTGCTGCGGCTCGACGCCGGAGCACATCCAGCATGTGCGCGATCATGTCGAGAAACACCCGCCACGCAAGCTGCCGACTATAGCGCCGAGGATGCGGCTGTCCGGCCTAGAGCCGTTCGTGGCGGGTTAGGGAGGCGGACTGGTGCTTATGAGTCAGGAGTTCTGGACATGGACAAGACGATCGAGATCGATGACGCGCTCGTGAAAGCGGCGCAGGACTGGACCGGTGAAACCGACGAGCGCGCCGCTGTGGAAAAAGTGCTCCGCACAGTAACAGCGAGAGCCGCGCCCAAATCGCCGCCTTCACTGGCGAGCTATGCCGGCAACTTCGAGTTTGCCGACGGCTACGAAGTTTTGAACGAGCGGGGCTCGCGTGGCCTTCCTGATTGATACATCGGCGTTGGTACACGTGTTGCGAGACAAGACCGGTCTCGTCGGGCCTAAGTACGATGCCTTGGTCGGAACGGCAGCGGTGCATCTGAGCCGGGTGACGGCTTTCGAACTGTTGAAGGGTGCACGGGACGCTGCCGAATGGTCACGCTTGGAACAAATGCTTGCCGCGCAGATCGTTCTCGAATGCGACGCGAGATATTGGACTGAAGCGGCCCAGCTGGTTTTCGAATTGCGCAGATCTGGGCTGACACTCAAAAACCCCATCGACGCGTTGATTGCACAATCCGCACTCGCTCACAGCCTGACGATCGTCCATGACGATCAGGATTTCGAACTGATCGCCACGACGCGACCTTTGTCGCTCCAGCGATTTCGCCCCTAGGATGCCTGCAAGAATGACCACTCCCCTTTCAGCAGCACAAACCTTCATCAACGTCGGCGAGCGCACGAACGTCACCGGCTCGGCGAAATTCCGCAAGCTGATCGAAGCCGGCGACTATCAGGCAGCACTCGCCGTCGCGCGCCAGCAGGTCGAGGCCGGCGCGCAGATCATCGACGTCAACATGGACGAGGGCCTGCTCGATTCCGAGAAGGCTATGGTGACCTTCCTCAACATGATCGCCTCGGAGCCTGATATCTCCCGCGTGCCGGTGATGATCGACTCATCGAAATGGAGCGTCATCGAAGCCGGCCTCAAGTGCGTGCAGGGCAAGCCGATCGTCAATTCGATCTCGATGAAGGAGGGCGAGGTCCAGTTCCTGGAGCAGGCGCGCAAGGTTCGCCGTTATGGCGCGGCCGTAGTTGTGATGGCGTTCGATGAGGTCGGCCAGGCCGACACCATCGAGCGCAAGGTCTCAATCTGCGCGCGCGCATACAGGCTGCTCACCGATGAGATCGGCTTTCCGCCCGAAGACATCATTTTCGATCCGAACATCTTTGCCGTGGCAACCGGCATCGAGGAACACAACGGCTACGGGCTGGCCTTCATCGAGGCGACGCGGCAGATCAAGGAGCTGATGCCGCTCGTGCACGTCTCGGGCGGCGTGTCGAACCTGTCGTTCTCGTTCCGCGGCAACGAGCCCGTGCGCGAGGCCATGCATTCGGTGTTCCTATACCACGCCATCAAGGCCGGCATGGACATGGGCATCGTCAACGCTGGGCAGCTCGCGGTCTACGATGACATTCCGGTTGCCTTGCGCGAACTTTGCGAGGACGTGATCCTCAATCGCCGACCCGATGGCACGGACCGCCTGCTGGAGGCGGCCGAGCAGTTCAAGGGCGCCGGCGCGAAAAAGGTCGAGAAGGATCTCAAATGGCGTAACGGCAGTTGCGAGGAACGGCTTAAACACGCGCTGATCCACGGCATCACTGAATTCATCGAGTTGGATACGGAACAGGCCCGAGGCGCGGTCGAGCGTCCGCTGCATGTCATCGAGGGTCCGCTCATGGCCGGCATGAACGTCGTCGGCGACCTGTTCGGGCAGGGCAAAATGTTCCTGCCGCAGGTCGTCAAATCGGCGCGCGTCATGAAGCAGGCGGTCGCATATCTCCAACCGTTCCTCGAGGCCGAGAAAATTGCGTCGGGCCTCGCCTCGAAGCCTGCCGCCGGAAAGATCGTCATGGCGACGGTCAAGGGGGATGTGCACGACATCGGCAAGAATATTGTCGGCGTTGTGCTGCAGTGCAACAACTACGAGGTGATCGATCTAGGCGTCATGGTGCCGGCGCAGAAGATCCTCGAGGTGGCCAAGCGCGAGAACGCCGACATCATCGGCTTGTCGGGGCTGATCACGCCCTCGCTCGACGAAATGTGCCTGGTTGCCGCCGAGATGGAACGCCAGGGCTTCTGCGTGCCCCTGCTGATCGGCGGCGCCACGACGAGCCGGGTGCACACAGCTGTCAAGATCTCGCCGAATTACATCAGGGGCCAGGCGATCTACGTGACTGATGCCAGCCGGGCCGTCGGCGTCGTATCGAAGCTGCTGTCGGAGACCGACAAGGAACCCTACGTCGCCGATATTAAGGCTGAGTACGTGAAGATCAGCGAGGGCTACCTGCGCGGCGAAGCCAACAAGGCGCGCCTACCGTTGGCAAAGGCGCGGGCCAATCGGATGAAGATCAACTGGGGCGGCTACATCCCCCCCATACCGACGTTCACGGGGGCGCGCGCGTTCTCAAACTACAGTCTTGCGGAGTTGGTTCCCTATATCGACTGGTCGCCGTTCTTTTCGACCTGGGAAATGGCCGGCCGCTACCCTGCGATCCTCAACGACCACAAGCTCGGCACCGAAGCGAAAAAGCTGTTTGCCGATGCGCAGGACATCCTGAGACGCCTGGTCAAGGAGAAGTGGCTGACGGCGAACGGGGTCGTCGGATTCTGGCATGCCAACGGCGTTGGCGACGATATACGACTTTACGAGGACCACGCCCGGACCAAAGAGCTGGCGACGCTCCATACCTTGCGCCAGCAGATCTTCAGGGAAAATCGTGGGTCCTCCGGCAGAGTTCGCGCGCACACTGCGCTCGCCGATTTTGTCGCGCCGCTGGAGAGCAAGCTGCTCGATTACGTGGGTGGGTTCGCGGTGACCACAGGCATCGGCGAGGAGACGGCGCTCGAGCGCCACTTCAAGGTCACTGACGACTACGGTCGCATTATGATGAAGGCACTCGCGGACCGGCTGGCGGAGGCTTTCGCCGAGCGGCTGCATGCCATGGTGCGCACCGAGCTTTGGGGTTACGCCAAGGCAGAACGTCTCACGCCGGAGCAGCTGATCCTCGAACAATACCAGGGCATCCGGCCGGCGCCGGGCTATCCGGCCCAGCCCGACCACACCGAGAAAGCGACGCTGTGGTCGCTGATGAATGTCGAGATGGCGGCCGGCATCAAGCTGACCGAAAGCTTTGCCATGTGGCCGGGCTCGGCCGTCTCAGGCCTCTATTTCTCGCATCCCGAGAGCCACTATTTCGGCGTCGGACGGATCGAGCGCGATCAGGTCGAGGATTACGCGCGCCGCAAGGGCTGGACCATGGCCGAATGCGAGCGCTGGCTGGCGCCCGTGCTGAATTATGATCCGGCCGCGGCCACCGCCGAGGCGGCCTGAGGAGTTTTGAACCACAAGAAAAAGGCGCGGGGAGCGACCCGCGCCTTTATCGATTTGTCGTCTATTTTCCTTCGCTTGGGGTTGGGACTGACTCAAACCATCCCCAGGACAATAGCTGCGAGGAATCCGAATGATGTGATTGCGGCCAGCATGTTCAGGCTCGCTCTCAGTTGCATCGTTGCCTCCTCTGCCGAGTGACCGGCGGTAAGCTGCGCAGCGGGGGCTGCGCCGTTGAGGAAATCTAGACGGATTGGCGGCTCGCGAACAAGCAAAATGTGTTGTGCAATGCAATATAGATCAACTCATTCTGGTCAAAAGGCAAACGTAACTCGTTGCAGTTTGGCAACAATTAAGTGTTGCTTTACAACATCTTCAAGCAATTCGGAGCGTAATTCTTGGTATTACTGATGTAAAGCGGGCAGTAGTAAACGGATTTGTCGTTTCATTTCCGGTTACTACCTAATCCGGCCGTTCTTTGGCTGTGTAACTTAAGTGACGTAGTCGGTTCCGAGCAGAATAAGCACGCCTTACAGCGGAGTGCCTTTGCCGCGATCGCTGTGCCCGCCTTCGAATTGCTTGATCTTCTCCTGGAACTTCTTAACCATCCGCTCGAGGTAGGACAGCGCCCTGTCGACATCTTCCTCCGTCGGAAGGGTCAGCCCGCCGCCTGGCCGTTCGGCGCGCTTCGCGTCTGCGCCTTCTTTTTTGTCGCCCAAACCGATCATTTCCTCCAGGCGCTTGATCTCGGTACGGAGCTCCTTGTTCTCAGTCTCAAGCTTGGCGTCTCGGCCGCCGAGCCTTTCACTGGAATCGCTCATGGATTCGCACGCCCAGTCACTGCCCTTCGGTCTGCACATGGACATGCTGCCGGTTTCCGTGTCGAGCCGTACGAAGCCGCCGTCCATCGGGCTCATGGTGTAGCGGCCAGAGGAAGCGACCGGTTTTTCCTGCGCCACCGCCCCCGCGGCCAGCACCGTCAATGCAATTGCCACTGCAGACGCCACCCAGCTCGACGATTTCCAAATCATGTTGTGCTCCGTCATTCGGTTGCTCACGCTCCTACTGAATATAGGAGGCGCGATTGCTGCCCAAAACGGTCAGGCACCGAAATTGATTCGAACCGGCCCTTTTTTACGCTGCGAATAGACCCGGCCGCGCGCAAAGCCAGTGAAATGGATGCTTAACCGAACGTTTACCGCCGGTTGACACCTTTGAGACATCGCAAGTCCGTCGCCCCGCGTTACGCACGGCCGGGTACGTTGAGGATACAGAATGTCTGAAACCACTGGCTTTGAGCCCGGCAACGCGAAAGTGGGGGCCGTTCGCGCAGCGGACGATGTGAATGGCATGCTGCAGATGCTGACGCTGCAAATTGTGGATGCCGATCGGCGCCATGCGGCCGCATTGACGGACATGCAGTCACGGCTGGAAGGGATCGGCCAGGCAGCCGAGGTTGCGCGTGAGCGCGCACCGCACCAGTACGGACCGGCGTTCGAGCGTATCGAGGACGGCGTCACTCAATTGGCCGGCCGCATGGCAGAAGTGGGCCGGGAACGCGATCCATCCGACCGGGCAGTTCTACAATCCAACGCAGCCGAGAATCGCCGGCCTGATGCAAGGATGCCAATCGATATCGGCAAGACTGGTGCTGCTGAGCCGTGGGATCAACAATCGGCCGATGCGCTTATGCGCCTCTACGAAGGTGGCCACGCGGAGGTTGAGGCTGCTACCGCATTTGTCAGGGTCAACGCGGCTCTGACGTCGCCTTCATTGCCAATATCGACTGCCGATGCCGATCGCTCGTGGCTTGAGGATCGATTCGCCGCGATCGCTGAGACGGTGAAAAAATCGCTTGCAGAAATCCATCCGGAAAGTTCGTTTCTCGCCCTGGACAACCGACTGCAGCAGTTGGAGCGTCGGTTCGTAACGGCGCTCGAAGGAGTCGCAACCCGCGCCGACGTGAATGGCCTTCGCATTGTGGAGGCCCATATCAACGAACTGACGGCCCAGTTCGAGCTGATGCGACCTAAGCTCGGTCGTCTCGATATCATCGAACAGCAGCTCGGCCGGGTGCTGACTGAGGTCTCCGGCGAGCGTCTGGCTGCAATGCTTGCCCCGCCAAGTGGCGCTGTTGAGCTCAACGAAAAGACTGTCATAACGATGGCGGCGGCTGTCGCGGACAGGATAGGCGCACATTTGACGGCCGTTCGTCAGTTGCCCTCGCCAGAAACCGAAGCAACGGATTTCGAGTCCGGGGTTCGTAATCTCAAGCAGCTGATCGAGTGTTTTGTCGCAGACCAACGCGAAGGAGACGAACACACGGCCAGCATGCTGGACACGATGCAGCAGGCAATGATCAGGTTGCTTGATCGTATGGACGCGATCGAGGATGCAGTTCCATCCGTTGCGCCCGGAATGCACAACCAACAGATGCGTGATGGGTACGCCGATTCACCTGGCTATACGAATGCAGGTTATCCGCGGTCGCCGGAGGCAGTGCCCGAGTCGGTGCGGCCCTCGAGCGTGCAGGTGCCGCCGGGCTCCGGTCAAACACGAGCGGAGTTACCGTCTGCGCCCGATCAAGAACCGGTCCAGCAGCAGACTAAAGAGGTGGAGCCGCGCCCAATCGCTGAACCGATTGATGGAAATACCAAGCAGGATTTCGTAGCCGCGGCCCGGCGCGCGGCCAGGGCTGCATCGAGTCGCAAAGCTGCGGAAGACCAGGCCGCCGATGAATGGTCTCAAAGGACCGCTGCCGGCAAACCACTCAAGGTCGGTCCAGCCGCCGTGGTGACCCGCTCGCGTGCACCATTGATAGTTGCGGGTATTGCGCTGGTTGCAGCGGTTGGAATTCTCGCGGCATCGGTTGGGATGAACCGCGGCTTACCGTTCAGGTTCAATACCAAGGTTTCGGGCCTCGACAGCAAGCAGGTCCAGTCCAAGCCGTCGCCGCTGCAGGTCGAGGAGACTGCGAGCCTGCGTGGCAAAGCCA
This sequence comes from Hyphomicrobiaceae bacterium, assembly GCA_041745515.1. Taxonomy (GTDB): domain Bacteria; phylum Pseudomonadota; class Alphaproteobacteria; order Rhizobiales; family Hyphomicrobiaceae; genus JAKFWF01. The sequence goes on along the minus strand of JBGTIU010000025.1, from coordinate 22,787 downwards.
GCGCAGAGTCCACGAACGGTCAGGATAAATTCACAACCCAGAAAGAGGCAGAGTTGACCCCAGATGCGCGCTCGGGTGCCCGAGCACTAACTGCGGTGCCGCCGGCTCAATCGGATCCCTACGCGCGGCTGCGTACGGTACCTGAAACCGGTGTCGATGAAATGAGCAACCAAAAGGACGGCGCGGAAGGCTTGCCTGTGACGCAGCGGGAGGTGAGGCTGCCTGGTCAGGGCAATGCCAGTGTGACGTTGGCTCCGGCTGCAGAGGTAACCCTCGGCATTGCCGTTATGCAGACGGCATCTATGCCTACGGCGCAGGCCCTCGTCCGATCGCAGCAGCAGCGAAATATGGCGAACCTATCAAGTAGGCTTGGGGCCGCTCAGCCAGCGCTGGAGTTCGTTCCTGCAGCTCTGATGCCGGGCGGCGGAACGGCCGTCGACGCGAACTCGGCTGCGAGCGAGGGCCGCACGATTAACGAGTTGCCGCCGGCCACCGTGGGCCCGATGTCGCTGCGAACCGCTGCCGCCAAGGGCGATCCGTCCGCCGAGTTTGAGGTCGCTGCACGGTTCGCCGAAGGCATGGGCATGGCTCAGGATTTCAAGCAGGCGCTAATTTGGTACCAGCGATCCGCGCAGCGCGGCTTCGCTCCGGCCCAGTATCGGCTCGGCACGCTGTTCGAGCGGGGCATTGGCACCAAGCCTGATATGCCGCGCGCTAAAGTCTGGTATGGGCGCGCGGCCGAGCAGGGTCACGTCAAGGCCATGCACAACCTGGCGGTATTGAGTGCAGCGCGCGACCAGTCGACGCCTGACTACGAAGTTGCCGTAATGTGGTTTTTGGCGGCTGCAGAATTTGGGCTGACTGACAGTCAATTCAATCTGGGTGTATTGCATGAGAGCGGCTTAGGCCTGCCACGAAACATCAGTCAGGCCTACCTCTGGCTCTCGCTTGCGGCGCGCAGCGGAGACAAGGAAGCGGGCCGGCGACGCGACGCGGCCCGGGCAAAGCTCGACGAAGCCGAGATCCGCAGGCTCGACGAGGCGGTTGCATCCTGGCAGGCGAAACCGATGCAGAGCATGGTCAATGACCCGCGGGCCGCGGGTGATGCCTGGAAAAGACGGCGAACGGCAGGCACGCTGGGCTAAGCCGCGCATGCAAGCGGCGCTCCCAACTGCACTGCGTGGTGTTGTTTGGCGCGGCGCGAGGGACACGCTGCCTGGCGTGCAGCCCCACCCATGCTTTTTTAGCATTGACCGCCTTTCAGTTCGCAGGCTTTAACGGGGGCAGTTCTGACTGCTTCATCCCGTGCCGGCCGAAGAACGCGAACGACTGTCACCGGATTTCGGTGCAGCCGACGCCCGGCGCTCTTAAATTATGATCGGTTGCGCCGGAGCGTGGTTCGAAAGCCGGTTGGCCCATGAACTTTTATCTGCCCATTGCCGAAATGTCCGCGAACGTATTCGTATTCCTCGGCATGGGTGGAGCTGTCGGCTTCCTATCGGGAATGTTCGGTGTTGGCGGCGGCTTCCTGATGACGCCGCTGCTGATCTTTTCTGGCATTCCGCCGGCCGTCGCCGTCGGCACTGAATCGGCCCAGATCGTGGCGTCATCCGTTTCGGGTGCCATTGCCCAATGGCGGCGCAATAACATCGATCTGATGATGGGCACGGTATTGCTGGGCGGCGGCATTATCGGCTCGGTGTTCGGCGTCCAGGTTGTCAAGGAGTTGCGCAAGGCCGGTCAGTTCGATTTCGTAGTCGCCGTCGCATATGTGACATTCCTGGGCGTGATCGGCACTCTGATGTTGATCGAAAGCCTCAACACCATCCGCAAAGTCCGGTCTGGAACGGCGTCACCCTTGCGCGATGCCCAGCATCACAACTGGATCCATCGACTGCCGCTGAAGATGCGCTTCAAACGGTCAAAACTTTACATCAGCGCCATTCCACCGTTCTTGATCGGTGCGTTTGTCGGCGTGCTGGCGGCGATCATGGGTGTTGGCGGCGGTTTCGTCATGGTGCCGGCGATGATCTACCTGTTGCGCGTGCCAACCAACGTGGTTGTCGGGACGTCGTTATTCCAGATCGTCTTCGTGACGGCGGCCACCACGATCCTGCACGCCACCCAGAACAAGACCGTGGACGTCGTCCTGGCCTTGATCCTGATGATCGGTGGGGTGATCGGTGCGCAGTTCGGTGCGGTTGCCGGACAGCGATTGAAGGGCGAGCAGTTGAGGTTTTTGCTGGCAGCACTGGTGCTTCTCGTTTGCCTGCGCATCGCCTGGAGCCTGGTTGCCGCGCCTGATGAATTCTACTCGATCGCTCTAGCCATCGGGGGGCGAGGATGAGGCCGGTTCTTAGCAGCTTGTTCATTCTGACTTCCGCAGCGGTGGTGCTGGCATTGGGACCGATTGCCGGCGATGCGCAGCAGAATCCGACCCGGAAATCGCGAGCGGCACCGGCGCCACTGCCTCTTGCGACTGCACCACTGCCCGGCACACCGGCACCAGCCACAGCCCCCGAGGCCCGCCCCACGACCGAGCTTCGCGAGACCGTGCAAGCGGACGTTTCAACCCGCAGCGTCAGCATCACATCGAGTTTCACCGGAACAGAAATTGTCATCTTCGGCGCGGTAGACAACAGTCGTCAGTCGAGCGCGGAGTCCGGGCTCTACGATGTCGTCATCGTGTTGGAGGGCACGCCAACCCGCCTGGTATCGCGGCGCAAGAGCAACGTTGCCGGCATTTGGCTCAACACCCAATCGCTGACGTTCGAGAGCGTGCCAAGTTATTACGCCATCGCCTCGACGCGGCCGCTCGACGAGCTGGCCGACCCGCTGCTGTTGCGTGAGAATGATATCGGTTTCGAGCAAGTGCGGATGGCGCCGATCAGCGGTTGGGAGACCGGTCTCACGACCGCCGATCTAGCCGACTTCAAGACCGCAGTTATTCGCCTCAAGCAGAAGGACGGCCTCTACAAGGAAGAGCAATACGGTGTCGTTTTTATTGGCCGCAGCCTGTTCCGGGCGTCGATCGAATTGCCGGCCAATGTTCCGGTTGGTCCGCTCGTCGCCCGTGTCTACTTGTTGCGCGAAGGCCAGCTGTTGTCGACCTACACGGCTCGGGTCAAGCTCGAGCGCGAAGGGCTGGAACGCGTCCTGCACAATTTCGCTTTCGACCATCCGCTGTTCTATGGCGTGTTCACTGTCGCAGTGGCGGTCGGCGCCGGACTGCTCGCTTCGACCATGTTCCGCCGTGCAAGCCATTGAAGAGTGTTTTTGGTGCGCTTTCGGCAGCACTCAAGTGCTCAGTCACCCCGCAACTGCCGGGTTGCAACCGGGTAAAGCCCTTCCTGGCCAAGCATCCACACCGACATCCCATCCTCTCCGAACAGTGGCGAGAACGCATCGTCGAGCACATTTAAACCACCGGCAAATGCTCCGAACGCCGGCAGCACCAAGCGAAGGCCGTTGCCGGCGAAACAGGGGCGGCGCAGGGTACTGCCGTACACCGAAATTCTGGCGGCCGGATGCATGTGACCCGCGATTTCGTGCGTGACGCGAGCGGTGCGTGGGATGTGCCGCAAGGCCAAACCCTCGAGGTTCACCTCACCAGTCGCCTCGCCACCGAGTGCCTTGCTCACGAAAGGATCGTGGTTGCCCGTCACCCAGATCCAACGCCGATCCTCCTGCATGATACGCAGGATTTCGAGATCGTCTTTGCTCATACGGCAGTCCGCGCCGGTATCGTGCAGACTGTCGCCAAGCGCGATCACGGTTTCGACGTCGTGCCGGTCGATGACTTCGGCGAGACGCATCAGCGTCGTCCTGGTATCGTAGGGTGGCAGCAGTTGCCCCGCCCGCGCGTAAGACGAACCCTTCTCCAGATGCAGGTCAGCCACAATCAGCGCCTTCTCGGCCCGCCAATAGAGCGCGCCAGACTGGTCGGCGAGTAACGACTTGCCGCACAGGGAGATTGGCTGTGTTCGGAAGTCCTGCAGGGCAAAGCGCTCGGGCTTGAGGTTGTGCATCGACATCTCTTGACTGGCCACGGCTCGACGCATGTTACCCGAGTCGCCATGCGCAGGTCTGCCGCACACCACGAAAAACACAATGATACAGCTAACTGGTCGGATGCGGAGAACTAACGCAACTGATAAAATTTGCGCGTCGGCATCAGTAATCCAGCAATGTTTCTTGCCTAGTCTTAATCGCGAATTAACGCTCGGCCAACGGCCGCAAAACCAGGAGCGTGCACCTGATGGGCCGAGATCCTCGATCGATTGAAAATCGTCAATTCGGGCGCCGCCAAACCCTTTGGCATGGCTGGGTCAATGTCGCCGGCCGCGAGCGCGAGCCCTGCCGGGTCCGCAACTTCTCGTCGGCGGGCGCACTCCTCGAGTTCGATCGCGCCATGCCATGCGCCGGCCGGTTCCGGCTGACCATCGAAGAGTCTGGATTTGAGGTCGACTGCAGCGTCAGGCACCGCGGCAGGAACGGCCTTGGCGTTTATTTCACTGAACCCACTGAAACTGTCGATCCTCCTTGCGCGCGATCCCGGCGCGGCATCGCGGCAGACATCGTAAAGCAGTACCGGCGAAGCGCGCAGACCACGGCCTAGACCGGCGCTCAAGGCTGACCTGCTTCGGCGATCAATGCCTCTGCCGCCTCCCGCAGCAAGCTGTCGCCGGACGCGCCGAGCGTCGACTCGCGGCCGATTTCGAGCAGGATCGGGACTGACAGTGGCGACACGCGTAACAACGCCCGATGCCGTATACTCCCTTTGATGCGCGCCAAGAACTCGCCGAGCCGCCTGATATCGAGCAAGCTCGTCGCGGCGTCCGCCCAGGCGGCTTCGAGCAGAATATGATGCGGATCGTGCTGACGCAGCACATCGTAGATGAGGTTCGTCGAGACGGTGACCTGCCGTCCGGTCTTCTTCAGGCCGGGATGCCGGCGCTCGATCAGCCCTGCGATAACCGCGCAGGAGCGGAATGTTCTCTTCATCAACGAACTTTCGGCCAGCCACGCTTCGAGATCGTCCCCCAGCATATCCTCGGCAAAAAGCTCGGCCAGCGACAGCCGCCCGTCGTCGATCCTGCCGGAAAGATCGGCAGCCGCCCACACCGCCAAGCCATAGTCGTTGGCGACGAAGCCGAGCGGACTGGCCCCTGCCCTGTGAAGACGACGCGTCAGCAGCATCCCGAGTGTCTGGTGAGCAAGCCGGCCCTCGAACGGGTAGGCAACGAGGTAATGGCGTTCCTGTCGCGGGAACGTCTCGATCAGGACCTGGCGCTCCGTCGGCAATTCCGATCGCAGCGCCTGCAAGCTCAACCACTCGCAAACCGGAAGCGGCAGGCTCGGCCACATGCCGGGATCGGCAAGCATCGCGCGGACCCGTGACGCCAGATGCGTCGACAGCGGAAACTTGCCGCCGGGATAACTCGGGATCTTGGGATCGCGCGCGTTGCTCCGGGACACGCAGGCCTCGCTGTCCCTGATGCCTTCGAGGCGAAGAATTTCGCCGCCGAAGACGAAAGTGTCGCCGGGGGCCATCTCAGCAACGAAATACTCATCGATCTCGCCGAGGACGCGCCCGCCGATGAGGGTTCGTCCGCCTGCCGAAGCTACCCCACGCGCCGCCGCGCGGACCCCGCGTGCGCCGCGTCGGCCAATCAGCCGGACTTTCAACATCTCGGCCTCGACGATCGTGCCGACGTTGAGCCGATGCCGCAGGGCCAGCCGTGGATGCGCGACGCGCAGACGGCCGTCGCCGGTCGGTCGCAGTTTGGCGTAGCGCTCGTAAGCGCGAAGGGCATAGCCGCCCGTCGCGACAAAATCGACCACCCTGTCGAAGTCAGCGCGCTTCAGCTCGCAATATGGCGCCGCCGTGCTGACCTCGGCGTAGAGTGCCGCCGGATTGAAGGGGCCGCTGCACGCGACCCCCATCAAATGCTGAGCCAGTACGTCAAGCGCGCCGGTGCGCGCCAACTGAACGTCTTGCACATTGGCCTCGGCCGCGTCGAGCGCGGCACGGCATTCGAGTACTTCGAAGCGGTTGCCCGGGACTAGAATCGCGTTCGAGGGTTCATCGAGGCGATGATTGGCGCGCCCGATGCGCTGTATCAGCCGGCTTGCGCCCTTGGGAGCGCCGATGTTGACGACGAGATCGACATCGCCCCAGTCGATGCCAAGATCAAGCGTCGAGGTGCAGACCACGGCCTTGAGGCTGCCTGCGGCCATTGCCGCCTCAACCTTGCGCCGTTGCGCGGCGTCGAGCGAGCCGTGGTGGAGCGCAATTGCCAAATGATCGTCGTTCGCCCGCCATAGCTCCTGGAAAAGCAGTTCGGCCTGGCTGCGGGTGTTGACGAACAGCAGCGACAATCTGTGCTGCCTGATCGCGGCGTAGATTTGCGGGATCGCATGCCGCGCTGTGTGTCCGGACCACGGCAGCGCGGCGCTGGTCTCCAGGATCGAGATCTTCGGTTTCGCGCCGCCGGCGGTCATGACGAGGTCGGACATTTCGATGGCATTGCCCGGCATTGTCTGGGGAGCGAGGAACGCGCGAAGCTCTGATGGCCGGGCGACAGTCGCTGACAACCCGATCGTCATCAGGCCGGGGCTGAAGCTGCGCAGCCGGCCGAGGCCGAGCGCCATCAGGTCGCCCCGCTTCGACACCACCAGTGCGTGCAACTCATCGAGAATGACAGTGCGCAGGTCACGGAAAAGAAACGGGGCGTCGTCGTGGCTCAGCAGCAAGGCGATCTGTTCCGGCGTCGTCAGCAGGATGTCCGGCGGTCTGGAACGCTGGCGCGCTTTTTTCCCGGCCGAGGTATCGCCGGTGCGGGTTTCGACACGGATCGGCAATGCCATTTCCGCAAGGGGGATCATTAGGTTGCGGGCCACGTCGACGGCCAATGCCTTCAACGGCGAGATGTACAACGTGTGCAGGCCGGCACCCTTGTGTGGTTCGGCTGCTTGTGCGGTCAAATCGAGCAGGCTCGGCAGAAAACCCGCCAGCGTCTTCCCAGCCCCGGTTGGAGCGATCAGCAGGGTCGAACGGCGGGTCTGCGCGTTGGCAAGTAGCGCTAGTTGGTGCGGGCGCGGGCTCCAACCTCGAATTCTGAACCAGGTGTCGAAGACCGGCGGGAGGGGTCCCAGTGGCGCGTGGCGACTCCCCTGCGGAAAGCCGGCCGCCACGAGCGAAGGACGCGCCGCACGCCGGGATTTCACCGCCACGGGCTGCACTCCGGGCCTACTTCAGCAATTCCTTGACGATGCCACCAGTCTTGGCGAAGTCCATCTGGCCTGCGTATCGCGCCTTCAGTGCGGTCATCACACGGCCCATGTCCTTGATGCTTTCGGCGCCAGTCTCCTTGATGAGAGCCGCGATCGCGTTCGAGATTTCCGCTTCAGCAAGCTGTTTTGGCATGAAGCTTTCGATCACTGCGATTTCTGCCAGCTCCTGATCGGCAAGCTCGCGCCGGCCACCGCGATTGTAAAGCTCGATCGATTCACGCCTCTGCTTCACCATGCGGGCCAGCAGCTCGATGATTTCAGGATCGGTGATTTTGTCGCGCGCAGGCCGAACCGCGATATCCGCATCCTTAATCTTGGCCTGTACCATGCGCAACGTCGACAGCCGGGCTTTTTCACCGGATTTCATGGCGTCCTTGACGGCCTGCACAATGGGGTCGCGCATGATGCAAACTCCTGACGATCTTCGGGTGCGGTGCTTACGCCACATGCGAGTCGTTGTCATGTGCGGACTGCGCCGACCGAAGTCTTGCAGGGTTCGCGACCCTAACTCGCCGGCGCGTCCAGCTTGCGCGTCAGGTTCTCGAACTCGCGACGCAGCTCCTCGTTCTTGAAGATCTGCTCGAACGTCGGTGCTTCGAGCTTCTGGATGGCTTCGAACGAGGTTGCCGAATCCCGCATCAGGTTGCGAAGCTGGAAGCTCGCCTCGACCGTTTCGTAGGTGTTGTCGGCGATGCGCAGATCGTGCGCGGCCCGCTTGCGGGCGGCCGCGATCTGTTCGCGCTGCTGCAGCATATAACGGCGATAGCCCTTGGCCGCGTCGTCGGCGAGTTTTTGGCTGTCGCGATTGGCTTCCAGCGCCTTCTTCTGGTCGGGACGGTTCTCGGCGCGCAGCAACTCGCTGGTCTTCTTGCGGGCGGCATCGACATCCTTGGCGATAGCATCGAGCTTGGGGAGATAATTGGTGTCGATCTTTGTGATCAGCGTGTCCTGCGCGTGTACGAGCATGGCAAACAGCGCCGCATGCATGGCAAAGTACTTGCGCGCCGCGTTGGTGTTATCGCCCGATGTCGCCATCAGGCGGCCAAGCTGACCGTCGATCAGTTTGGCCGAATTGAACACCGCGACGAGCCGTACGAGGTCGCCCGACAGCACGCTGTCGAGCAGCAGATCGATCTGCTCGGGCGCCAGCTGGATGCCCGATTTCGACAGCGCCCCCGCGATCTCATTTTTTGCTGCCTTGATGCCGTCGCGGTTGAGTTCGATCTTCTTTCGAGCGTCCTCGATGTCTTTTGCCAGACTGTCGACCGTGTCGGTGAGTACACCCGGCAGCAAGGCGTCCTTGGGCGCGGCGAGCTGTTTTTCGCGCAACTTCACGATCCTGTCGTCGATCTCGCGGATCGCCTTGCGCCGCTCTTCGACCCGCTTCTGGACGTCGACGACGGGAACGTCGGTGACGATACCGAGTGCAGCGTCGAGCAGATCGCGGATCTTTTTCTCGCGATCTTCCTTGGTCTCCGTCCAGAGCGGAGTGACAAGGAACTCGTCCTTGGAGGGCAGCTTCCGTGACTCGCCCCGGTTGCGGGCGGTGTCTTGCAGCACGGCATCAATTGCGGCCATCAGGCGTTTCGCCTGTTCAAAGGTGGCATCGCCCTCGCGCGCATCGCGTTCGACGGGAGGAGCGGCTGCCGGAGCGGGAGCAGCGGTCGGCGGGTGTACTTTCGGCTGCGGCTGGGCCTGAGCCAACTGCGGCGCGCGCGATCTCTCCTTTGCAAGCAGGTCACCGATAGGGTCGCGGGCCGAGCTCTGGCCTGCAGCCGAATGCGCAAGGGCGACAGCCGCCAGTATCGACGTAGACAACCGGCCCAAAATGAACATCGCAGATAGCCTCCAGACAGTTCGACTAGCGGCGTGAATTCGGGCAACACGATGTTGCGAAGCGATCATCAAGGATTGGCGCGGGCGTGCGCCTGTCCGAAAAGGCTTATCAGCGTGGCATCGACCTTGCGCGCGTCGTTCAAAATAATGATGTGCGACAGGTTTGCCGGCGCTCCCGGCAATCGGCCCTGACGGACAAAATCGTCGGATGGACGGTCACCGAGATCAAGCACCAGGCGCACGTCCTTTGCGGTCGCCGTGAGTGCCGCGAACACGGTCGGGGCGCCGGCATATGCCACGGCCTGCCTAATCGCAATCGTCATATTGGGTACGGCACGGTGCAGTTCTCGCAGAACCAGCTCAGCCAGAGGCCGGTAGCCCTTGGCTTTGGCCAGCATGGCCTCGATCGATTGGCAGTCCGAGTTTCGGCTGCCAGGGGGGGGCTCGCCTGCAGGCATGTTCAGGGCCGAGCGCGGTTCCGTCGCTATTGCTGCCATCGGTTGCTTAGCGGAAGCGATGCCTACGCGCTCGGTGGCCGCACGCGCGGGAGCGGGCTCTTCGGGCGGTTGCTTGATGGCATAGAGCGGCTTACCCCTGTTATGATGCAGCCGCTCGAGCCGGGATGCCCGACTGAAAGTGAACCCCTGCCGGCGCAGCCAGTCGATCATGTCGTTGCGATGTGAGAAAACTTGGCCGTCGAGCGCGCTCATCCATGCGGCCAAATCGCGACCGGTGTCGGCCGGTAGGCCGTTGATAAAGTCCTGTTCCTTTTCGCTCGGGTCTTTGCTCATGGCGCTCACGCTGCCGATGTCAGCCGGCCTAACGCACTTATACGCTAAACAGACGGCAGCGGTGCGAGTAGAAAGACGTGATCGCACTGGAGCTGCCCTGAACGAGGCCTGCTATGACCATCCCGAACACCTATCCCACCATGAACTTTGGCCTCGGCGACATCGCCGATCAGCTTCGCGATACGGTGCGCTCGTTTGCTGCGGATGAAATCGCGCCGCTGGCGGCGGAAATCGATAAGAGCAACACCTTCCCGCGACAACTATGGCCGAAGATGGGGGCGCTCGGGCTGCACGGTATCACCGTGGAGGAAGAATGGGGTGGCAGCGGTCTTGGCTACCTCGAGCATTGCGTCGCCATGGAGGAAGTCAGCCGTGCGTCCGCATCGGTCGGGCTGTCCTATGGCGCGCATTCAAACCTGTGCGTCAATCAGATCCGCCGCAATGGCTCGAATGCGCAGAAAGCTAAATACCTGCCGACGTTGATTTCCGGCGCGCACGTGGGCGCGCTCGCCATGTCCGAGCCGGGCTCCGGATCGGACGTTGTGTCGATGAAAACGCGCGCTGAAAGAAAAGGCGATCGCTACATTCTTAACGGCAACAAGATGTGGATCACCAACGGGCCGGTGGCCGAGACACTGGTCGTCTATGCCAAGACCGACCCGAGTGCCGGTCCTCGGGGCATAACCGCATTCCTGATCGAGAACGGGATGCCGGGATTTTCCACGCACCAGAAGCTCGACAAACTCGGCATGCGCGGTTCGGATACATGCGAGCTGGTCTTCGAGGACTGCGAAGTGCCGGACGAGAACGTGCTTGGCGTCGCCGGACGGGGCGTCAACATCCTGATGTCCGGCCTCGACTACGAGCGCGCCGTGCTTGCGGCGGGTTCGCTCGGCATCATGCAGGCATGCATGGATGTCGTGCTGCCCTACATCCACGAACGCAAGCAGTTCGGCCAGGCGATCGGCGAGTTTCAGCTGGTGCAAGGCAAGATCGCCGACATGTACGTGACGATGAACTCGTGCAAGGCTTACGTCTACGCCGTAGCCAAGGCTTGCGATCGGGGCGAAACCACCCGTGAGGACGCCGCCGGTGCCATCCTGATCGCGGCGGAAAAGGCAACCCTGCTTGCACTTGACGCGATCCAGCTGCTGGGTGGAAACGGCTATATCAACGACTACCCGACGGGGCGTTTGCTGCGTGACGCCAAGCTGTACGAGATCGGGGCCGGCACCTCGGAAATTCGCCGGATGCTGATCGGGCGCGAATTGTTTGCCAAGACAGGCTGAAGGAGGCCGGCGATGAACAACCGTTTGCAAGGCAAGACCGCTTTCTGCACAGCGTCAGGAGCCGGGATTGGCCGCGCAGTAGCCATCGCATTTGCGCGTGAGGGTGCAAAAGTCTTTGCCACAGATGTTGACCTTGCCAAGCTCAAGGGACTGCGCGAGGAGGGCGTCGCGGAAATCCATCTGCTCGACGTGCGTCATACCGCGTCGGTCGAAAAAACCGCGAACGCGGTAGGCGCCATCGATATTCTGTTCAATGCTGCAGGGTTCGTGCATCACGGCACGGTGCTCGATTGCACGGACGAGGAATGGGATTTGGCCTTCGACCTCAATGTCAGGTCGATGCATCGCACCATCCGGGCGTTCCTGCCCGCCATGCTGGCCAAGGCGAGCGGCTCGATCATCAATATCGCATCGGGCGCCAGTTCCGTGCGCGGCATTCCGAACCGCTATGTTTACGGCACGACCAAGGCTGCGGTGATTGGGCTGACCAAGGCGGTTGCCGCCGACTACATTCGTAAAGGCGTACGCTGTAACGCCATCTGCCCCGGCACAGTGCAGTCGCCGTCGCTGGACGATCGGATCGCTGGCCAGGCCAAGGCCCTGGGCAAGAGCACGCGCGACGTGCGCCAGATGTTTGTCGACCGCCAGCCGATGGGGCGGCTCGGCACTGCCGAAGAGGTGGCGCATCTTGCCGTCTACCTTGCGTCCGACGAAAGCGCCTTCACGACCGGTACTACCATGCTCGTGGATGGCGGCTTTGCGCTGTGAGCCGAGAGCCGATGCTTGCCACCAATGGTTGGACGCTGCGCCCGGCCAGCATGGACGACTACGATGCCGTGGTGCTGCTGCAGCGAGCGGCCTTTGCCCCAAATCGCGAAATACTCGGCGTCGCGCCATTGCCACTTCTGGCGGACTACCGGATTGTGCTGCGTGACAGAGACGTGTGGCTCGCCATCGAGGATTATGCGACAGTGGTCGGGGTCTTGGTCCTGGAACGACGCGCAGGCGATCTGATGATCGAGAGCATCGCGACCGCTCCCGGCACTCAGGGACGAGGGCTCGGTCGCGTCATGCTCGCGGCCGCGGAGACGCAAGCCCAGAGCCTCGGTTATAATGTTATCCGGCTCTATACGGGTTCGGTGCTGACGCACCTTATCGAATGGTATCGTCGGCACAGCTTCACGATCGAGCGCGTCGAGACCTTGAGCGATCGGACGATCACACACATGATGAAGCGGATCGCCGACCGGTAACGTCATAGGCCACCCGATGCCGCGTTTCGCAGCCAATTTGTCGTTTATGTTCACCGAAGTGCCATTTCTCGAGCGCTTCGAGGCAGCCGCCAGGTCCGGGTTCAAGGCGGTCGAATTCCTGTTTCCGTATGAATGGCCAGCCACCGAGATCGCCGCGCGATTGAAGGCTAACGGCCTAATTCAGGCGCTGTTCAATCTGCCCCCGGGCGACTGGGCCAAGGGCGAGCGAGGGCTGGCCTCACTACCGGGCCGAGAGGCGGAATTCGAGGCAGCGGTTGCGCAGGCGCTGAGTTACGCTGAAGCGCTCGGGTGTCAGCGGCTGCACGCGATGGCCGGATTGCGCCATCATGGGGCCAGCCGCGCAACCTATATCGCAAACTTGAGGAAAGCGGCAAAAACGGCGGCGCCGAGCGGCGTCGACCTCGTCATCGAGCCGATCAATGCCCGCGATATCCCTGGCTTTTTTCTGAACACGACGGCCGAGGCACGCGCCGTCATCCACGAGGTGGCCGCGCCTAACCTCGGGCTGCAGTTCGACCTGTACCATCGCCAGATCCAGGAGGGCGATCTGGTGACGGCGATTGCAGAGTTCGGCGGCCTCGCAAAGCACTACCAGATTGCGAGCCCACCCGATCGGGGGGAACCCGACGAAGGCGAGATCAACTATCGGTATCTGCTTAAGAAGATCGATGAGAGTGGCTTCACGGGATGGATCGGCTGCGAGTACAAGCCGCGCGGCGGTACCGTCGCAGGATTATCCTGGGTCGAGAATTGCGGCGTGAGCCTGGGGTGAGCGCCCAAAATGCGAGGGAAGGACAATGCATATTCTCATCATCGGGGCTGCGGGCATGCTTGGCCGCAAGCTCGCGCAGCGGTTGGCAAAGGAAGGCCGGCTCGGCGGTCGCGACGTTTCCGCCGTAACGTTGCAGGATGTGGTGGCGGGGGAAAAACCGGCAGGCGCAAGGTTTCCTGTCGAGATCTTGACGGGCGATCTGTCGGAGCCGGTCACCGCGGTGAAACTTGTTCTGTCGAAGCCCGATGTGATCTTCCACCTCGCCGCGATCGTCTCGGGCGAAGCCGAGCAGGAATTCGACAAGGGCTACCGGATCAACCTTGATGGCACGCGCTATCTGTTGGAGGCGATCCGGCACGCTGGATATAAACCGCGTCTGGTGTTCACAAGTTCGATCGCGGTATTCGGCGCACCGTTTCCCGACAAGATTGGCGATGAATTCTTCAATACGCCGCTGACATCCTACGGCGCGCAAAAGGTTATCGGCGAACTGCTGCTCGCCGACTACACTCGCAAAGGCTTCGTCGACGGCGTCGGCATTCGGCTGCCGACAATCTGCGTCCGCCCAGGTCGACCGAACAAGGCCGCTTCAGGCTTCTTCTCGAACATCATCCGCGAGCCGCTCGTTGGACACGAGGCCGTGCTGCCGGTGTCGGAGGATGTGCGGCATTGGCATGCGAGCCCGCGTGCGGCGGTTGGCTTCCTCGTTCATGCGGCCACGATCGCGGCTGACAAAATAGGCCCGCGGCGCAATCTGTCGATGCCGGGATTGTCGGTGACGGTCGGTGAGCAGTTGGCCGCTCTGCGCAAAGTCGCTGGCGACAAGGTCGTGGCTCGCATCCGCCGGGAGACCGACCCGGCCATTGTCAAAATCGTGGATGGGTGGCCTCGAAATTTCGAAACAACGCGGGCGCTGGCATTGGGCTTCAGGGCCGAGACGAGTTTTGAGGAAATCATCAGGATCCACATCGACGACGAATTAGGTGGACACGTCGCTTAACCACATTTGATCTACAACTGGAACCGAATGGCAGTTTTTTGGTTTTGCTCGGTTACCAGTATTCACTCGGTGCTGCGATGCTGCCGAAGTCCAACCTAGGCAGACTTTAAGTGATTTTCTGAGTGGAATGCTGTAATTGTTAGAAAACTAACGGTAAAATAGGCAGTTGTTCGCCAGTTCGGTTGCGTTCAGCTACTGCGCGTTCGGTTGCCGGTTAACTTCGAGCGACGTCGCGCCTACTGACAGTCGAATTGTCGCGCGGATAGTAAAATGCTATGTCCTGCTCGCGCCACACTCGCGGCGCAGTTGGGCCTTGGATCACGCCAGTCTGCACCAGAGCCGACGGGGAGGATAGACGGGATAGAACGATTTGGAATGCGATGCGCGCCACGGCTCGCATCGCGGCTGTATCAACAGTCGCTGCCTCCGGAAGCGGGCGTTTGTCCCGCGCTTGTTGCAATGTTCCAATACGTAGAAAAGCCCGCGCCTCCACCGCCAGACAAACGGCTCTTATTTGTGCAATCATGCACAACCGCATCGAGGCCTTAGATGACGAATGCCATTGTTTCGATCCAACCTGCGGCTTGGGACAATCGATCCCCGGCGCAGGACACGGATCCCGTCCGAACAGGTTCAACCCGTGTCCGAATAGCTAAGTCGTCACGGATTGAGGCGGTTCACCTAAACGGGGCCGCCATCAGACAGCGTGTGGAGGAGCCGATTTTTCGCGACGTCGCACATACCGTTTTGCCGATGGAGTACAGGGGTCGCGAGGTCCTGATGGAGGCCCATGCCTATGAGGACGATAGTGCGTCCTACCAGGCGATGGCGCTAGTGTACCGCAAACCGGGTCGCTTGAAGGAAGCGCCTTTCGTTCGGGTGCACAGTGGCTGCGTGACCGGCGACATCTTTCACTCGCTGCGTTGCGACTGCTACCTGCAACTGCGCAAAGCAATCGATCGCGTGGTTGAAAGCGAGAATGGTATCATTCTGTATTTCCCCCACCATGAAGGCCGTGGCATTGGCCTTGTTGCGAAGCTGAAGGCGTATGCCGAACAGGACCGTGGCCTCGATACGGTCGATGCAAACCTGGCGATCGGCGCGCCGGTCGATGCGCGCGACTACGAGCTGGCCGCAAAGATGCTGCGCGATCTCGAAGCGACTGATATTCGCCTGCTGACCAACAATCCGCTCAAAGTGGAGGCGATGAAGGCCCACGGCGTCAATGTCGTGGAGCAGGTGCCGCATGTGATCGAGGCATCCGAGCATAACGAGCGCTATCTCAATACCAAGCGTGAGCGGATGGCGCACAAGATCTGATCCAAGCAGCATTCACGAACAGGCTTAGCAGCCCCGTTGCCATCCGGCGGCGGGGCATTTCATCAGGTTGGCGCGCCCGCCGGTGCCGCGCTCCCCTCAGCGATGAGCTGCGTGTCCTCGTCCTTCGTCGGTTCGGTGAAACCACCTTCCTTGACGAGCCGATAGAACATCCCGCGTTCGGCGACTAGGCTCGCGAAAGTGCCGCGTTCGATGACACGGCCCTGGTCGAGCACCAGAATCTGATCGGCGTTCGCAACCGTCGACAAACGATGCGCGATTATGAAGGTCGTGCGCCCCTTTCGCAGCGCGTCGAGCGCGCGCTTGATCTTGGCTTCCGTTTCGGTGTCGAGTGCGCTTGTGGCCTCATCGAGAATAAGGATCGGCGCGTTCTTCAGGAATGCACGCGCGAGTGCGACGCGCTGGCGCTCGCCACCTGAAAGTCCTACACCGCGCTCACCAGCGACAAAGCTGTAGCCACCCGCCTTGCGTTTGATGAACTCGTCGGCCTCAGCGAACTGCGCGGCCTCCGCCACCTCGGCGTCTGTCGCGGTCGGGCGGCCGATGCGGATGTTTTCGGCAAGCGAGCGGTTGAAGAGGCCAGCATCCTGAAAAACCACCGCCATGGAATGACGCAGCGAGTTCAGAGTGATCTCCCGAATATCGCGGCCGTCGATCAGGATTCGGCCCTGGTCCGGGTCGCGCAGACGCTGCAATAAGGCGAGCGTGGTTGATTTTCCTGAACCGGTCGGCCCGACAAGTGCAACAGTCTGACCAGCTTTCGCGACAAAGCTGACATCGAATATGCCTTGCGAACTCGTGCCGTAGCGGAACGAGACGTTTTCATAGTCGACGCGGCCTTCCACACTTTCGATCGGCGCCGCCGACGGCAGTTCCTTGATGGCGGCACTGGCGTCGAGCAGGCTGAAGAACGAGTTCATCGTTGGAGCATTCATGAAAACGCGAGCGACGAAGCCCGAGACTTGATCGAGTTTCGCGATGAGCAGGCCGGCAAAACCAACGAAGGCCACGATCTCGCCGACGGTGACCTCACCGCGCCCGGCAAGCACGGCGCCGAGCGCGAACACCGCAACCATCGTGATTGTCGATGCGGCCCGCGTCAGCACGGTGAGCAGACCCCACCAGGTCAGTACCGGAAACTGCGCCGACAGCAATTGCCCCATCAGATGGCGCAACTCGCTCGCTTCAGCCTGGATGCGGGCGTAGCTCTGCACCACGGTGACGTTGCCGAGTACGTCGCCGACTCGGCCGGAGACTTCAATGTGATAGCGTTCCACGTTCGCCTGGCCGTCGGACGTGCGGTATACCACCACGACGCTGAGCACCGCGTAGATGGCGGCCAACACACCGAGCAGGGCGGCGAGCCGCCAATCCATGCTGATTGCGGTCGGGACCAGGATCACAAGGCTGACCAGCGCCGCCAGTTGCTCGCGCATAAACGACAGCCAGGTGCCGAACAGTGTGTCGGTGCCGGCGAGGATCGTTCGTACCACCGCGCCAGATCCCTTCTCGGCGTGATAACTGATCGGCAGCGTAATGGCGCGGTCGAAGGCACTGCTCATGGCGGCAAGACGTTGCCGATGCGCCAGACGGTCGGCGTACACCGCCACGATGACGCTGGCTGGAATGCTGAAGAGACCGAGGGCAGCCCACAGCCCGATGGTCGGGAATGCGGCCTGGCCCTTCGCCAACGCATCGACAACGCGTCCGAGCAGCACAGGTTCGGCGAGCGCTACCAGCGCCAGCGCGCAGTTGGCGATCGTCAACCAGATCGCAATCGTCTTCTCGGCGGCCAGCATGGCAAGGGCGCGGACGTAAACGCGGAGCAAGCTCATGCGCTGGCGCTCCGTTTTTTTGCTCAAAGTTTCTTGAAAATGCGAAGTGTCTTGTAAGCGCCTGCTGCGGCAAGTGTGCCGTCGTTGAGAAGGGCGCCGAAGGTACGCTCCGCCACGTCATACGCATAAGATCCGGCGTAGAACAGCATGTGCCCGCCCGCCGTCATGCGGTCGACCAGCACACGCGTCATGTCAAGGTCGGTCAGCGCACTATAGCTGTCGTTTTTTTCGGATCGAAACTCGCCGACGTGAAACAGTGTCACGATATCGAACTGGGGCAACAGGCGACGCTCCAGCTGATAGATATCGCCGAAGTAGGCGAGGTACGTGAACCCGAGTTTGGGCTTCGCGATCAGCATCTTGATGTAGGCATCATATTCGGCTGGCGAGGCGGTGATGCCGAACACTGCGTTGTTGGAGCCGTCCTCGGAGGTCTTCAGGCCGACAATGTGGTGGCTGCCGGTGCCGAAATGGAAGATCGAGCGATCGCGCACTTTGTTTTCCTCGAGCCATTCGAGGAAATGCATGTCGCAGGGGCATTCGGCAATGCGAAGATCCCAGCTCTGGTCCCAGTAATGCAACATGTATCCTCTCCCCGTTCGATGCTTTCGAGCGTTGTTGCATGCCGTTATGCGGGTTCAGTTACGCGCGGCGATGCTGCCGCCTCCGATCGAGCGTCGCCGCCGGCCTCGGGCAGCGTCGCATGCGTCGTGCCGTCTTCCGCGACACTGGCGCGCTGCGAAAGTGAAATGATGGTTGCCTCGGGCAGCTGATCGCCTAACACGCGCATCAGCTCGCGGCGGCTTGGATCGTCGAGCGCACCGAGTGCCTCGTCCAGAATGACGATGTCGGGTCGCTGTACGATCACCCGTGCAAACGCCAGTCGCTGCATTTCGCCATTCGACAGCTGATGCTCCCAGCGTACGTTTTCGTCAAGACGCGGCACCAGCGCGCTGAGACCGCAAAGGTCCAACGCCGCAATAAGTTGCCCTTCGGGCACCGCCATCCGCTCGTGCGGATAGTAGAGTGCTTCTCGCAGGCTTGTCGCCGACAGATACGGACGCTGAGGTACGATCAACATGCTTCGCCCCGCAGGCAGGGCGATGCGCCCTCGGCCCCAAGGCCACAGACCCGCGATCGCGCGTACCAGTGATGACTTGCCGGCCCCCGATTGCGCCGACACCATCAACCTTTGGCCGGGTCGTGCCGTGAGATCAATATGCCGAACCAGCGCACGCCCAGACGGCTCCAGCACGGTGACATCCGACAATCGAATGGCACCGTCCGTGCTGTCGATGATAGCGAGACGATCGACGGCATCCGTTTGCCGCATCCGGCTATCGATCGCCTCGCAGGCATCGGTTAGCTCGACGATCCGCCGGGCGGACGCGTACCAATCGGCAATCCTGTTGTAGTTGTCGACGATCCAGGAGATCGCAACCTGCACCTGGACGAAGGCGGCGGCGAGCTGGATCACTTCGCCAATCGTCAACTCGCCCGAAAGATACTTTGGCGTGGCAACAAGAAGCGGGAAGATCGGCACGAACGGGCCACTGGAATTGGTGATCCAAGTCAGGTTCCCGTGCTGCCGAACGATCGCAAGCCAGCGGCCGACCAGAGTATCGTAGAGCCCGTCGACGATCCGTTTCTCGCCGTCCGCGCCGCGCGAGAGCGCAATACTCTCGGCGTTATCGCGCACCCGCATCAGGGCAAACCGGAAGTGACCTTCGGCCTCGTTCTTGGCGACGACGGAGCCGAGCAGCGGACGCCCGATGCGCAGCATCAGGACGGAGGCGATGGTGCCGTAGCCAAGTGCGGCCAGCACCATGTAGGCCGGAACTACGAAATTGAAGCCGCCTGCGGTCACCGTCAGACTACCGCCAACCGACCAAAGAATGCCGATGAATGCCGCCGCACCGATCACTGCCAAAAACAGCCCGATTGCACAGTCGACGAGAAGTTCGGTCGCCCAGCGGGTATCGTCCGAAATACGGTACTCGGGGTTCGCCGGCGCCGTGCGGGTAAGTTCCAGATGATAGAATCGATCGTTGCCGAGCCAGCGGTTGACCAATGTCCGCGACACCCACTCGCGCCATCGTGCCTGCAATGTCTCGCGGCAACGCACGATGCCGACGCCGACGCCAGCCATGCAACCGATGATCAAGCCCAGGACCAGCACGGCTTTGCCGATCGTTGCCGCATCCTTCGCAGCAAGGGCATCGAAGAACCAGCGGTTCCAGTGGTTGAGCGCGAGCGTTGCGCCGATACTCGAGGCCAGGAATAAGCCGAGGCCGAGCGTTATCGTCCAGGCTCGGCGCGCGGTAGCGCCCTGCCAGAAGCCACGCGACAGCCTGAAATACGCGCCGATGACACGCCGGTCGAGTGCCAGATTGGGTGCCGCTGGCGCTGTGTCCACGGTCATGATGTCTCGCTCGGAGGCGGCATCGATCAGATTCCGTTCGATCAAGGGCTCTAGGGTAGGTTACGGCACGCACGAGCGCAGCAGGAACAGGTTTTTCGCTGAACCGTCAATGAACGGGTGAGCGAAACCTTAGTCAACGGTCCAGCAGTTCACGCCAGCCACCCGCAAGCGGGCGAAAGGTGAACACGACGCGATGCTGCCCCGCCGGTACCTCGACGGCGCGAAAAAGCACGTTGGCGCGGCGGATTATGGTTGTTTTTCCATCGATCGCCGCGAACCACCAGGGATGCCAGAGGTCGTTGAGGACGACCCAGCCGCCGTCCGGTGTCTCGGCATCGATGGTCACAGTCGTATTGGTGTAGGCGACAATTCGGGCACTGCCTGGGCGGCGCGGGAGTGAAGGCTCGTCTTCCTGGAGCACAACCGTGGTCCGGAAATCGACATTCGGCAGCCCGCCTTCGGCAACGAGCTTATTGAAGTCTGCGGCGCGCGTTTGGGTCGCCAGCATGACGCGCGGAAGCGCCCGCGGGTTCTCATAGACGTAGGCATCTGCGGTGCGCGCAATAAGGGGCAGATCGCCCGGTTCAAGGTTCGGGTCGATCTGCTCGATCGGCACGCCTGATGCGACGTAGCGCAACCCCAGCAAGTCGGCGAGAGCGGACCGGTAGGACGGCATCAGTTTTGAGAACTTGCGCTGATCGGCATTGCCTGAGCTGTCGCCCGCGCCGGTCGCTGCGCTGTAGAGTTTCAAGCGCACCGGATTATAGCCGAGCGTTTGTTCGAGGCCGTGCGTCAGGCTTGCGTTCGGCCAATGGAAGCCGAGCCCTATGAGCTCCACCCGGTCGCGAGCGGCGGGGGAGCGGCGCTGGCCGAGCTTCTGCTTTAGAAGAGCCAGCGTTTCGTTGCGCGTCGATGGCTCCAGCATATCGAGTTCGCCGGCCGGCATCGCAGATGCCCCGTTCGGGCCATTGTTCCACGACAGATCGACAGCCGTCAGGCCCCCAAGCAGCAGTGCTGCAGTGATCGGTCGTATTGTCTTCAAGCTGTTGGCCAACGGCAGTGCCGCGGCGCCTGCTGCGAGCCACGCCGCGGCAATCAGTAACGGCGCGAGGGCACGATCGATACGATCAAAAGCAAGGGACGCGGCCAGGGCAAAGCTGAAGGCCGCAGCAACGATGGCGATTTCGACAATCCGTTGCCACCGCTTGGGCGCCGGGAGCGTCCAGGTCAGCAACCGGTGCACCGTGTAGCCGGCAAGGATGCTGCCGAGGCCACCCACCAAGAATGTTGCATCCGCCGGTCGACGGTAAAGTTTGACGCCAGGTAGGAGCTCATACGCCACTCTGAAAAACGGAGTGAAGTGTCCAAGCGCGTAGAGCGTCACCAGTACGAACGCGACAGTGAAAAATCGGATCTGCCGGTCCCAAAGTACGCCGCGCACCGTTCCGGCGATCAGCAGGAGCAGCGGAACTGCACCGAGGTAGAGCTGGCCCATGTTCTGCGCGATGAAAAGGCCGGTGCCTTCCCAGGTGAAGCTGGGTGGCCCCCAGTATTTCTCCATCTCGCCGGCCGCGCCAAACAGGTGCGGGATGGCGCTGGTGACCAGCAGTGCCGGATGCAATGACCCGGCCGCCGCGCCTGCATAGTCGATCTCGGGCCGGTTCGATTGGCCGGCAAGCAGCGCCGTCAGCAAGATCGGGATGGCAACCAGTGCGACCCCGCTGGCGAGGCCCGCGGCGAGCGGACGGACGCTGTTGCGAAATGCGGGCCAGAACGACGGCGCGGACAGTTGCTGCCAGACGGCGAAACCGATCAGCACATAGATGCAGAGCAGCCCGACTTGATCGCGGCCAAGGACTATGAAGCTGGTCACGATGCCGGCGACAAGTCCCGGCAAGGGCCGTCCGCTTTGCAGCCCCCTGCGCAGAAATACGAGGGCGAACGGTAAATAGGCGAGACTCAGAACCTGCCCGAAATGCTGCAGTCGCCACGCCATCGACGCACCGAAACAAAAGCTGAGCGCCGCGATCAATGCTCCGCCCCAGTGCCACTCGAGCTCGCGGGCAAGCCAGAGCACGCCGAAGCCTCCCGCCAGCACGGACAGCAGCACCGTGGCATCGATCGCGCGCAGGCTCGGTGCGCTGTTCAATAACGCGAGCAGCAGGAACGGCGGCGAGAACATCAGGGATTGCGGGTCGGCAATCTGGGGATGGCCTGCAAAAGCATAGGGGTTCCAGAACGGGCTTTCGCCGCGCGCGATGCTCGCCGCCAGGAATTGCACCTGGGGAGCGAACTGCGCCTTGCCGTCCCAGGGAATGGTCACCGCACCGGACAGCCACGGCCAGGCGAACAGTATCCAGCACAGCGCAAAAAGCACTGCCACCGGCCAGTACGGCCACCCCAGCGCCGGGGGGTCGAGATCGAAAAGAATTTGCGCCCGCGCCGATATCGATCTGCTGGTGCGCTGCACGCTGTTCATGTAACGCCTTGTTCCCACTCGCCGCGCTTTGCAATTCGTTGCCCGCTTAACCCGGCTGCATGTATAGCATCGAGCACAGACGGCCAACGGTGCCGGGACACGAGTAATGATACGAGGCCAGACCAATACTGCGGCTGATCCCTGCGCGGCGATCATGCACGCCGATCCGAGCCGCCCCTTCGTCGTCGCCCAACTCGGCCAATCGCTCGACGGGCGGATCGCGACGCCGACCGGGGAAAGCCGCTGGATCAATCGCGATGCGGCGCTCGATCACGTGCATGGTCTGCGGGCGGCGGTTGATGGGGTCATCGTTGGCATCGGCACGGTCATCGCCGACGATCCGACACTTAACGTGCGCCGCGTGTCGGGCCGCCACCCCGCCAGAATCATCATCGACCCGTCTGGTCGGCTGCCGCCCGATGCGCGCTGTCTAACCGACGACGGCGTCCGCCGGA
>JBGTIU010000024.1:0-21941 GCA_041745515.1 Hyphomicrobiaceae bacterium | reverse complement strand
TCACCAGCAGCGGCCGCTCGACAACGCGCTGGTATCGGACATCGTCTGGAGGCCTGGTCGTTCGGGGTGCTCAGCCCGCAACCGCGCGCGGCAATGCTGTCGCACCGCGCAGCGCCACCTCTGCACCGTCGGCGCGCACGTCTGTGGTATCGCGCGGCGGGTTCGGATCGACGGGAAGGTCGATCGGCCGCAGCGGCAGCTGACTGCTGATAGACGGGTAAGCATCATGCATCGAATCGGCGTGACCCCACGCGAGAACTGGCGGCAACGACTGGAGGACAACGGATTTCATTGGCACAGTCCGGGCGGCGAGCCCTACTGGACGGAAGATGCGGCTTGGGTGTTTTCGCTGCAGGAGATCGAGGACAGCATTGAAGCGCCGACGGCCGAACTCGAGGCAATGTGCCTGGAGTTGGTCAAGCGTGCCGTTGTCGACGAGCGACTGCTGCGTCAGCTCTCGATCCCGGAGGCACAATGGAACTTCATCTCCGAGAGTTGGCGACGGGGCGATCGAAATCTCTACGGCCGCCTCGATCTCGCCTACGACGGCTCGGGACCGGCAAAGCTTCTCGAATACAATGCCGATACGCCGACGTCGTTGGTCGAGTCCTCGGTGGCACAGTGGATGTGGCTGGAGGACGGTCTTGCCGCGGGCACGCTGCCGGAGGGTGCCGACCAGTTTACGTCCGTGCACGAGAAGCTGATCGCGGCGTTCAAGAACCTGCGCGATGGGAAGCCTTATCGGCTGCATCTGGCGCAATCGATCGATGCACCGGAGGACGAAGGCACCGTCGATTATCTGCAGGAATGCGCCAGCCAGGCGGGGGTGCCGACCCACCGCGTTGCGATGCACGAGATCGGCCTCACCGCGAACGGCTCGTTCGCGGACGCCTCCGACCGCCAGATCGAGGTGCTGTTCAAGCTCTACCCTTGGGAATGGATGTTTCGTGAAGAGTTCGGCCATGCGCTCGCCCGATCGCCGGTACAGTTCATCGAGCCACCCTGGAAATCGGTTCTGTCGAACAAGGGGCTATTGCCGCTGCTGTGGGAGATGGCGCCTGGGCATCCGAACCTGCTGCGCACGTTTTTCTCCGACAGTCCGCGGGCGGCTAGTCTCGGCAATACGTTCGTCGAGAAGCCGTTGTTCTCGCGCGAAGGGGCAAATGTGACGCTGCACGCACGCAAAGGTCCTGTCGAAGTGACCGACGGGCCCTATGGCGGTGGGCGGACCATCCGGCAAGAGGTTGCGACGCTGGCAATGGGCGATGGTGGCTACGTGGTCGTCGGATCATGGCTGGTCGCGAGCCAGCCGGCTGGCATGGGCTTGCGCGAAGACGACAGCCTGATCACAAAGGACACCGCCCGGTTCGTGCCACACATCATTGCGCCTTGAGGGGCAACGGGCCATTCCAGCCGAAAGCCGCACGCATGTATGTTCCGCCAGCATTCAAAGCCGACGACGAAACGGCCTTAGACTTTGCCGCGACGCGCGGATTCGGTACGCTGGTTGCCAGCGACCGGGGCCGGCTGGTCGCGTCGCATCTGCCGTTCCTCCTTCGTCGTGGCGCTGACGGTGTCCGTGCCGAGCTGCATGTCGCCCGCGCCAACAACTTGCACGAGATTATTGCCGCCGCGCCCGACGTGTTACTGACCGTTATAGGCCCCGACACCTACATCTCACCCGATTGGTATACGACCGTTGATCAGGTGCCGACATGGAACTACGTCAGCGTTCATTTGAGCGGGATCGCGCGTGTGCTGCCGCAATTCGGAAGCCTTGATCATGTTGATCGCTTGAGCGCGCGGTTCGAGCAGACGCTGTTGCCGAAGACCCCGTGGACGTCGGCTAAGATGACGGCAGCCAAGCGCGAGGCGATGCTGCGCGCCATCGTCGGTATCGAAATCGGGATCACCAAGATCGAGGCGCAGTGGAAGTTCGGCCAGCACAAGTCGGCAGCCGATCAGGCGAGCGTCATCCGCAATCTGGAGCAGCTGGGTACGGGACAGGCGGGAGCATATCTGGAGGTGGTGAACGGATGGAGGCGGAAGTGATTGCCTGCACCGGGGCAACAAGGCCCCTCCGCAACCGCTACGTTCCCGACCGAGCCTGCGCCGACGGTAAGGGCGCTGGCGCCACTACCGGCCGGGCTTCGATCCGCACTTCTCCATTGGCAGCGCGGTCGTTAGCCAGCCATCCTTGCTTACTTTCACGACGTACCGCCGGCAATCGGGCGCGGCGCCGGGCACGAAGCTAACCTGAAAAAGTGCGAGCTCGGGTTTACGCTGGCGCGGCCAGATGTAGACATCGGTATCGGCTGTCTCGGCCACGGCTTTTTTGATCGCAGTGCCGGCATTGCGATAATCGGCGGGCGAAAGTCGCGCCAGCAGGACGCGGGAAAGTCCCGGATGAAGACCGACGGCTACCGCGCGTGTCTGATAAGGGTCGGCGGCATCGACAGGCGGCGGTGGCAAGGGCGAGGCCGCCGACTCGTCAGAGGGTTTGGTCGCAGGCGCAAGCGCAGCCGTCGTCATTGGTGGCGCCGCCGATCTAATTTCTGCAACAGGAGCCGCGGCAATTTCACTCGCAACCAGTGGCAGCAGGGTCGAAGGTGGCGGCCCGACAGCAGGCAGCACCGAAGCGGCCGACTCGGCCGGTGTCGGCTTACGGTGCATGGAATCGATCAGGCTCGTAATCTGTACTGACAGCCATCCGGGCCAGGTGAGCTGCTCGCTGAGCGCCGCCCAGCTGCCAAGCGCGAGCAGAACGACGATGCTCAGCAGCACGACCTTGCGGCCGGAGCGAGCGAGTGGCGGGCCGACCCTTTCGCCCGCCGAGAGTTCACCGTACGCGGCATCCTCGTCGGCGTCGAAGGCTCCATAAGCATGAGTATTTTCGGTCCAATGCCGAGCGGGGGCGGTCATGACGGATTCCTGACATCTATCGAGTCCGGCTCCCGCAGTTGGGTATCCTCAGCAGGTTCCTGGCAAAAAAAAGGCAGTGCGCCTCGGTGTAATGGACCTTGGACCCGGCAGGAAGACCACGGCCAGACGCGGGACTGGCGACTGGTGAGGGGCCAAGCAGATATAACGCGAGGTTGGAACGGATCGCAGTGCTGCGCGTTTCTCACAAGGTGAACGCCGCCAGCCAACGTAATGCGTGACCGCAAGTGCCGGCGCAATCGTCGATTTGGGAGCTACACGATGACCATCGGGCCACGCCTTGTAAGTGCGCTGTTACTGACCGCGCTGATGGGAGCCCTGTTCTGGCTCAAGCCAAACCTCGAACCGGCAATGGTTGGTGCCACAACTCCTGAGCGCACCGCGCTTTTCTTCATGAGTCTGTTCGCGCTGTTTTGGGCATACCTTGTGGTCCAGGGTTACCCCGTTTCGCACGGAAATATCGGCAGTTCGAGTACGCATAATCTGGATAATATTATCTCGGGTATTCCTGCGATAGCCGCCCTGTTCGGGCTTTTCCTTCACTTCGTCGGCTATTGGCAGATCTCTTATGTCAACATCATGCTCGCAGTCATGACGATGGCTGTGGTCGTCTACGATCTATGGATTTTGGGAGGAGCGGCTTCCAAGATCAATCGACTGACCGACGAGTTCAAGGCTGTGCGATAGCCCTCAAACATCCAGATCCTTCGCGAACGCTGCGCGCTCCTGGATGAACTTGAACCGTAATTCCGGTTTCGAGCCCATCAACGCGTTGATGGCCTCCGCAATCTCCGACTTGTCGCCATCCCCGACAGCAACCTTGAGTAATAAACGCTTCGTCGGGTCCATCGTGGTTTCCTTGAGATGCGAGGCGTTCATCTCGCCCAGACCCTTGAACCGCGTAATATCGACTTTGTGGTTGGCCTTGAACGCGGTTTTCAGCAGTACGTCGCGCTGGGCTTCCGTGCGGGCATAGACGGACGTTGAACCTTGAGTCAACTTGAACAGCGGCGGCACCGCGAGGAACAGGTGGCCGTTCTCGATCAGCTCCGGCATCTCCTGATAGAAAAAGGTGATCAGCAGAGACGCTATATGTGCGCCATCGACGTCGGCGTCGGTCATGACGATGACGCGCTCGTAGCGCAGCTCTTCCTCCCGGTATTTCGCGCCGGTACCCGACCCGAGCGACTGGATCAGGTCCGACAGCATCTGGTTCTGGCTGAGCTTGGCGCTGGTGGCGTTGGCGACGTTCAGAATCTTGCCGCGCAACGGCAGCACGGCCTGCGTCTTGGGGTTGCGCGCCTGCTTGGCCGAACCGCCCGCGCTATCGCCCTCGACGATGAAAATCTCCGTGCCTTCGGCCGACTGGGTAGCGCAATCGACGAGTTTGCCCGGTAGTCTTAGCCGGCGCGTTGCGGTCTGCCGTCCGATCTCCTTCTCGCGCTTGCGCTTGAGACGGTCCTCGGCCTGTTCAATCGTCCACTCGAGCAGCTTCGTCGCCTGCTGCGGCGCCCCGGTCAGCCAATGGTCGAAGGCATCGCGGACGGCGTTCTCGACGATTCGCGCGGCTTCCTGGGTCGCCAGGCGGTCCTTGGTCTGACCCTGGAATTCCGGCTCGCGGATGAACACCGACAGCATTGCCGCGGCCGTGCCCATCACGTCGTCGGCTGTAATCTGAGTCGCCTTCTTGTTGTTGACGAGTTCGCCGTAGGCTTTCAGCCCCTTCGACAGTGCTGCGCGCAGGCCGCTGTCGTGAGTGCCGCCGTCGGCGGTGGGAATGGTGTTGCAGTAGGAGCGCAGAAAGCCGTCCTCGCTTGCCGTCCAGGCCACCGCCCACTCTACGGCGCCATGGCCACCGTCCCTGGTAATGCGGCCAGCGAACATGTCCTTGGCAACGAGGGTCTGGCCATCAATCGAATTATTCAGAAAATCCTTGAGGCCGCCGGGAAAATGGAACACGGCTTCGCTCAACGTCTGATCCTTGATCAGTTCGGGCGCACAGAACCAGCGTATTTCGACACCGCCATAAAGGTAGGCCTTCGAGCGTGCCATGGTAAACAGACGCGAAGGTCTGAAGGCGCAGCCCCTGCCAAAGATTTTCTCGTCCGGCTTGAAGCGTACCTTGGTGCCGCGGCGGTTCATGGTCGACCCGAGTTTCTGTAGTCGCCCTTCGGGTACTCCACGGTTGAACACCATGCGGTAAAGCTGCTGGCCGCGCGCGACTTCAACTTCGCAGGTCTCGGACAGCGCATTGACCACCGAGATGCCGACGCCGTGCAGGCCGCCCGACGTTTGATAGGCTTTGCCGTCGAATTTTCCACCCGAGTGCAGCGTCGTCATGATCACTTCGAGCGCTGACTGGCTCTTGAATTTGGGGTGAGGATCGACAGGTATGCCGCGGCCGTTATCCATGACTGACAGAGAACCATCGACGTCGTATCGCACCTCGATCCAGGTTGCGTGACCGGCAACCGCCTCGTCCATCGCGTTGTCGATGACTTCGGCGAACAGATGGTGCAGGGCCTTCTCATCCGTGCCGCCTATGTACATGCCGGGGCGGCGGCGCACCGGCTCCAGCCCCTCCAGCACCTCGATATCGGCAGCAGTGTAGGCATCGGACGCATCGGCCGGTTTGCGCTGGCGCACAGATTTATCGGTCATATCAGGGACGGTACTTCCGAAAAGATCACGAATGGATGCCATGCATTGAGTGTCCCGCTAGAGATGGACCCACGCCACGATTCTCATGCCATATAGGCGAGGTGGGGGATCGCACGGCCGGCTGTGGATTGGCAAGTTGCGCTAAAGAGACAGCGCCAAATTGCTCATCAAGGGCTACGCAAACCTGCGCGACATAGCTATATTGCTGCGCGAATTCAATTCGATAACAACTTTCAGCGAACAATGAGACCGCTACATGTCCTCATCCTCCCGGTTCCCAGTTCAACGGCTCGGTGTCAACATCGATCACGTCGCCACCATCCGGAATGCGCGGGGCGGGCGGCATCCTGATCCATTGCGGGCGGCGCAACTGGCGATCGAGGCAGGGGCGGACGGCATCACCGCACATTTGCGGGAGGATCGGCGGCACATATCTGATGCCGACATCTCGCGTCTGAAGGCAGAGTTGACGCGCCCGCTCAACCTGGAGATGGCGGCGACGGATGAAATGCTTGGCATCGCGCTGCGCCACCTGCCGAACGCGTGTTGCCTGGTGCCCGAGAAGCGGGAAGAGCGCACGACCGAAGGCGGGCTCGATGTCACAGGCGGTTTTGCAGCGCTCCAACCCTTTGTAACGGCGCTCAAGAATGTCGGCATCCGCGTGTCCTTGTTCATCGAAGCATCGCCTGCGCAGATCGACGCCTCGGCTCGGATCGGCGCGGACATCATCGAACTGCACACCGGAGCCTATTGCCAACGTGCGCTGGAGGATGACGCGAAGGGCGTCGCCGCCGAACTCGATCGGCTGACAGTCGCGGCGAAACGGGCGTCGGCGGCCGGCCTCGAGGTCCATGCAGGGCATGGGCTTACTTTCAATACTGTCGCCCCAGTGGCGCGCATTCAAGAGATCATCGAGCTGAATATCGGCCACTTCCTGATCGGCGAAGCAATTTTTGGTGGCCTGCACGCGGCCGTTCGGCGGATGCGCTCTTTGATGGATGAGGCACGCCTGCAGGCATCCGGGCGGCGTTCGGCGTGACGATCGCAGCCGCACCATGATCCTGGGGATCGGCAACGACATCATCGACATCAGGCGCATCGAACG
The DNA here is from genome assembly GCA_041745515.1 of Hyphomicrobiaceae bacterium. GTDB lineage: Bacteria > Pseudomonadota > Alphaproteobacteria > Rhizobiales > Hyphomicrobiaceae > JAKFWF01. The sequence goes on along the minus strand of JBGTIU010000024.1, from coordinate 15,235 downwards.
CTCGATCGAACGCTTCGGTGATCGATTTCTGGATCGCATTTTCACGCCCGTGGAGCGGCAGAAATCGCAATCGAGAGCCCGGCCCGCCGCATCATTTGCCAAACGCTTTGCTGCAAAGGAGGCTTGCGCAAAAGCGCTCGGTACCGGCTTGCGACGCGGCGTCTACTGGCGCGATATGGGCGTCGTCAATCTCCTAAGCGGACGGCCGACCTTGGAGCTTACCGGTGGTGCGGCGGCCCAACTCCAGCGCTTGACCCCGCGTGGCCATGACGCTCGTATTGAGCTGACTCTGACCGATGACGCTCCTTGGGCCGAGGCCATCGTGATTATTCAGGCAGTGCCGACGAAGTTTGATCAGCGGTAACTATTCTGAACCTCACGATCCGTAACTCGAGTGCTGTCAAGAGGCTGACGGCCAACATTTGCGCCGTTTCCGCGAAACGTCTATAGCAACGGCGGTTTGACCGGTGGCCCCGAGGCCCACGTCTCCCAGGGAGTCGCACAATGGGCCTGAAGGTCGATTCGGATATGGAAACCAAGGACAAGAGCGGCTGGTGGGACTCAGTCAAGATCATCGTCCAGGCGCTCGCGCTGGCAGTCTTTGTTCGCATATTCTTTTATCAGCCGTTCAACATCCCATCGAGCTCGATGAAGGAGACGCTGCTGGTCGGCGACTACCTGTTTGTGTCGAAGCTGTCTTATGGCTACAGCCGGCACACTTTTCCTTACGGCGGCACAATCCTGACTAGCCGCATTTTCGACGGCCGCGCATTCGCCAACGCGCCTAAGCGCGGCGATGTGGCAGTGTTCAAATTGCCCAGCGATCACTCGCTTGACTATATCAAACGCGTCATCGGCCTGCCGGGCGATGAAGTCCAGATGCAGAACGGGGTGCTCCACCTTAACGGCAATGCGGTGCCCAAACGGCTTGTTGGGACGTTCGACACCTTTGAGAATGGGCGGCCGGCGCGTGGCATCGAGGTCTATGAGGAAACGCTGCCGGAGGGCGTCAAATATAAGGTCCTCGATGCGCGCAAGCACGACGACAATGATAACACCAGAGTTTTCAAAGTACCGGCTGGCCATTATTTCGTAATGGGCGACAACCGTGACAACTCATCGGACAGTCGCGAACCTAGTTCCGGCGTCGGCTTCGTCCCATTCGAGAACTTCGTTGGGCGGGCCGAGATCATATTTTTCTCAGGCGCCTTCGACGAGCCGCAGGCGTTTCGCCTCTTGGCACCCTGGCGCTGGCCATTGGATATCAGATGGTCGAGATTCTTCAATCTCGTGCGTTGAGAGCCTGATGGTCTTCCCGCGCGGCAGGAAGGTGACGGATCTGGAGAAGGCCATCGGCTATGGCTTCAAGGATCGGACGCTGTTCACGCAAGCCTTGACGCACTCCAGTATGCGAACAGCAAACACGCGGCGTGCCGACAACGAGCGGCTGGAGTTCCTCGGTGATCGCGTGCTGGGGCTCGCCATTGCTGAGATGCTGAACGCTCGTCTGCCGCTTGTTTCGGAAGGCGAACTCGCGCGCAACTTCAATCGCCTGGTGCGCGGCGGCACCTGCGCGGCGATCGGGCGCGGCGTCGGTCTAGGCGCCCATCTGCTCCTGAGCAGCAGCGAAGCCGACAACGGTGGCCGCGACAAGGAAACGATCCTGGCGGACGCGATGGAAGCGTTGCTGGGTGCACTCTTCCTCGAAGCAGGGTTCGATCGCGCCCGCAAGCTCGTTGCGACGCTCTGGGGCCCGATGTTGGACAGCATGCCGATCGTGGCGGCCGACCCCAAGTCTGCATTGCAGGAATGGGCGCAAGGACAGGGCCTTGCCCTGCCGCGCTATTTTGAAGTTGCCCGCAAAGGCCCGGATCATGCACCTAAGTTCGTGGCTGAAGTCCGGATCGACGGTTGCCAGCCGGGGCGTGGTGAAGGCCCATCCAAGCGCCACGCGGAACAGGCGGCGGCGTCGGCCGTGCTGAAGGCACAAGGCGTCAGGATCGAGTCGAACGATGCGTGAACCACAGGCTCCGTCCGGTGACAGTCCGCTGACCCGTTGCGGCTTTATCGCGGTCATAGGAGCGCCAAACGCTGGCAAGTCGACCCTGGTCAACAGGATCGTCGGCGCCAAGGTTTCTATTGTCAGTCACAAGGTGCAGACCACGCGAATGCCAATCCGCGGCATTGCCACGGTGGGGCAAAGCCAGCTCGTGTTCGTTGATACACCCGGCATCTTCGAGCCCAAGCGGCGGCTCGATCGTGCCATGGTCAAATCAGCATGGGGGCGTGCCGGCGACGCTGATATTGTAGCTGTCATGGTCGATGCGGCGCGTGGGCTCGACGGTGATTTGTCCCGAATCCTGGATAAATTGGGCGATACCCGCGGCGCGCTGCTGCTCGTGTTGAACAAGATCGATCGGCTGGAAGACAAGGACCAGTTGCTCGCGTTGACGTCGCAGATCACCGCAAGGCAGCGATTCGACCGAATCTTCATGATTGCCGCACTTGGCGGCGATGGCGTCGATGACCTGAAAACCTACCTTGCGGCCCATGTGCCACCAGGCCCATGGCACTATCCGGAAGATGAACTCACCGATCTGCCTATGCGAGTGCTGGCATCGGAAATTACGCGCGAGAAAATCCTGCACCGATTGCACGACGAATTGCCATACGCAATCACGGTCGAAACGCTGTCGTGGAAGAAGTTGCGCCACGGCGGTGTCCGGATCGAACAGAATATCTTTGTCGAGCGCGACAGCCAAAAAAAAATCGTGCTCGGCAAGGGCGGTGCGACAGTCAAGGAGATCTCGAGGGCGTCCAGACTCGAGCTGGCCAAGCTGCTCGAGCACAAGGTCGACCTGTTTTTATTTGTCAAAGTGCGCGACAACTGGGGCAACGATCCCGAGCGCTACCAGGAGATTGGCCTCGAGTTTCCAAAGGAATGAGCTGAATTTTACGTGTATATTCTGTGCCATGCAGTGGTCGGATGAAGGCATTATCCTGTCGGTCAGTTCGCATGGCGAGACGGCGGCCGTCGTCGAATTTCTGACGCGCTCGCACGGACGCTGTTCGGCCTTAGTCTATGGCGGCCGGTCACGCCGGCTGAGGCCGGCGCTGCAGATCGGCAATCACGTTAACGCAACCTGGAAGGGCCGACTGGCGGAGCATCTGGGCCACGCGACCGTGGAGCTCAGACGCGGCTATGCGGCGTCGGCCATGCAAAATCCCGCGGCGCTCGGCGGTCTGAGTGCGCTGACCGCGTTTTCGCGGCTGCTGCCCGAGCGCGATCCACATCCGAGCCTTTTCGAGGTGACACTGTTCGTCATGGGCTTCCTGGATGATGCGGCCGTGTGGCCGGCGCTCTATGTACGGTGGGAGGTGGCGCTGCTTGGCGAACTCGGCTTTGGTCTCGACCTTGCGACCTGCGCCGCAACGGGCTCGCGTTTTGGCCTCAGCTATGTGTCGCCAAGGTCGGGTCGGGCGGTGTCGGCCGAGGCCGGCGAGCCCTTCAAGGACCGGTTGCTGCCGCTGCCATCGTTTTTGACCGCAGAACGACCGGCCGTGGTGACGCTGGATGAAGTGTTGTCGGGGCTGGAGTTGACGCGTCATTTTCTCGAAGTCCGTGTCCTTGCGCCGCGCGATCTGCCGATCCCCGACGTCCGGAAGCGATTGCCGAAACTGTTACAGCGCAACTCTACCGCTGCTGACCCAGCGAGCCCCTGACAACAGAACCTCCCGGCGTTACCTCGATGACGACGTTGCCAGCCGTCGAGCCAGTGATCTTGTAAGTATCACCGTGACGGGCCGCATAGGTGCTCTTCAGTGCTTTACCCGAAATCATCGAGCGCGCTTGCTCGAATACAATCGAGGCCGGCTGACAGGCGGTGTGAGTGTCGACAATTCCCGGCTTGATGACGTGCGTCTCGGTCCCGAACTTGTAAGTCACCGGGTAGCGCACATCGTTCTGAATATTAAAAGTGTACTTCAGGATCTCGGGGCGGCCAAACAACTGCACGGAAAGGTATTTTTCCTGATCGCGCGCTTTGGCAACGCCGACACCTATCTCGGTGACATGGGGGGAGACGAGGTTCTTGCGGTGCCCTGGCGAACGCTTCCAGCCTTCGACCGCGTCGCTTGCGAGCTGCCGGGTCTCGAAGCCCCGGCTATCGAGATTAAGAGCCAGGTTTTCCGACGTTTCGCAATATTCATAACCGGCACTCTTGACGCGGTCGGAATGCTGACGACCGTCCGCGGTATGCGAGAACAAATTGGAGCGGGCTAAAAACTCCGCATAAGCGCGGGCCGCAGCAGTGAGCTTTGCATTGGGCTTTACCGGCGCAAGTTTCTGTTCAACGCGAAAAGCGTTGGTCAACTCTACGATCGCGAGTTCGACGCTTGGAACATCAGGGGTAAGTGCGGCCATGACGGGGGATCTGTGTTTCACATTGTTGGCGTCAAGAGAGAGACACACGCCAACAATGTGAAAACAACGGGGCCGAGCACTCGCAGCAAGATTATTTGCAGGCGCGTTGATGAGCGATGCAGTGCGTCAGTAGACCCGGCGTGCACTTCATTGAAACAGTGCCTTTCGCCTTCGCACTCATACCGGCGATGGAATTCTTAAGTGCGGCGCCGGCCATGAACTTGGCAAGTTCTTCGGTAAGCATCGTGGCCTCGCCGCCGGCGCGAACGCATGATGACTTGGCGCTGGCCGGCACTGTTGCGGCCATGCCGCCGGCCAGTATGATTCCGACAGCAATCAGCGTGAGCAGGCGTGTCATGGCGGTCTCCTCCAGAGTTGTGCCACGCGAACTATTGCATGGATCGAGGCGCCACTGGAGCCCGTGAGCAAATTTTGAAGCGGCCGTAGCTCCGAGCCCACGTCTCGTATCTGCATGCCTCCCGCGCGTTCGCACATGTTCGCCAATGCAAACGCTATGGTAGGCGTGTCGAAAGCCGTGCGGGAGAGGCAAGCATCCGATGAGAGATACGACTGCCGATGCTGGCGCATCGGCGCTCGATCAGGGAATTGACGGCCGACGCGCTTGGCTGCGATTGCTGGCGTCATTGGCGTTGGCGACAATCGGCGGCATCGGCTTGTGGTCGGTGGTGGTCGCACTGCCGACCGTGCAGGCTGATTTCGGTGTTCAGCGCGGAACGGCGTCTCTGCCCTATACGATGACGATGATGGGCATCGCCTTCGGCGGCATTGCCATGGGACGGCTTGCAGACAGGGTCGGCATCGTCGCGCCGTTGACAATCGGCACATTCGCTTTGGGTATCGGCTTTGTTCTGTCGGCACAAACGACGTCGTTGTGGCAGTTCATTCTCGTGCAGGGGCTGGTGATCGGGCTGGTCGGCACTTCGGCGACCTTCGGACCATTGATCGCGGATGTATCGCACTGGTTTCGCAGGCGGCGAGGCATCGCCGTCGCCATTTGCGCCAGCGGCAACTATCTGGCGGGCGCAGTCTGGCCACCCATTATCCAGTATGGCATCGCAGAGATCGGCTGGCGGCAGACCAGTGTCTATATCGGCGTATTCTGTGTCTGCGCCATGCTGCCGTTGATTCTGTTTCTGCGGCGCCCGTCTCCGGTTGGGGCAGACGTCGGCGTTGCCGATGCAGGCTCGCACAGCCGCGCCCCGTCGTCGACAACGATGTCGCCCAGCGTTCTGCAAGCGCTGCTCGTGATCGCAGGCCTTGCCTGTTGCGTCGCGATGTCGATGCCTCAAGTACATATCGTCGCTTATTGCAGCGATCTGGGTTTTGGCGCCGCGCGTGGCGCAGAGATGCTGTCGCTGATGTTGGGCCTGGGCGTGGTGAGCAGGATTGCATCGGGTTGGATCGCGGATCGCTTCGGCGGCATCAAAACGCTGTTGCTGGGCTCAGGCCTGCAGTGTCTCACTCTGCTGCTTTATCTGCCGTTCGATGGATTGATGTCGCTTTATGTCGTGTCCGCCCTGTTCGGCTTGAGCCAAGGTGGCATTGTTCCGAGCTATGCCATCATTGTGCGCGAACGGTTCCCGGCTAGTGAGGCCGGGACGCGCGTCGGTCTCGTGCTGATGGCGACAATCGTCGGCATGGCGCTCGGTGGATGGCTGACCGGCGCGATCTTCGATCTGACCGGATCCTATCAGATGGCGTTCTTACATGGCATTGGCTGGAACGTACTCAACCTTGTAATCGCGATTTACTTGTGGCGCATGGCGACGCCCCATCGGGGAATCGGCCGCCCCGCCCGAGGATCAGAACCGCATGTGGCGACTGGCGCCGCGTAGCAGTGTTGCCGCGCTCGTGAGCAGCGGCCGGCTCTCGGAATGGGAAGTCGCTCACAATCATGAATGCTTCTCGAGAAAACTGGCCACCACCCGCTTCGATCCGGCTTTCTCGAAATCCACGGTCAGCTTGTTTCCATCGATCTCGACGACTCGGCCGTAGCCGAACTTCTGGTGAAACACGCGATCGCTCAACGCAAATGTTGTCTGCCTCGCCGTCGATGATGCGACAAGTTCGCCTTCGATAACCGTCTGCGGCTTCTTTGGAGTTGCCTTTTTCCATTGCTGTTGCGCGCGCTGCCACCCGGGTGTCTGATAGGTTGCCTGGAAGGGGGCGGCGGTCTCATCGAACCGGCTCTGCCCATACCCGCCGCGCTGACCGAAACTGCCGCCGAAGCCCTGATAGGCGCCGCCGAACGGGCTCTTGGGCTCCACCACGTCGACATGCGCCTCTGGCAACTCGTCTATGAAGCGCGACGGCACGGCCGCCGAGAACAGTCCCCGGTTGCGCCGGTTCTGAGCGAACGAAACCTTGGCGTGCTTCTTGGCTCGCGTTATCCCGACGTAGGCCAGCCTGCGCTCCTCTTCGAGCCCCGCCAGCCCGTTCTCATCGAGCGAACGCTGATGGGGAAACAGACCCTCTTCCCAGCCGGGCAGGAACACGGTGTCGAACTCCAGGCCTTTTGCGGCATGAAGGGTCATAAGGGAAACCCGGTCGCCATCGTTGCCGGCATCGACATCCATCACGAGCGACACGTGCTCGAGGAACCCGCCGAGCGTCTCGAACTGGTGCATGAAGCGAATCAATTCCTTCAGGTTCTCGAGCCGGGCCTGGGCCTGCGGGCTCTTGTCCGCCTGCCACATCGCGGTATAGCCGCTCTCGTCGAGGATCAACTCGGCAAGTTCGGTGTGCTTCATTGTTGCAATCCGCGAACGCCAGCGTTCGAACGCTGAAATCAGATCTGAAACAGACTTGCGCGCTCTACCGCCCAGGTCCTCCGTCTGAATAATTTCCTGCGCCGCCCTGTACAGCGGCAGGTCGTGTGCGCGCGCAAGTTCGTGAATTCGTTTGACGGCGGTATCGCCAAGGCCGCGCTTCGGCACATTTACGATGCGCTCGAACTTCAGGTCGTTCGCCGGATTGGCGACGATCTCGAGATAGGCGACCGCGTCCTTGATCTCTTGCCGTTCGTAGAAACGTGGCCCACCGATCACGCGATAAGGCAGGCCAAGCGTCACGAAACGGTCTTCCAAGCTGCGCATCTGGAACGAAGCGCGCACCAGGATCGCGATGTCGTTGAGCCGATGACCATGCTTTTGCGCTGCCTCGATGTCGTCCGCGATCACGCGCGCTTCTTCCTCGTCGTCCCACACCCCGGCGACAGCGACCTTGTTGCCGAGCGCATCGTCGGTGAACAGCGTTTTGCCGAGGCGGCCCTTGTTGTGGGCAATCAAGCTCGAGGCGGCCGCCAGAATGTGTCCGGTCGAACGGTAGTTGCGCTCGAGCCGGATGATGACTGCGCCGGGGAAATCCTTGTCGAAGCGCAGGATGTTGTCGACTTCGGCGCCACGCCAGCCGTAGATCGACTGATCGTCGTCACCGACACAGCAGATGTTCGGCGCCCCTTGCGCGAGGAGCCGCAGCCACATGTACTGTACGACGTTGGTATCCTGATATTCGTCAACCAGGATGTAGCGGAAGCGGCGCTGATACTGTTTGAGAATATCGGCGTTTTCCAGAAACAGCCGCAGGCTTTCGAGCAGCAGGTCCCCAAAATCACAGGCGTTGAGCTCCTTCAATCGCTTCTGGTAGGCGGCATACAGCTCGCGGCCGCGGCCTCCGGCGAACATGCCCTCCCCGGCCGACACCTTGTCCGGCGTCAAGCCGCGGTTCTTCCAGCCGTCGATGAGGGCTGCAAGCTGCCGTGCCGGCCAGCGCTCCTTGTCGATGCCGGCAACCTCGATCACTTGTTTCATCAGGCGCAGCTGATCGTCGGGATCGAGGATCGTGAAGCCGCTCTTGAGACCGACAAGTTCCGCGTGCCGGCGCAGAATCTTCACACCAATTGAGTGGAAGGTGCCGAGCCAGACCATGCCCTCGACCGCACCGCCGATCAGGCCGCCGATGCGTTCGCGCATTTCCCGTGCTGCCTTATTCGTGAAAGTGACCGACAGTATATCGGCAGCCCTCGCCTTGTTTGACGCCAGGATGTGCGCAATCCGCGTGGTCAGTACGCGGGTCTTGCCAGTGCCGGCACCTGCCAGCACGAGTACCGGACCATCCAACGTCTCAACGGCATGACGCTGCTCAGGATTGATGGCAGCCATGTAGGCTGGCGCCGCGCGGCCGAGCGCTCGCGACGAGATCGAGCCGGCTGCGGGAGACGACGATTGGATGACGGTGTCCTGCAAGTGATTCTTTGGCATCTTGACAGCATAGCATGTCGGAAGTGGCAGCAATCGGCATCTCACGGCCGCTCAAATTCTGGTCTGCGCCTAAACTTGCGCTACATATGCGGGTCGCGCCTCAGCGATTCATTCGACCGTAGCGTTGTGGCCGTTGCCGCGCACACCGTGGTATGCTTATTCGGCTTGAGCTGATGCGAGCTTCGCATTGGAGATTGCCGTGCGGAGTCGCATCCAGCTAACTTGGTCGATCAGGAGGCTATGAACAACTTTCTCCTTTGGATTGGTGGTCTGCTCGTCGCCGTGTTGGCCGCTCTATTCGCGGTCCCGCACTTCGTCGATTGGACGAGCTATCGCGGCGTATTCGAGGAAGAAGCCTCGCGAATACTTGGACGCGAGCTGCGCGTTGCCGGTGCCGTCAACCTTCGCCTTCTGCCATCACCCTATGTCCGGTTTGAAAAGGTGCGCCTTGCCGATGCCGCGGGGCGGACTGGGGAGCCCTTTTTTCGCGCTGACGACTTCACTCTTTGGCTGTCGCCGGCACCGCTCCTCAAGGGCGCGATCGAAGCCAATAAAATCGAACTGCGCCGTCCTGTGCTCAAGCTGCGGCTCAATCCCGAAGGTGGCGGCAACTGGCAAACCCTGTCGTTGACCCGCGGCACACTGCCATTCGTGCCAAGCGATGTGGCGCTGCAGTCGGTTCAGATCACCGATGGCATTATTTCGGTCGATCGCGCGGACGGCCAGGAGCTGGGGCGTATCGACGCGGTATCCGGCGAATTGTCGGTGGCGGCATTGGAAGGTCCATTCCGGTTCCGCGGCAGCTTTGACGCCGGTGGCGCACGCTACGAGTTGAAGTCATCGACGACCAATTTCGATACTGAGGGCGGATTGCGTGTCAAGGCCGCTTTGACGGCGGCAGAGACGGCAAACACCTCAACGATAGAAGTTCGATTGGCCGACATCGGTGGAAAACCTCGCTTCGAAGGCCAGTTGAACGGCCAACTTTCCCTGCTGCCGGCAAGGCTGGCTAAGCCTTCCGAGGTCGCGCCGGAAACCGGAATGGCGATGGAAGTGCGCGCGGTAATCGCCGGTGATACGGCAGGCGCCCGGCTGAGCGATATCACGCTTGCCTTTGAACAAAACGGCAAACCACAATTGTTAGGTGGCTCGGCGCAGGCTGACTGGACGCGTGGCCTCGACATCAAATCCGAATTTACGTCGAAATGGCTCGATCTCGATGCGGTGTTTGGCGAACAGGCAATAGCAAAGCCTCTGGAGGTCTTGAGCCGGCTGCCGGCATCGTTGTCTCACTTCGTGCCGTCGGCTGGTCGGGGGCGTGCATCGGTGACGGTTGATCAGATCAATCTCGGCGGGGAAGCACTAAGCAATGTGCGGTTGGCGATCGAGCGCGGTGCCAGCTTGCTGCGCGTCACCGATCTGCGTGCTGCACTGCCAGGCGGTGCCTCGGTACTGATCACCGGAGTGTTTCCCGATCCGCTGAAACCTGCGAATTTCGACGGCGATATCAATCTGCGTGGCGCGAGTCCAGCGCGGCTTCTGGGCTGGCTTGGTCATTCCGGCGTGATCTCCGATGGCCGCGGCGAGGCTGCTTTTTCGCTTCAAGCGAAGCTCGGGGTGACAGGCCAGTCGATCGCAGTTACGCAGGCCACCGCAAACATTGCTGCGACAACTCTGTCAGGAGACGTCAGTTACCGCTGGGAGGGACGCAAGCGCCTGGATCTCGCGCTCGACGGCGATCGGATCGATATTGGCGCCATCGCGCCCCGCGCTCTCGATCTTTATTCCCGCATTCGGGAACTTGTAAACGTCGAGCAGCCGAGTGCCGCGGGTGGTGGCGCGGCGGCCGAACCTATTGGAGGCGGGAGTAAACGGCCGGCCGTCTTCGATGCCCGCACAAGTGATCTGACCTTGCAAATACGCGCAAGCCAGCTGATCGACGGCGACCAGGACTTACGTGATGTCGACATTGACCTAGCGGTTCTCAACGGACGGCTGACGGTCTCTCGTGCTCGGTTGACCAGCGCCCGGGGGCTCGATCTCGAAGTCGAAGGCGAAGTGGCCGACATCGCCGCGCGCAGCCGCGGCTCATTGCGCGGCACAATTGCAGCAACGGACCCGCAGGCATGGACCGAGTTTCTCGAGCTGCTGGGTGTGGCGGATGCCGCCACCTTGTCGCCCGGGCTGCGTGCAGCCGCACCAGCCAGGCTCGCTTGGTCGATGCGACTAGCCGACTTGCAAGACGCAACTGCGGGCGGCAACGGACCGGCAGAGTTGATCGTTGATGGGGCGTTGCTGGGGCGGCGGCTTTCCGGCTCGCTCAAACTTGCCAACGGCTTGTCCAACTGGCGTCAGCAGCCGCTCGATTTGACCCTTACGATTGATCGTCCCGAATGGGCGAAACTGCGCGCCCTGTTCACTACGGTTTCTGCAGCGGTTCCGGCAACCAGCGGCGTACTCGCAAGTGACGAGCGGTCGCAATTGTTGCTGAAGGCATCCGGTCGCGCCGATCAGGGCCTCGCGACCTTCGTGAGGATTGACGAAGAAGGGTTGGAGGCTTCGTACGCAGGCCGCGCGGTACTGGGTGCGGACTCAATTGTCAGTGCGCAGGGTGATCTGCAGGTGCGAGTTGTCGATCTCGCCCGGTCCACAGCATTGTTCGGAATTGCGGTGCCCGCGGGACTGAATGCGGAGGCCGTGGACGGCACCATAGAAATCTCGCTCGAGAATGGAGCAATTAAGCTTCGGCCGCGGTCTCTCGATATTGCGGGCTCGATCGTCGACGGCGAACTGAGCCTCGTGGCCGGCAAGGAGCGCTGGCGTCTCGATGGCCGCGTGGCCGCGACAAGCGTGAATATCCCGCGTGCCATCGATGTCGTTGTCAGCGGCAAACCGCCGGTCTCGGCGGAGGATGTTTCCGGCGCACCAAGCGTCTGGCGTCGTTCCGTATTCGAGTTTGGCACGTTCGATGAGCTGGACGGTCAAATCGAGTTCGCCATCGGCAAGCTTGCCTTGACCCCGGACCTCAAGGTTGCTCGCGCGGTCGCCGCTGTCGAGTTCGGGCCGGGCAAGATCGATATCAAGGCACTCGATGGGGATATATTGGGTGCTCGCCTGTCATCCCGATGGCTGTTGGGGAAGGCGACCGCCGGTGGGACGCTCAATGGCAGTGCCAGGATTTCCGGCGCACGGCTTGAACTGCTCGCACCGGCTGCCGCAGGTGCGTCCGGTATCACCGGTTTGGGTGGGCTATCAATGGTCGTATCTGGCCGGGGCCTCTCTCCGCATGGGTTGGTCGCGGCGCTCACGGGCAAAGGTGAAATCGAGCTGACCAAATCCGAGCTCGCCGGATTGGCGCCGCTGATGGTCCGCAGCCTCGCCGACGAGGTTGTCGGGGGACGGCGCGAGGCAACAATCGAGGCCTTTGAAAAGGCAATTGAAGCCGAATTGCGGGCTACCGCTGCAGCCCCGACACGCCGTCTTGTCGTCGGTACGCGCAAGCTTGGGTTCGACATCGGCGATGGCATAGTAAGAGTTCGGGGCTTCAACGTAGAAACCGGCGACGGTCGCGCCAGCAACAGAACCACCATCGACCTCAATAGCTTGAAGATCGATAGCGAGTGGAGATTGGAGCCGCGGGCCGACGGCAACGCGCCCGTGTCGGCTGGGGCTGCGGCAGGTACAAAGAAGGCGTCTACGGGCCCCCTTCCAGCCGTCACGATCGCCTTTGTCGGACCCATTGGCCATCTCGGCCGCCTCGAGCCAGTGATCTCTGCCGCTGCAACGGTGCGCGAACTAGCGGTTCGGCGTATGGAACGCGACGTCGACGAGCTGGAGCGCCTTCGGCGTTTTGACGAAGGCCGCGCCAAGGCGGAAGTCGAGCGTCAACGGCTCGAAGTACAGCGCCAGAAAGTCGAACTCGAGTCCCGTGCCGGCGGGCGCGCCGTTGGTGGGCTGCCTCAGGATATGCCGTTGGCGCCGCCTGCACCAATTCCGCAGGGCGGCGAAGCAGGGACTGCCTCGCCGGCGCCTGCCGACGGCGTCACCGCCTCGGATGCGGTCAAATCACCCATCGCGCCTGGGCGGAACGGCCTGACGCGCGAGCCGCGGCAGGCACCGCAGAATACCAAGCTGCAGGACATCTTCCGACGTCAAGGATTAGGCGGCAATTGACGCACATGCTGCACGTAGTGCAGCAGCCAGACGCGCACCGCACTCGATAGTCCAGCATCCGCGCGGGTGCTGTCGATCCGGCGCACGAGAGCCGCAAGTGGTAGACGCTCGCCTTCAGCAGCGTGTTTAAGTGCAGCCCAGAACGCTGCTTCGAGACTGATCGAGGTCTTGTGCCCGGCAATGGAGAAGGAACGCTTCACTGGCCGGGCTGCCTGGTGGGGATCATCCTTCATAAGGGTCAGTTTCCCTGCGCTTTTCGCGCTTCGCACCGTCTAGTCTCTGGGCGTCGAGGCGGCGTTGCAAGTTCAACGCGAGCCGATCGGCTTTGGTCTGCCCGAACCGTGCGCGGTTCTGGGCGGCTAGATCCTTCCGTGCGGCCCGTGCTCTGGCTTTACGGGCGGCCCGGAGATTGACGACATCAGCCGTCATGACGCTGAACCCTCCTTCCTTATTCCGGGCCGATCATCCTGGTCGGATCGACGATCTCATCGAACTCCAGCCCGGTGACATAGCCACCCTCGACAGCCTCCTGCCGTAGCGTCGTGCCGTTCCTGTGCGCCGCCTTGGCGATGCTCGCCGCTTTGTCGTAGCCGATCTTGGGTGCAAGCGCGGTGACAAGCATCAGCGATCGATCGAGAGCCGCCTTGATGTTGTCTTCGCGGGCTTCGATGCCGACGATGCAGTTATCGGTGAAGCTTACGGCTGCATCGGCCATCAGTCCAACCGATTGGAGGAAGTTATAGGCCATCACCGGGTTGAACACGTTGAGTTCGAAGTGACCCGAAGCACCGGCGAACGTCAACGCCGCGTGGTTGCCGAAGATGTGCGCGCAAACCATTGACAGCGCCTCGCACTGCGTCGGATTGACCTTGCCGGGCATGATCGACGAGCCGGGCTCGTTTTCGGGCAACGACAGCTCGCCGAATCCCGAGCGCGGGCCACTACCGAGAAAACGAATATCGTTGGCGATCTTGAACAGGGACGCGGCCACTGTGTTGATCGCGCCGTGAGTCATGACCATCGCATCGTGAGCCGCAAGGGCTTCGAACTTGTTCGGCGCAGATGTAAATGGTAGCTGAGCAATAGCAGCGATCCGCCCTGCCACCTGTTCGGCGAAGCCTTTGGGCGCATTGAGCCCGGTGCCGACCGCGGTGCCTCCCTGGGCCAGCTCCATCAGGCTCGGCAGCGTGCTCTCGATGCGTTTGATGCCATTTTCGATCTGGGCTGCATAGCCACCGAACTCCTGGCCGAGCGTGAGCGGCGTTGCATCCTGCGTATGCGTCCGGCCGATCTTGATGATGCGCTGCCAGGCGTTGGATTTCTCGGCCAACGCCTGCGCGAGCTTGCGCAATGCCGGCAGCAGGCGGTGGACGATTTCTTCCGCGCAGGCGATGTGCATGGCCGTCGGATAAGTATCATTCGACGACTGACTCATATTGACGTGGTCGTTCGGATGGACCGGTTTTTTGGAGCCCATCACGCCGCCCATCATCTCGATTGCACGATTCGAGATCACCTCGTTGGCATTCATGTTGGACTGCGTGCCTGAGCCGGTTTGCCAGACAACCAGCGGAAAGTGATCGTCGAGGCGTCCGTCGATGACTTCCTGCGCGGCGGCGGCGATGGCAGAGCTCAGATGCGGCTCGAGGCGGCCAAGCGCGGTGTTGGTCTCGGCCGCCGCCCGCTTTATGATGCCGAGTGCGCGGATCACCGACTTGGGCTGCCGCTCGGTGCCGATCTTGAAATTGCCCAGACTGCGCTGCGCCTGCGCGCCCCAATATTTGGATGCATCGACCTCAATGGCGCCAAAGCTGTCGGTTTCGGTGCGGGTCTGGGTCATGGTTTCCAGGGTCCATTGGTAATACACGGCTTTGCGCGGCGTAGCACAAGCAGCGCGCCGGCACCAAGTGGCCGCTGCCGGCCGGCCCGCGAAGGGGCCAAATGGTCGCTCAGCGAACGCGTGTCGGCAGCGGCAACGGAGAACCGTGTCGGCAATGCAACTCGGCTGTGCAAACGATTGCGTGCGTTGAGACCCGCGTTGCCGCCGGCTCGATCTTCAGCAAGAACTTATCAATGCCTCGGCCGTAACTGAGCAACATTGAGGCCGTGGCTGGCCCCGCAAGCGCGCTGGTTGAAGGGTGGCTTATGTGTCGCAGTCTGGCAGTCGCCGCGTTGATCGTGTGTTGCGCCTTGTCACCAGCTCACGCTCAGGAGAACTGGGGACGATCCGGTGTTTTGACATGGCCGTCGCCTGCTCCGGCCGCACGGCAACTGCCGTTGCCGCCCAGGATTAGACCCGGCGCCCGCCAAGAACGCGTCGTGCGCGGGCTGCCGGCCTTTGCGCCGGTTGCGGCTTCGA
>JBGTIU010000023.1:0-25281 GCA_041745515.1 Hyphomicrobiaceae bacterium | reverse complement strand
AAAGCCGTCTTCCCCGTGGCGGGCCTCGGCACGCGATTTTTACCGGCCACGAAGGCCATGCCCAAGGAAATGCTGACGGTCGTGGACCGGCCGGTGATCCAGCTCGCCGTCGATGAAGCCCGCGAGGCCGGCATCGAGCATTTCGTCTTCGTCACCGGCCGCAACAAGAGCGTGATCGAAGATCACTTCGACAAGCAGTTCGAACTCGAATCCGTGCTGCGCGCGCGCGGCAAGTCCGCCGAACTTGATCTTCTCGGCCAGGATTTGCCGGGCGCCGGCCGCTCCAGCTTCACCCGCCAGCAGGAACCACTAGGTCTCGGCCACGCGGTTTGGTGTGCTCGCGACATCATCGGCAACGAACCTTTCGCACTTCTGCTTCCCGATATGGTCATGCACGCTAAACCGGGCTGCCTCAAGCAGATGATCGATGTCTATAACGCTCGTGGCGGCAATGTCATCGCCGTGGAAGAAGTCCCGTGGAAAAACATCCATCGCTACGGAGCCGTCGGCGCCAGGGATTGGCAGGGCAACTCGTTTACGATCGATGGCATGGTCGAAAAGCCGCCGCGCGACAAGGCCCCTTCCAATCTCATCATTTCCGGCCGCTACATCCTGCAGCCGGAAATTTTCGCCGAGATCGAAAAACAGGAGCCAGGCGCCGGCGGTGAAATCCAGCTCACCGACGCAATGATCCGTCTGATGGCGAGCCAGCCATTCCGGGGCGTCCAATACGATGGCACCACCTACGACTGCGGTGACAAGGTAGGCTTCCTCTCCGCCAACGTAGCCTTCGCCCTCGACCGCCCCGACATCGGGCCGGACTTCAAAACGGCACTAAAAAAGATTCTCGATGGAGTCGGCGGTCTTTAACAAAAAGACTGTCATCGCCGGATTTATTCCAGCGACCCATCGCGCCGATGCTGGGCAGCGGAGTTTGATTTGCCATGGGTCCCCGCAACAAGTGCGGGGATGACAAGGTAGAAAGTTGTCCGGCGCCATTCTCACCGGCTCAGCGTCAACCCCGCCGAAACCCGGTGTTCCGTATAACTGCGGGCCGATGCTACGGCGTCAAGCCAGGTAACATCATAGCCGGCGGTCCATGCCAAAGAAGGCCCGAGCTTCCACGCGAGCCCCAGATTGGCATCGTAGGTGACATCGTCTCCAGCCTCCGTTTCCTCGATTTCAACGCCAGCACCGCCGAGCAAATCGATATTCTCGCGAAGACCGTGGGCGATATCGATCCGCCCCGTCCAATTGCGATTACTGGCCGAAGTGGTCGAGATGGCATCTTCAAGCGATGTCCCGAACGTAAGCACGATCTCCGTCAATTCCTCCGGCCTCCACGTCAGACTGCCCGTCAGGCCAAAGGCGCTGTCGCTCTCGAGAGCTTCATCTTCGTAATCACGCCAGAGATAGGTGGCGGCAAGATCGCCGCTCCAGAGCGGACCTCGGTCGATCACTACGCCTGCACTTGCCGCCCATCCTTGCGAGGAGCGCCTGAGACCATTGCGGTCCCGTTTGCGAAAGTAGTAGCGGGGTTCGTAGGCGGCCTGAAGATAGGGTTTGAACACCGGCGGATCGGTATAGGTGGCCCGCAGCGACAAGGCGGGCGAAGCATAGTTTCGGTCCGCATTATCTTCCGTTCCTCCGCCCGATAGTTCCACGTCGTCGTAAATTTTCCCGCCAGCGCTCGCCTTGGCTCGCGTTTCCACAGCACCAAAATCGTGAATGAGCGAAGCTGCCGTGGCGATCCGGTGCTCGGTGCGATAGCCAACGGCCGTATCCGGCACCTCGCTATCCGCAAGCCCTGACTGATCGAGATTATATCCCGCCTCGAACTCAGCGCGGGTGTGGCGGCGAATATCCAGGCGCAATCTGGTGAAAACATCAGCCTCGTGCGAGTTGATATCTTCTTGATCGAGATAGCTGATACCATCGTAATGGGCTTCTCCCGTCCACGAATGGCGCACCCAGTCGCTTTCAAAGCGGAGCGACGGCTTCACCCTCGCTCCGGTCGCGGACTTATTCGAGGGATCCTGCCGCACATTCGATGAGAAGACAGGCCCAACCGTGAGCGAGGGATAAGCGATGATGCCGCCAACCGGCACACCTATCGGCGCGTAAGGATCGGTGGCCTGCTTCCGTTTCACCGGTGCAGCCGGAATCTCGTCGACACCGGGGCGAAGCTCCGTCACCTGTTGGCCATGGGCTCCCGCAGCGGCCAGCCACAGGCCGGCCGCGAACGAGACTGCCACGGGCCACCGCCGACGCATTTACCAAACTCCTGATCCCGCCCACCCTAGCGAGAACATGGTTAATGGCCGGTTGATGGGCATCAGCTTTCCTTTCTCCCGCAAACCCCCTAAATTGCCGCCATGCCCGCAAAAACATTGCAGAACCCAGTCGCGCCCGGCGACCAATGGCGCGCCTCCGCCCGTCGCGCCTTGTTGGTCGAAGCGGAGGGAATGGAGCAACTCATAAAGGCCCTCGATGGGGCGCTAGGCGAAGCGTTGGCGCTCGCCGTCGATACGATCCGCAAGGCGCAGGGCCGCGTCATCCTCACGGGCATGGGAAAGAGCGGCCACATCGCCCGCAAGATCGCCGCCACCCTTGCTTCGACCGGAACGCCTGCCATGTTCATCCATCCCGCCGATGCAAGTCATGGCGATCTCGGCATGATCACCAAGGGCGATGTCATCGTGATGATTTCCAATTCCGGTGAATCGCCGGAACTCCGTGGCATCCTCGGCTACTCGCGGCGCTTTGCCGTGCCGCTCATCGCCATCACCACGGAGACCGGCAGCACCTTGGCCAAGGAAGCCGATATCGTCCTGCCATTGCCCCGGGCCAAGGAAGCGTGCCCCAATGGCTTGGCGCCCACCACGTCAACCCTGTTGCAGCTGGCGCTTGGCGATGCCATCGCCATCGCGCTGTTGGAGGACAAGGGTTTCAGCGCCCGCGATTTCCAGAACTTCCATCCCGGCGGCAAGCTTGGCGCCCAGCTCACCCATGTGCGCGAGGTCATGCACAAGCAATCGGAGCTTCCGCTGGCGCCCATGACCCTCCCCATGTCGGAGGCTTTGATCGTGATGACGTCCAAGAGTTATGGCTGCGTCGGCGTGCTCGACGATGCGGGCCGTCTCGCCGGGATCGTGACCGATGGCGATCTTCGCCGCAACATGCACCACAATCTTCTGGACCGCACCGTAGGCGAAGTGATGACCGCATCGCCCAAGACCATAGACCCGGATGCCCTCTCTTCCGAAGCACTCGAAATGCTGAACTCCGCAAAGATCACCAGTCTCTTTGTGCTAAACGCCAAGGGCGAACCAATCGGCCTCGTTCACATTCACGATCTACTGCGGATCGGAGCTGCCTGAGGTTCGCGCCTCACTGGCCTATGCTAGTTGAGTGCGGACTCTAACCCCCTCTTGGCGTTGCCCCCGCGAAACACTCCTCCTACCGTCACCCCAGCGAAAGCTGGGGTCCAGCTTTTCGGCCGAGACTTCATCACGCCAAGAATGTTTTCGGTTCCAAAGCTGGATTCCAGCTTGCGCTGGAATGACGGTATAAAGAAAACCGCTCCTGCGCTTCTGTTAAATGTTGCCTAGGCTTGCCCGCTTCGCGCGCTTGGGCGCGCCATATTTGGTGCCCCACGCCTCCATGGCATCAAACAAGGGCCCCAATGTCCGGCCGTGTTTCGTGAACGAGTATTCGACCCACGGTGGAACTTGCTCGTGAACTTTGCGCTTCACAATTCCATCCGCCTCGAGAGCCCGGAGTTGCAGCGTCAGCATGCGCTGCGTGATATGCGGCATCAGCCGGCGGAGTTCGTTGAAACGCCGCGGCCCGCTTTTCAGGTGAAACAGAATCGTCGGTTTCCATTTGCCGCCAATAACGGCAACCGTTGCATCGACAGGGCACCAGGAGCCAATCGTCATGGCAGCCTCCAAGATTTTGGGTAGTATAAAAATTGTGCGTACTTATTACAAGGGTACCGAAGTGTTAAATTGGCTCCTGATCGAACAACCAGGAGGTTTCAATGTTTGCAATCATGGGCGCTACCGGCAACACAGGAAAAGCGGCGGTTGCCGAGCTTGTGCGGCGAGGCGCCAAGGTTCGCGCCCTGACACGCGATCGCGCCAAGGCGTCGCACTTGAATTCCAGCGGCGTTGACATCGCCGCGGCAGACCCACGGAACGCCGCCAGCCTGGCCGAAGCATTTGCGGGGGCTGAAGCCGCCTACGTATTGATCCCCGCCCTCGTGCAAGCACGCGATCTGATCCGGGAAGCCAAAGCCATCGCCGAAGCGGTTGCCCAAGCCATCGAAATGGCGGGCCTAAGCAACGTCGTGGCCCTTTCCTCGGGAGGTTCACATCTCACGAAGGGCACAGGTGCCATTCGCACCTTGCACGATTTTGAAGCGGCGCTCCGCCGGACCAAAGCCTCAATCACCTATATCCGCGCTTCCGATTTCATGGAGAATTGGGCTTATGCCATTCCAATTGCCCGTGAGAATGGCGTCCTTCCCAGCGGACGAGAGCCGCTCGATGGACCGATGCAAACCGTTTCAACCATGGATATCGGGCGGCTTGCGGCGGAATGCCTTCTGGATCCGCACGAAGGCGAGCGCATCATCAACCTTTTGGGACCCAAAGATTATTCGCCGCGGCGAATCGCCGAGGCGTTGGGCTCGATCCTGGGCAAGCCCGTTGAAGCTGTGCCAATCCCCCGGGACGAGTTGCTTCCAGCCCTGGCTGATGGAGGCTTCGGCGCCGATTATGCAGAGCGTGTCGTCGAACTCTACGACGCACTGAACTCGGGCCTGATCTCTTTCGAGCCGGAAGTGGGCGAAACCCGCCGCGGCGCCACGACCATCACCGATGCCCTGCGGATGATGGGAGCCGGCAATGGATAGCCGCTACATGACGGCCTTGATTTTCGCGACTGCGCTCGGCAGCGGCCTTGTGGCCGGTGTGTTCTTCGCCTTCTCGTCATTTGTGATGAAGGCTCTCGGGCGGCTGCCGGCCAACGAGGGCATCTCCGCCATGCAGTCCATCAATATCGTGGTGTTAAATCCGGTCTTCTTGGGCGTGATGCTGGGCACCGCGGCGGCCTGTGCTGTTTTGGTCGTGGTGCCGGTTTTTAACTGGGGCGATCCGCGCTCAGCCGTGCTTCTGTCTGCCGGCCTCTTATATCTGGTGGGCACGGTAGTGGTCACCCTCGCTTTCAATGTGCCCTGGAACAACGCGCTGGCGGCAGTCGACCCCGGCAGCGGCGAGGGCGCACGGTTATGGACGCAATACCTCGATCGCTGGACCATCTGGAATCATGTGCGAGGTACTGCGGCGCTGCTTACGGCGGCCTTCTCGACCGCCGCCTTGTTGAACTAAAACGGCTCGACCACGAGCCGCAGGCCATCGACTCCCGTGACTTTCACGCGCGAGCCCTTTGGCGTGTCGGGGCCGCGTATTTCCCAGATGGTGCTGTCGATGGTGAGCCGGCCGCGTCCTTCCGCGATGGCTTCGTCGAGCACATAGCTGCGGCCGACAAAATCGAACATACGTTGATTGAGGTTGGGATGGTCACTGTCGAATACATTTTTTTTCTTGAGCCAGCTGCGGCCGGCGAACACGCTGAACAGCGATAACGCGGCGAACACGACAAGTTCCGTCTGCCAACCCATGTCGAAAGCAATGTCCAGCATCCCCACCGTGGCGGCTGGTATCGCAAGCCAGATGAAGAACACCCCGGGCGCCGTCAGCTCCAGCATGAGCAAGATACCGGCGACAACCCACCAGAACCAGTCTCCGAGCAGCGGCACGAATTCAGCCATGATCTGTCCCCGTCAGTTCTTGTGCGGAACGCCCGGAACGCTGCGCGATGGCTTCGAAGGCGGTTGCGAAGCAGCGCCGCCGCCATTGCCGAAAGCCTCCTTGGCGATCTCTGCGATACCGCCGATCGAACCCAGTATCGAGGTCGCATCGAGCGGCATCATCAGAATCTTCTGGTTGGGCGATCTGGCAATGGCCTCCAGCGCCTTCATGTAATTGTTGGCCACAAAATAATTGATGGCCTGCACATTGCCCGAAGAGATGGCGTTGCTGACCAGTTCAGTGGCTTTCGCTTCCGCTTCGGCAGAGCGCTCGCGCGCCTCCGCGTCCCTGAATGCCGCTTCTCTGCGGCCTTCAGCTTGCAGCACCACCGATTGCTTCTCGCCCTCCGCTTTGAGGATGGCCGCCTGCCGCAATCCTTCTGCTTCAAGAATTGACGCGCGCTTCTCGCGCTCAGCCTTCATCTGCCGTCCCATGGAGTCGACAAGGTCGCGCGGCGGATTGATGTCCTTGATCTCGATGCGGGTCATCTTGACGCCCCACGGATGCGTCGGCAGGTCGTCCACGCCGAGCAGGCGCTGATTGATCACATCGCGCTGCGACAGCAGATTGTCCAGTTCCATCGAGCCCATCACGGTGCGGATATTGGTCATCGTCAGATTGATGATTGAGGGCTCCAGGGAGTTGACTTCATAGGACGCCTTGGCCGCATTCAACACCTGGTAGAAGGCGACACCATCGACGCGGACCATGGCGTTGTCGCGGGTGATGATGTCCTGGCTCGGGATATCCATCACCTGTTCTTTCATGTTCATCTTGGAGCCGACCCGTTCCATCACCGGAAACAGGAAGTGCAGTCCGGGTACGAGCGTACGGGTGTACTTGCCGAAATTCTCGACCGTCCAGTTGGAACCCTGCGGCACGACCTTGACCGTCGCCCAAATGAAGAAGCCAATCAATGCGATGAGGGTTAGGCCAAAAACTTCGAGGCCGGCCGGCAGAAGGTTAGACATGGGTTATGCTCCGAAAGGTACGATTCGAAACGAAGCGTCACGTGTGGGCTGCGATTTGAAGTCAAATAGAAGAACATCGTGTAAATAAGAAAAGAATTGAATGACCTAAATGTGCCGCGAATAATTAACCGCGCGGTAATTCGCCGTTGCTCGCAGTAACAAATACAACACAACCGCATTCAGCGCATGCCAAAGTGCGTGCGTGCCGGTGTGCCAAGTCGCTCCCATCAGCGTGAGCGGGCACACGGCGCGGTCGAGCGTTCGAAACGTTAACGAGATTGCGAACAGGCCAGCAGCGATAAGGAGTGGTACAGCAGATGGGTGGCGCGCCCGTCTCAGATACTCGCCCGTGCCAGCGATAGCCGCAAAGGCGGGGAGGTAACCGACCGAGCCGTTGAGACAAGCGACTCCGCCGCATTTGACGTTCCCTGCCGCCGCCAGCGCCGTCACAAACAGGACCAGCCCCGCCAACACCGGCCATATATCAAGTCCAATCAGCCTTCGCAGCGCGTAAGCAAAGTATGCCAGCATGAAGATGCCGATCGGCACCGTATCCGCCAACATCGCCCAGCGGGTCGCGAACGTGTGGAACAGAAAGCTGCCGATGCCGATCACCAGCACCAATGCAATCAGCGCCAATTCGGAGCCGCCACGCGTTGCCGCCGGCTGTCGCCGCCAGTTCAGAAATGCTGCAAGGCTGACGACAAGGAAGCCCGCATTCGACAGGGCATTCAGCGGCTCGGCCCAAAACGCAGGATCGACGCCGCGTTCGCAGTAGTTGAAGAGCTTAGTTCCTGTCTCAGCGGTCCAGATCATCGGCGCTTGCGCATCCGCCTTATTCCTGCGTCGGCGCCAACACCGCCGTCAACCGTTCGCGGATCGCCTTTTGCCGCCCAAGAGCATCCACCTTCTTGCCCGTCAGATCGGTCACATAGAACACGTCGACCGCCTTCTCGCCATAGGTCGTGATGTGCGCTGACGTTATGTCAAGGTTGAGGTCCGACAGCGTACTGGTCAGCTCATAAAGCAGCCCGGTCCGGTCAAGTCCCGCGACTTCGATGACGGTGAAGCCATCGGACAGCGTGTTGTTGATAACGACCTCGGGCTGGACATTGAACGCCTGCATCCGCTTACCCGCAGGACGGCGCTTGGCCATCAGTGCCGAGAGCCGAGTCTCACCCGTCAGTACATTCTCGATGGTCTTGCCAATTCGCTTCATGCGGCGGTTCTCATCGTCGTCGTCGGCAAATTCGCGCTGCAGCAGGAACGTATCGAGCGCGAACCCATCGCGCGTAGTCGAGACCTGAGCGCCGATGATATTGCTGCCAGCCGCCGCACAGCAACCGGCAAACAGCGACAGCAGCCGGGGATGGTTCGGCGCCATTACCGACAGATCTGTGATGGCAGTGAAGTTGTCCGATGTAAACGTGGTCGCAAGTTTGCTGCCGTCCGTCTCGGCGCGGCGCATCAGGCGCGCGTGCTCGGCCTGTTTGCGGGTTTCATTGCGCAGCCAATAGTCGGGATACTGGCGCTCGATGAACTTGGCGATCTCGTGCTCGGGCCAATCCTGGAGCGCGACGCGCAACGCCGCCTGTGCCGCGCTCGTGCGCTCCTTGCGCGCTGCATGTGTGTGTCCGCCAGCCACCAGCGGCTCGGTCTCGTAATACAGCTGGCGCAGCAGCTGGCCCTTCCAGCCGTTCCATGTCCCGGGTCCGACCGCGCGGATATCGGCAACCGTCAGCAACAGCAGCAGTTTGAGCCGTTCGGGTGATTGCACGATATCAGCGAAATCCCGGATCGTTTTCGGATCCCCCAGATCGCGGCTCTGGGCGATGTTGCTCATCGTCAGGTGCTCCTGGATGAGCCAAGCCACGGTGTCGGTTTCAGTGGGTGTCAGGCCGAAGCGCGGACACAGCGTGCGAGCGATGAGAGCGCCGACGGCCGAATGATTTTCGATTCGGCCCTTACCGGCATCGTGCAGGAACGCTGCCACGTACAATGCCCGCCGGCTCTGGATCGATTTGACGATCTCCGTGGAGAGCGGCAGCGTGCCAGCGAGTTCGCCTTCCTCGATCGCGCGCAGTTCCCCCACTGTGCGCACCAGATGCTCGTCGACCGTGTAGTGATGATACATGTTGAACTGCATCATCGAGACGACCCGGCCAAACTCCGGCACGAAGCGCCCAAGGATGCCGGCGTCGTTCATGCGGCGCAGCGCGGTCTCAGGGTTCGATTTCGACGTCAGCAGCTCGATGAAGATACGGTTCGCTTCGGCGTTGTTGCGTACGTCATCGTCAATGAGCCGTCCGGCGTGGCGTAACCGCCGGATTGCCGACGGATGCAGGAACGCACCGGTTTTTTCAGCCTGAGCGAACAAACGGATGAGGTTTACTGGATCGCGCGTGAACACCTCCGGGTCGGCAATGTTCAGCCGGTCGTTGTCGATACGGAAATCCGTCATGACCCGGATCTGGCGACGCGTGCGCCAGTTGAGGCCGGCCAGCAGCTGATTGATCCTCGGCATCGCCTTCAGCTGTTGCATCTCGAGTGACGAGCACAGAATAGAGGTCAGGTCGCCGACATCCTTCGCGACAAGAAAATAATGCTTCATGAAGCGCTCGACGGCTTTCAGGCCGCCGTGATCCTTGTAGCCCAGGCGCTGCGCCATTTCCGCCTGCACGTCGAACGACAGGCGTTCCTCCGGACGGCCGGTCATGAAATGCAGATGACAGCGGACCGTCCAAAGAAAGTTCTCGCACTTCTGAAAGACGGCAACCTCTTCGGTAGTAAAAATGCCGGTTGCGATGGTTGCCGCGCCTGGGGCGTCTCCGTGCAGATATTTCACCAGCCAATGCAACGTATGCAGATCGCGCAAGCCGCCTTTGCCGTCCTTGAGGTTGGGCTCGACGAGATAGCGGCTTTCCCCTGAACGCTTATGGCGCTGCTCTCGCTCGGCCATCTTGGCATCGACGAAGGCGCGCGTCGTACCTTTGACAATGCCGGCGCGGAAACGACCCACCAGTTCTTCGAAGATTGGCACGTCGCCGTGTATCAGACGGACGTCAAGCAGCGATGTGCGGATCGTCATATCCGCATCCGCGTATTTCAGGCATTGATCGACGTTGCGCGTTGCGTGGCCGACCTTGAAGCCGAGATCCCACAACATATAGAGCACGGCCTCGGCGACACTCTCGCCCCAAGGGGTCTGCTTGTATGGCAACAGGAACAGCAGATCGATGTCGGACCCAGGCGCCAGCAGTCCCCGGCCATAGCCGCCGGTCGCAACCAGTGCCATGCGCTCCGCATCGGACGGGTTTTGAGCGCGGTAGATGTGGGTCGTCTTGTAATCGAACACCAGACGGACGAGTTCGTCCTGGAAGCGTGACAATCCGGCCGCACACTGACGACCGTTGCCGTCGCTTCGAAGTTGAGCCAGAGCGCTGCCGTGCGCATCCGCGACCAGCTGCTTCAGCCGCTCGACCACGGTTGCCCGGCGCTCGGCCGTGTTCGATATCGCGCTGTAAAAGGTTGTCAACTCCCGTCGTAGCTGCACGGGGTCGAAATATGGCGAAGCAACGCGGGCGGGACGATTGAGCAAAGCCTGATCCATCCCCTTTGAATGCCGTAGAACCTCGGCAAACGCCACCCCGTTCAGGCAGGCACCACCAGGATGTGGACGCCCATCGCTTCCAACGCGTCAATCACAAAATGCGGCGTGCCGATCGAGCCGGGATGCAATCCATTCGAAAGCAAAACATGCCGCGTGCGTTCAATGTCGGATGATGTCAGCGTCACCGCCCCGATGCTCGGATTAGCCGGCAACACACTCGCACCGAAACTCCGTGATGCCGTTGCCCGCGTCATGAAGCGTAATCGTCCGCGATCGAGCAGGATCACGCGATCGCCCTGATCGGTCGTAACGAGGCGCCCGAGAAACTTTGCATAGCGTGCTGCGGCCGCAGCCGGATCGTCGACGACGAGCGTCACCTCGGCGAGGCCGCTGATGCAACTTCCTGACGGCAGATAGCGCCGCTGCCACATGTGTTCTGGTGTATGGTGCGTCAACATTTGTGCCCGCGCTTCGGGGAATATGTCGTACTCGGTCCGGATTACGGTAAAGGCCACTTCGGATGCGCTGCCGTCCTCGGCTTCGATGGTGCGTCGCAGATGCACTGTCGGCTGCAGCGGAAAGCCTTCAGCCGTCAATCGTCGGCTTTCGAACTCGGCATCGTTCACGCAGAACGCCAGCAGATGCACCCCCACATGCCGCACGATCGACGCCTGCACATGGCGCACGGTCGGGTTGTCGATCCCGCCGTGTGGGGTCAGGATCTCCAGATATCCGGTCGGTAGCATCGCGAGCCGGTTGGCGGTGCCGCTCGGCCGGACTTCGCCCGTTGCCGGATCTTTCATCGCATGCACGGAAAGCGGCGTCAGCGTGAATCCGAGTTTTTCAAACACCAGGGCTGCGGACGCCATGTCCGGCACCATCCAGCCGACGTGATCAAGAAAGATCTGTCCGGGACCCGGTAGCTGTTGAAACGGTCGTGCTTGCGGCATCGGCATTCTCCAAATGGGCTGAAAACGAACCGGTCAAACCGCAAAACTCAAGCCGTAATCGTCCGCCAGGTGCGCCATCGCGCGTTCCGCGAGCGCGGTGATCGTCAGCAGGGGATTAACCCCGAGCGAGCGCGGGATCACCGCGCCGTCCGCAACGTAGAGGCCCTTGTGGACGGTAGTGGACCCCGCTCCTGCCCCCCGCGCGAAGACTTCGCCCTTGTGATTGACGACTCCGTCGCTGGCCTCACGGCCCATCACGACTCCACCCAACGGGTGCGCCGTCGCTGGTTGATGGCCCATGATCGTGCCGGCCAGCGGGTTCTTGACATAGCTGCCGCCAACGCTGGTCACCAGCCGATCCAGTATCTCGTCGAGCCGTTTGTACACCGCCTCACCCTGGGCTTCCGGCCAGGCGAGCGCCAGCCGGTCGGCATCGAGCGAAAGCCGCCCGGAGGCCGAATCGTGACTGACGGCAAAGAACGTCTGCAGACTGGAGAATGGCCCCTTGTAGACGCCGGACACAATGGTCTGAAGCGCGCCGAGCAACCGCCCACCTGGCAGGAACATCACCGGTAGTATGGGAGCCAGCGCCGACGGCATTGCACCTTCCTGGATGCACATTTCCTTTTCGAGATGGGCGGGGTCACGGATTTCGATCTGGCCCGACACGCAGGCGCCGATCGGCGGCATCTCGACCCTCGCCGGATATCCGACGCCTATACCGTTCACCGGGATCTTCGCACCGTAGCCGAAGGCGATGATATCGCCATTGGCGGAGAATCGCTGACCCAATTTATCCGAAAGGCCAAGCCCGGCGACGGCTGCGCGCAGCAGTACTTCGGTACTGCCAAGTGTGCCGGCCGCCAGCACGACTACCGGCGCCGTCAGAACTAGCTCAGCGTTGACCCCCTTGGCAGCGTCGAGCCGAGCGACATGGACTTGCCAGCCGCCACCTCGTGCCTTGCTCAAGTGCCTGACCTTGGCGTGCGTGAAGATCGCCGCGCCGTGGTTGGCGGCATCGGGCAGATATGTCAGTGCCACCGTGTTCTTCGCACCTACATTGCAACCGCCACAGCAGTCGCCGCACCGGGTGCAGGCAGGCTGATGAACACCTGCCGCATTGATCGTATCCTCGAAGCTGACGACAACGCACGGCGCGACCGGTGATTGTCCGACCACCTTGCCGGCTCGTGCCAACGCCTTGAACTTGGTGTGATTATCTGCCTGGGGATCGGGAGAAGGCCGCAGCCAGCGCTCAGCCCGCCGGTAACCTTCATCGAGCAGCCCGTCCTGCGCGATTTGCTCGGGCCAGATGTCATCGGCGAAAACGCGCGCATCAGGACGCAACGCCACGCCCGCATTGATGAGCGATCCGCCACCCAGGCCGCAGCCGACGAGAACATGCATGTCGTCGCCGAGGCGGATGTCGTATAGCGCGTTCTGCGATCCGGTGCGCACGCGTTTACCGGTGATCTGCACTTCGGCGCGCAAATCGGGAAACTTCGAGGGAAATGTGCCGGTTGGGAATTCGCGGCCGCGCTCCAGCACCGCGACACGCTTGCCGGCGCGTGCCAGCCGAGATGCAGCAACGCCGCCGCCGTAGCCGGAGCCAACGACGATCACATCGTAGCTGGCGCTTGCATTGCCCAGCGATCGGGCTAGGGGCGTCATGTCAGGCGGCTCCTTATAGACCAGCGGTGCCCTGGGGGGAGCGAGCGCCGTCCCCAGAGCCATGGAAAATCTGGCAAACAAGTATAGTTTACACAGCCGCACAGCAACGCCCGCATGAGATCGCCGAGGAGACACGGACCTGGTCAGCAATCTATCAACGATCGGCTTTCACTTCGCCGACGATCCCGGCTTCACTGAAACGATGCGGCGGCTGTGCACCAGCGCATTCGAGCGACTGGCATGCGGTCCTGGCGACTATGCCATCTGGCGTTCACGTACCGGCGCCGAAATCTGGTTCCACGTCACCGGTGAGCGCGACGACCAGGGCCAGCTCACCGATCGCGAGATCGTCGGGCTCACGCCGTTCTTCGAAGGCCTGAGCGATGTCGCCGTCGAAGTCACCGAGGCGATCGTCCGGCCGGGGGAGAACCTGTTTGAAGGCGCATTCCACGCCTGGGTTGATCCCGACGCGGAGACCGGAACCGGCGTGCATCCAATCGTGTTCGATGCCGTCGACTTTGCGGCCCATTGCGATCGCGAGATGCCATTCCTGGCGCGCGCCAAACTAACCGGTTTCGCGCGCGCGCTGCGTGTCCTTGACGGTGACGACCTCTCGGCAGCCGCCCGCGCCGGGTCATCGGCCCGGGCGTTTCTGGCGGTCGGACTGTTCACGGCCAAAAGTAATCATGATGTCAACGCACAGCCATCGTCGAACGCGATGCTGACAGGCCAGGTCGTCGAGTACTCAAAGCGGACGAACGAGGAAACAGGCGCTGCGTTCCATTGGCTGCTCGTGCGCTGCGGAGACCAGACCTTCGACATTCTGGCCGATCCCGGTATCGTCAAAGGCAACATCGCGGTTGGCAGCATGGTCGAGGTAGCAACAATGTTCTTCGGCCGCATCTATTGACTAGACTGACGGTTTCTCGTTGCAGGTAGCAGGCGACTCTGTCCGCCAACCTCGTGCTGTCCAGCTCGGCTTTGCTGGTTCCGGCAGAGCGGCAGCGTGCTCGGTGCGGGTGAGGAAATAGAACTCGAAACAGTTGGCACTGATCCTTGTGACCTTGAAACAGCCGCCGGTCGGGAAGGTGTCGTAGAGTGTGCAGAAGGAGCGGTTCACCACCGACCAGCGTCCGGCCATCGCTTTCAACGGGTCGACATAAGTGATGCGGCCACTGGCGAGATAAGACTCGGTGAAGGTCAAGCCATTGGCGTAGTGACCATCTATCGTGCGCCCGGCGAACGCCGCCTTTATCTCATCGTCGCCAAGCCAATGTGGCTCACCTTGAGCCCCGGTCGTGGTAACTAAAAGCACCAGCAGCACCAGCGCAAGCATCCGACGTTCCTCGTGAAGCATGAGCCTCCCAGGAGCTATGACAACAGACGATTGTGACGAGTTTCGGCCCAACCGAGTTCCAGAAAAAAAGCCTGGACACATAGGTCCAAGCGATATTCGTGGTCGGTCCGAGACTGCAGTGCGTTCAGCCCATGTGGCTGACGAACTTGGCCGACATGTAGACCTGCAGACCTTCCATGCCACCTTCGTGGCCATATCCTGAGTCTTTCACGCCACCAAATGGGGTCTCGGGCAGCGCGAGGCCCTGGTGATTGATCGTGACCATGCCATGATCCAGCACGTCGGCGACCTTGGCGGCGGTCTTAGCGTCCTTGGTGAAGGCATAGCTCGCCAGACCGAAGGGCAAACTGTTGGCTTGGCCCAGCACGGCGTCGGTATCTTTGAAGCGCATCATGATCGCAACCGGGCCGAACGGCTCCTGTGTCATGATGTTGGCCGAAGCGGGCACATCGGTCAGCACGGTCGGCTCGAAGAAGTTGCCCTGGTTGCCGATCCGCTTGCCGCCGGTTGCGACCTTCGCACCTTTCTCCTGGGCGTCCAGCATGATTGACTGCATCGCGGTGATGCGCCTTGGGTTGGCCAGCGGCCCCATCTTGCTCGCGTTGTCAAGGCCATCGCCAACCTTCAGGTTTCTCGCATTGTCGGTGAACTTCGAGACGAACTTGTCATAGACCTTCTCGTGCACGAAGAAGCGCGTCGGCGAGATGCAGACCTGACCGGCGTTACGAAATTTGAGACCGGTGGTAAGGTCGGCGACCGCCTCGGCGTCGATGTCGTCGAATATCAGCACGGGAGCGTGGCCGCCGAGTTCCATGGTCGCACGCTTCATGTGTTGACCGGCCAATGCCGCCAAATGCTTGCCGACAGGTACCGAACCCGTGAACGATATCTTACGGATGATCGGCGACGGAATGAGGTACTCCGAGATCTCCGACGGCACGCCATAGACGAGGTTGATGACGCCGGCCGGCACGCCAGCGTCGATGAAGCACTTGAGCATCGCGATCGGTGATGCCGGCGTTTCCTCGGGGCATTTGATGATGATCGAACAGCCGGCGGCAAGCGATGCGGCGATCTTGCGGACGGCCTGCGTCACGGGGAAGTTCCACGGGCTGAAGCCGGCGACAGGTCCGACCGGCTCCAAGATCACCATGTTGCGGATGCCGTCGGCGCGGGCCGGGATGATGCGGCCATAGGCGCGGCGGCCCTCCTCGGCGAACCATTCGCAGATATCGGCCGACCCATGGACTTCCATGGCGGCTTCTGCGAGCACCTTGCCCTGCTCCTGGGTCAACAAGTTGGCGATCGAGTCGGCTCGGGTGCGGATCAGTTCGCCGGCCTTGCGCAAGATCTTAGCTCGTTCGAACGGGGAGACCTTGCGCCAGACCCGGAAGCCTTTGTCGGCTGCTGCCAGCGCCGCATCGAGATCGGCTTTCGAGGCGTGCGGTAGAGAGCCGAGCGTCGCGTTGGTCGACGGGTTTATCACATCCTGAGCCTTGGACGAGGAGCCCTTGGTCCAGCGGCCGTCGATGTAGTGATGCAGCGTTTCGTACATGGCGTTTTCCTGACCGGATAGAGTGTTCGATACCTCTGATAAAGCGCAATGCCGCTTGCGCGGCAAGGTCAATCGCGCAGGCCTGCTGCGCAGCCCAAGGTCATTTTTGTAATGTTTCGCAGGCTCTCCGGCCGCAGTGCCGCCAACTGGCGACGCGGGCGACGTCTTCCGCAATTGCACCTGCCAGTCACACGTGACAGTCTCTCGCTGCCAGCTCGCCAGGATCGGCCTGACATGTTGATGTTTCTTGCCAGGCGCATCGTACAACTGCTGCCGACGTTGTTTTTCGTCTCGATCATCATATTCGGGCTGCAACAACTGTTGCCGGGCGACCCGGCGCTGGCAATGGCCGGGGAGGAACGCGATCCCGACGTGTTGGCGCAAATCCGTCAGCAGTACCGGCTCGATCAACCGTTCTACGTGCAGTACGTCTATTGGGTCGGCGGCGTGCTGTCGGGCAACCTAGGCGAGTCGATGCGGCTGAAAGAGCCCGTGCTGACGCTGATTGCGCAGAAGTTTCCGGTCACGCTGCAGTTGGCGCTGATGGCGCTCGTGTTCTCGCTCGTCATCGGTGTGACGGCGGGAATCATCTCAGCGGTTCGCAAGAATACAGCGCTCGATTACGTGGTGAATGTGGTGGCGCTGACGGGCATCTCGACACCGAATTTCTGGCTCGGCATCATGTTGATCTTCCTGTTCTCGGTGCACCTGGGATGGTTGCCGGCGTCCGGCTACGTCAGTCCTTTCGAGGATTTCTGGCTGTCACTCAAAACTACGATCCTGCCGGCTTTCGTACTTGGCAACTCGTTCGCAGCGGTGTTGATGCGGCACACGCGCAGTGCCATGTTGCAGGCGATGACCTCCGACTATGTGCGCACTGCCCGGGCCAAGGGCTTGGCGGAACGAGTCGTCGTCCTTAAGCATGCCATGCGCAACGCGCTGACACCCGTCATCACGCTGGGGGCGCTGGAGCTCGGCACGTTGCTTTCGGGCGCGGTGCTGACCGAGCAGGTGTTTTCGATCCCGGGCTTCGGCAAGTTGATCGTCGATAGCGTTTTCAACCGCGATTACGCGGTCGTGCAGGGCGTGACGCTGGTGACGGCGACAACCTACATCCTGTTGAACCTAGCGGCCGATGTCGCCTACGTACTGGTCAACCCTCGGCTGAGGGATTGACCGATGGCATTAACGACACTCAATGCTGTTGCAGCCGGCCCGGCCCTGATCGACGAAAGCCCGGGCCGTCGCGCCTGGCGACGACTTAGGCGCCGCAAAAGCGCAATGCTGGGATTGGGCATCATCGTCGTACTGGTGCTCGTTGCGCTACTGGCGCCGTTGATCGCGTCGTTCGATCCAGCGCAACAAGCCTATGCATTCGTTCGAAAACCGCCGTCGCTGCGAAACTGGCTCGGCACCGACGAGTCGGGTCGCGACGTTTTCAGCCGCGTCATCTTTGGCGCGCGCGCATCGCTTCTGGCCGGAGTGGTGTCCGTCGCGATCGCGTTGGGCGTCGGGGTTCCTGTCGGACTTCTGGCCGGATACCGCGGGGGTTGGGTCGATGCACTGATCAGCCGCATCACCGACGCCATGCTCGCAATCCCATTTCTCATTCTGGCAATTGCACTCGCAGCGTTCTTAGGCCCCTCGCTCACCAATGCCATGATCGCCATCGGCGTCACGGCAACGCCGATTTTCGTTCGACTGACGCGTGGTCAGGTCATGGTGGTCAAGACCGAGGATTACGTGGAGGCGGCGCGCGCCGTCGGCAATGACCCTGCGCGCATCGCAATTCGACACATCCTGCCCAACATCATGCCGGCGCTCCTTGTCCAAGCGACCCTTACCATTGCGATGGCGATCATTGCCGAGGCGAGTTTGAGTTTTCTTGGGTTGGGTCAACAGCCGCCCGCGCCGTCATGGGGATCGATGCTCAACACCGCCCAGCGGTTTCTGACCAACGCGCCGTGGATGGCGATTTGGCCCGGTATCGCTATTTTTCTTGCAGTTCTGTCGTTCAACCTGCTCGGCGACGGATTGCGCGATGCACTCGATTCGAAGGAGCGATAATGAAGCCCCTAGTGCCCCGTGGATCTTTCGACTTGACCGGCAGCGTCGCTCTTGTGACCGGCGGCGGGCGCGGGATTGGGCGAGCAATCAGCCTCGGCCTGGCGGACCAAGGCGCCCGTGTTATTGTCGCGGGTCGCACAAGAGCTACACTCAACGAGACTGTTGCTGCGCTTGAAGCCGCCGCGCCACAGTCCAACCCCATGGCCGTTGTCATGGATGTCGCATCCGAACCTGACGTCACCAAAGCCCGTGACGAAATCATCGACCATGTCGGGCGCATCGACATTCTCGTCAACAACGCCGGTATCGATCCACACTACGCGGCGCTCGAAAAAACGACGCAGGACGAGTGGGATCAGATCGTCGCAGTTAATCTCACCGGCGTGTTCCGCTGCTGCCGCGTGTTCGGCGCGACAATGCTGCCGCGAAACTCTGGCTCGATCATCAACATCAGCTCGATTGCCGGCCATATCGGGATGAAGCGGCAGGTGCCCTATTGCGCGACCAAGGGCGGCGTCGAGCAGCTGACCAAGGCCCTCAGCTGCGATTGGGCGGAGCACGGCATCCGCGTCAATGCCGTCGCCTATGGCTTCGTCGATACCGACCTAACGAACAGCATTCTGAGCCACCCTCACCTCGGGCCACGATACTTGGCGCGCGTGCCCATGGGACGGTTCGGCACGCTCGATGACGTGGCGGGCGCCGTGATTTTTTTGGCATCCTCTGCAGCGAGCTATGTCACTGGCCACAGCCTTGTGGTCGATGGCGGCTGGACTGCGAGCTAAGAGCCGTGATCGAGCTGAACGCGTTGAGTTTTCGCCCCGCCGCAACGACGATTTCACAGGATTGGCCGGCGCTGGCGCGGCATCTGCGCGAGCTAGGCCTTGCGTTCGATCCGGCGCAATCGGTGCGTCAGTTTGCCGGCGGCCTTGGCAATCTGAATTACCTGGTCGAGATCGATGGAGTGTCGTGGGTGCTGCGCCGTCCGCCGCTGGGTCCGATTCCGCCCGGAGCGAACGACATGGCGCGTGAGCATCGGATTCTGTCGGCTCTCTTCCGAACTTTTGCACTGGCACCCCGCAGCCTAACTTTTTGTGCTGATGCAGCCGTGCTCGGTGCACCGTTCCTCGTTATCGAGTTCAAGCCCGGCCTCATCGTCCGCGATCGGTTGCCGGCGAAATTCGACTCAACGGCTGTAGGCCCAAAACTGTGCCGCATGTTGATCGATGTCCTGGCGAAGCTGCATGCGATAGAACCGGCTGCGGTCGGGCTCGCGGATCTTGGCAAGCCCGATGGCTTTCTTGCTCGTGCGGTCGAGGGTTGGGCCAAGCGCGCCATCATCGCCAATGACGGCGCAATGCCAATTGCCGCGGCAGCCATTGTTTCCTGGCTGCGCGGTCAGCGCGTGCCGGCAGGATCGATCGCTTTGCTGCACAACGACTTCAAGCTCGACAACATCATTCTTGATCCTGCGACGCTGACGCCCCGTGCCGTAATCGATTGGGACATGGGAACGCGCGGCGATCCGCTGTTCGATCTGGCGACTTTGCTGAGCTATTGGACTGAAGCCAGCGACCCGCCCTGCATGCATCGCCTCCGGCAAATGCCGACTGCACTTTCAGGATTTGCTAGTAGAACGGCGATGATTGCGGCCTACGCAGCGGCGACAGGTCGCGACGTTTCGGACTTTCAGTTCTATCGCGTGCTGACGATGTTCAAGCTTGGCGTCGTGTTCCTGCAATTAGGCGCCCAATGGCGGCGGGGCGCCACTATTGATCCGCGGTACAAGGATTTCAGCGCGTTGGGCGACGACCTGCTCTATTTCACGCGTGAGATCGCCATGGGCCGCGCCGTTTGATGTGCGGAGAACCACTTTACGTAGCGCGCGGCGCGCCCTACCGATAGAGCCACTGCCCTGCCCACCACTGTCAGGAGAGAACTTCCCATGAAGCTCGTTCGGTTTGGCGCAGCGGGCGCCGAGAAGCCAGGTGTTGTCGACGCCGACGGCAGCATTCGCGACATCTCCCAGCACGTTGCGGATTTTAACGGCGAAGCCCTGAGTGCGGCTCGAATCGCGCAGCTGAAATCCATTGACCTCAAGACCCTCCCCCTTGCGCCAAAGGGCGCACGCCTCGGTCCACCTGTTGCCAACGTACGCAACTTCGTTGCCGTGGGCCTCAACTATGTCGACCACGCCAAGGAGACAGGTGCCGCAATCCCGAAAGAACCGATCTTGTTCAACAAGGTCGCGAGTTGCATCGTTGGCCCGAACGACAACGTGATGATCCCGAAAGGCTCGACCAAGCTCGATTGGGAGATCGAGATCGCGTTCGTTATCGGCACCCGTTCCCGTTACGTCGAAGAAAAGGACGCTATCAGGCACATTGCCGGCTTCTGCATCTGCAACGACGTTTCGGAGCGACACTTTCAGGCGGAGCGCGGTGGCCAGTGGATGAAGGGCAAGTCGTTTGAAACTTCGGGCCCGCTCGGTCCTTGGCTTGTCACTCCGGACGAGATTGCCGACGTGCAGAATCTGGACATGTGGCTCGATGTGTCAGGCAAGCGCTTGCAGACCGGCAATACCAGAACGATGATCTTTTCGATCGCACATCAGCTGCATTACATCACTCAGTTCATGGTGCTCGAGCCGGGTGACGTTGTGACCACCGGAACACCGCCCGGTGTCGGGCTCGGTATGAAGCCGCAAGTTTTCCTGAAGGCCGGCGACACTATGAAATTGCACATCGCTGGTCTGGGTGAGCAACTGCAAACGGTCGTTCCGTTCAAGGAATAAGAGTTTGGGGTTGTACTGGGCCGTCCCCCCATTTAGCGCGGGACGGCCCATTCCGTTGGACATCACGGCTTGAGTCTCAGCCCGACCACCCGAACGAGGCCGTCCGGCAGTTGCTTGTAACCGTCGAGCCTTGTCGAATGCGCAATGATGACCAGGCGGTGATAGAGATAGATGATACCGCCCTCGGCCAGCGCCTTTTCCGTGACCTTTGCATATTCCGCCTTGCGGTCGGCGACGCTGGTTTTTGTGCGCGCCGCCTCGAGCGCATCGTCGATCAGGGGATCGCAGAAGCCGTGATTGTTCTGCGGCGCTTTGCACTTGTGGAAGATGTAACTGTTGCCGTCGGGATCGACCCGGCCCGACCAGCCGATTAGAAACGCCTGATAGCGCCCAGCCTCCTGCTCCTTGAGGGAGGTTGCGAATTCGGTCACACGGATCTTCATGTCGAAACCGGCCTCCGCCGCCATCGACTGGATCACCTCCGCAACCTGCCGGATCTCGGGATTGTTCGGCACCATGAAGTCGACCGGCACCGGGGTTTTCAGGCCGGCGTCAGCGATCAGTTTCTTGGCCTTGGCGATGTCTCGTCCGGGTACCGGAAACTTCTCCTGGAAGTAGGAGCTCCTCGGGCTGATCCACTGGTTGCCCGGCAGCACTTCGCCGTTGAACACAACATCCGAAAGGGCATTGCGGTCGATCGTCGCCTCCAGCGCCTGCCGCATACGGGCATCCTTGAACGGACTGGTCGGTCCTGCCTCGCCAAAACTGCGATTGACGGTCAGGCCCTGGTAGCCGATCTCGATCTGGGTCGCGAGCTTGAGCTTGGCGTCTGCCTTGATCTCCTTGATGTCCGTCGCAAGCGCGCGTTCGATGAGGTCGAGGCCACCGGATTTAAGATTGGCGAGACGAACGGTCGAATCGACCACAGGGCGGAACACGACACGGTCGATGTGAACGTCCTTGGCGTTCCAGTAGTCGGCGAACTTCTCGACCACGATGCGATCCTGCTGCACGCGCTCCACAAACCTGTACGGGCCGGCACAGACCGGTTTTAATCCGAACTTGTCTCCGGTCTCCTTTGCGGCCTTCGGGCTGACGATCATGCCAGCACGGTCGGATAGTTGGGCGATCAGCGGCGAGAACGGTCGCTTGAGCAGCAGCCGCACGGTTGTCGCGTCGGCGGCCTCTATCGAATCGACCGCAGCAAGTTCTGGCTTGCGGAACGAACTCGCAAAGTTCAGGTGCCGGTCGAGCGAATATCTTACGGCCTCCGCGTCCATCGGCTCGCCGTCATGGAACTTGACGCCCGGACGCAGCTTGATCGTGACCATCTTCCCGTCGGCGGACGTTTCGTGGCTGAGCGCCAACTGCGGGACGAGGTTCAGTTTATCGTCGATGTCGAAAAGCTTGTCGCAGATTGCGGCAAACACGATACGCCCGACATAGGTGCGTGCCAGCGTCGGGTCGAGGATGTCGGGATCTTCGGCCAAGCCGATACGCAATGTCGTCTGTGCCGCTGCAGGCAGGCCTGCGAAAACCAGCATGACTGCCGATAACAACGATCCAAGTCGCTTCATGATGGCTTCTCCTCGGGTAACGCCGGTGCTTCGAACTTCGCAAACAACCGCAGCAGAGCCGGTGAAAGTTCGCGCAGCGGCGGGATCACCTCGCCGGATGTTAGCGCTTCCTGCCAGAAATGGCACGCGGTCGAATGCCCGAAAGGATCAGTGTCCAGCGGCGGGGCATCGATCCGGCACAGCTCTCGTACATGGGGGCAACGGGGAGACAGATGGCAGCCGGTTGGTGGATCGATCGGGCTTGGCGGATCGCCCGGCAACAAACGGCGCGTCCGCACCGCGTGGGGCTGGGCTATCGGGATCGCAGACAGTAGTGCCTGAGAATACGGGTGTCGCGGGTTCGAGAACAGTTCCGGCGCCGTCGACATTTCCACAATTCGCCCCAGATACATGACCGCGACCCGGCGTGCGATGTGTCGAACGACCGACAGATCATGACTGATGAACAGGTAGGCAAGGCCGAACTTCTGCTGCAGATCCTGAAGCAGATTGAGCACTTGCGCGCGGATCGACACATCAAGTGCCGACACCGCTTCATCGCAAACAATCAGCCGAGGACCTGGCGCCAGCGCACGAGCAATGGCGATGCGTTGCCGCTGACCGCCCGAAAACTCGTGCGGGTAGCGCTGCGCATGCTCGCCTTTGAGGCCAACCGTCTGCAACAGTTCGCAAACCCGGTCGTGCCGGTCGGCGGCGGATAGGTCAGTGTGCAGTTGTAGGGGCTCGGCGAGCGTCGCGGCCACGGTCAGCTGAGGATTGAGCGACGCGTAAGGGTCTTGGAAAATCAGTTGTGCGCTTGCTCTGAACCGGCGCAACGCCGCTGCATCGAGCCCGCCCAGATGTTCACCATCGAAGACAACGCTGCCTGCTGTCGGTTCGATCAAGCGCAAAACCAAACGACCAACCGTTGATTTTCCACAGCCAGACTCGCCCACGAGTGCGAGGGTTTCGCCTGCGTTCAAGAAAAACGACAGACCGTCGACAGCCTTCACGAAGCTGGAGGGCGTGCCAAGCAGCGTTCGCTTGGCGACGAAATGCTTGACCAGCCCCATCACCTCGAGGAGCGGCTCGCTCATGCGACCAACCCTTCCAACGGCGCTTTCCAGCAGCGCGACCAGTGGCCGCTGCCGACTTTCCTTAACGGTGGGATCTCCCGGCGGCATTTGTCATCGACGAAGGGACAGCGCTCGGCAAAGCGGCAGCCCTCGAAGGTGCCGGTCAATGCCGGCACCTGGCCGCGAATTGACACAAGCCGCGACGGGCCAGTCTTGGCATCCGGGCCACCTCGTGGGACCGCTCCCAACAGACCGACCGTATAAGGATGCTGCGGCCTCGCAAACAAGTCGCCGACTGTGGCCTGTTCGGCAACCTGCCCTGCGTACATGACAATGACACGCGCGCACATCTCAGCGACGACGCCCAAGTCATGCGTGATAAGCAGGATCGACGTCCCGGTCTCCAAGCTCAAGGCCCGTAGCAGATCCAGAACCTGCGCCTGGATGGTGACATCGAGGGCCGTCGTCGGTTCATCCGCGATCAACAGAACTGGCTCGCAGGCAAGCGCCATAGCAATCATCACCCTCTGCCGCATACCGCCCGACAGCTTATGCGGGTAGGCATCGACCCTGGTCTCAGGAGATGGAATCCGAACCCGCTTGAGTAACCGCAAGACCTCAGAGCGTGCCTGGCCCGAAGTCAAACCGCGATGGCGTTGCAATGTTTCGCCGATCTGATCGCCCACGGTGTAGGAAGGATTGAGTGAAGTCATAGGTTCCTGAAAAATCATTGCGATCCGATTGCCGCGCACGCCTCGCATATCGCGCTCGGCCAGCGTCAGGAGATCGCGGCCTTCGAAGGTCACAGTTCCTTTGACCTGAGCAGTGTCGGCAGGCAGCAACCGCATCAACGACAGCGCGGTCACGCTCTTGCCGCAGCCGCTTTCGCCGACGACACCGACGGTTTCCCCGCGACCCAACTCGAACGAAATGCCGCTGACGGCTTCGGTACGATGGCCTCGATCGCCTTCGAACGTGACGTTCAGATCGTCGATCCGCAACAATGGGTCGGTCGCCGAAGGTTCGGATCTCATTCGTAGCCACTGGCAATCGATTGCGTGATCAAGGCGTCGAGATCCGTCCTGTCGACCAGTCCCGACGGGTTGTCACGCGTTGCGAGCGCGCGCCGGAAATGCACCCATCGCTCGCGCGCCACCGATTCGAGACGAGCAAGCTCGGCCAGCGGGTCGACATGATCGTCGATGCGCAGGTCCAGCATCGAGTAGTCCTGCTCGTCATGGATCAGCAGCGCCGCGGACTGTTTGCCGCGCTTGTCGCCGCCAGCTGCCTCGCCGGCATGCATGGCCGCGATCAGGCGGCGTGCAAACGGCAGGGCAGCTTTCGCCTTGTAGGCGTCGACCGTCGATTCGAGCACTTCCGGGCCGGCCAGCATGTTGCCGGCGGCCGAGAAACCGTCGTGGACCTGGTGGCCCGCCCAATCGACGCACGCGGCGCCAGTGTATCCGGCAGATCGCCCCTGCCGGTCCATCATGTGGACTTGCCGGTGGTCACGCCCCTCATCCGCCTTGGTCAACAGTCGCAGCGCGTCCTCGGCCGATGCGCCCGCTTGCGACAGGGACAGTGCCTGCGGGCCGTAAAACGGATTGAACAAGGCCTGACTTGCAACTGCACCGATGCCAGACCGGATATGCGGTACGCGCGATCCGACGGCCAGAAAGCGCGTCGCAACGATAATGCCGACGCGACCCGTTCGCTCATCCCGCGCGACAATCGACCAGGTCATGGTGTGACCGCCTCTAGCCCGACCTTCTCAAAGGCTTGGGGATCGTCATCGCAC
>JBGTIU010000022.1:0-12804 GCA_041745515.1 Hyphomicrobiaceae bacterium | reverse complement strand
CCTTCCCGGAACGCGCCCGACCGCAGGGAGCGACGCATATGCGGGATCGCGTCCTGACGATGCGATGCAATCCCGGCACTCGCTCCGGCGTTGGAATACAATGTACCAAGAGCAGTGAAGGCTCGGCCGGGAAGGCAGTTGAGATAGAGCGTGTTCGAACGATACAAGACATTCGCCGTCCTTCTTCCTAGGCACCGACCAAATGCGTCCCTCAACTGCACCCACTTGTGCCGCCGCAGGTGTCGCACTTGAGGCAGGTGCCGTTGCGCACGAGGGTGAAGTTGCCGCATTCGCGACAGTCCTCGCCTTCGTAGCCGCGCAGTTTGGCCTGAGCGCGCAGGTCGGCGGCCGGCGCGACTTTGAGCGCCAGATTGCCGAGCGCTGCCGGCGCGCTCTTGCCGAACAGCTCGGTCGCCGCCGGCCTGACGTGCATCACCGTCTGGCCGCCGGCCGACCCGCCGGTAAAGGCGCTGCCGATGTCACCCTGCAGTGCCGCGACTCCACTCCCGATATTGCCGCCTGCGTTGCGATTAGGCGTCCGGCTGATGACGGAGCCGCGCACCAGGCCGCGCGATACGAATTTGGTGGAAGGGGCGATTGCCTCTGCTTCCTCCAGTTCCTCGTCCGATGAGCCGAGCGCCGTGCCGCTGGTCACTATCTCGCTCGGGTCGACGTGGGCGAGGTCGTTGCGCTCGAGGTAGGAAACGGCGAGTTCACGGAAGATGTAGTCGAGGATCGAGGTCGCGTTCTTGATCGTTTCATTGCCCTGCACGAGCCCGGCCGGCTCAAAGCGCGTGAACGTGAACGCCTCGACGTACTCTTCAAGAGGCACGCCGTATTGCAGGCCAAGCGAGATGGCGATCGCAAAGTTATTCATCAGCGAGCGGAAGGCGGCGCCCTCCTTGTGCATGTCGATGAAAATCTCGCCGAGCTGACCGTCTTCATATTCGCCGGTGCGCAGATAGACCTTGTGTCCGCCGACGGTCGCCTTCTGCGTGTAGCCCTTGCGGCGGCCCGGCAGCTTGGCCCGTTCGCGCTCGCGTTCGATGATGCGCTCGATGATGCGCTCAGCTGCGACGTGCGCCCGCGCAGCCATCGGCTTGTCGGCGAGCATCTGCTCGGCCGCCTGATCGCCAGCGTCGGAGTCGTCGTCGAGCACCTGGCTGTTGAGGGGCTGCGACAGCTTGGAACCGTCGCGATAGAGCGCATTGGCCTTCAGTGCGAGCTTCCATGACAGCATGTAGGATTGCTTGCAGTGCTCCACGGTGGCGTCGTTCGGCATGTTGATGGTCTTGGAGATCGCGCCGGAAATGAACGGCTGCGCCGCCGCCATCATGTGGATGTGACTTTCGACCGAAAGATACCGCCTGCCCTTGCGGCCGCAGGGGTTGGCGCAGTCGAACACCGGCAGATGCGCCGGCTTGATGTGCGGCGCGCCTTCGAGCGTCATCGCCCCGCAAACGTGCTCGTTGGCCGCTTCGATATCTTTCTTCGAGAAGCCGATGTGGGTCAGCAGGTCGAAGGCCGGATCGTTCAATTTGTCAGCCGGAACCTTGAGATTCGTGGTCAGGAACTCTTCGCCAAGCGTCCATTTGTTGAACACGAACTTGATGTCGAACGCAGCGGCAAGGCTACCCTCGATTTTCGCCAGGGTCTCATCGGTGAAGCCTTTGGCCCGCAGCGTCGTTTGGTTGATGGCAGGAGCCTGTTTGAGCGACGCATGACCGACGGCATAAGCCTCCATCTCGGCAATATCGGATTCCCGGTAGCCCAGCGTACGCAGGGCCGGCGGCACCGCCTGGTTGATGATCTTGAAGTAGCCGCCGCCCGCGAGTTTCTTGAACTTGACGAGTGCGAAGTCTGGTTCGATGCCGGTGGTGTCGCAGTCC
Organism: Hyphomicrobiaceae bacterium; assembly: GCA_041745515.1. GTDB lineage: Bacteria > Pseudomonadota > Alphaproteobacteria > Rhizobiales > Hyphomicrobiaceae > JAKFWF01. The sequence continues at coordinate 10,915 of JBGTIU010000022.1, read as the reverse complement.
ATCACCAGCCCGATGGTGCCGGTCGGCGCAATCACGCTGGCCTGTGCATTGCGGAAGCCGTAGCTCTGGCCGAGTTCTATGGCGCGGTCCCAGGCGCGCTGGGCCGCGGCCAGGATGCTCTTGTCGCTGCACGACGCAACATCGAGCGGTACCGGAGCGACGCTCAGGCGCTCGTAGCCCGATTTTTCGCCGTAGGCGGCGCGCCGATGGTTGCGGATCACGCGCAGCATGTCGCTGGCGTTATCGTTGTAGCCCGGGAAAGGGCCGAGTTCCTTGGCCATCTCGGCGCTCGTCGCATAGGAGACGCCGGTCATGATCGCCGAGATCGCGCCGCAGATGGCCCGGCCTTCGTTCGAGTCGTAGGCAATGCCGGACGCCATCAGCAAGCCGCCGATATTGGCAAAGCCAAGTCCCAATGTGCGGTAACGGTAGCTCAGCTCCGCGATCTGCTTCGAAGGGAACTGCGCCATCAGTACCGAGATCTCGAGTACGATGGTCCAGAGGCGGCAGCAGTGCTCGAAGGAGGCGGTGTCGAAGAGGGGAGTAGGCAGTGGGGAGTGGGGAGTGGGGGAATTGGAATTGGACGCGTGCGCAGACACGCTCTTTCCTACTCCCCACTCCCTATTCCCTATTCCCTTGTCCCTGAACATCATCAAATTGAGCGACGCCAGATTGCAGGCGGTGTCGTCGAGGAACATATATTCCGAGCACGGGTTGGAGGCGCGGATCGGCCCCGACTTCGGACAGGTGTGCCAGTCGTTGATCGTGGTGTGGAACTGAATGCCGGGGTCGGCCGAGGCCCAGGCCGCGTGGCCGATCTTCTCCCACAAGTCGCGAGCCCGAACAGACTTCGCGACTTTATCACTGTTGCGATACGTGAGGTCCCACGGCTTGTCGTCGACGACGGCGGACAGGAACTCGTCGGTCACCCGCACCGAGTTGTTCGAGTTCTGCCCCGATACGGTCAGGTAGGCTTCGCTGTCCCAGTCGGTATCATAGGTCGAGAATTCGATGTCCTTGAAGCCCTGCCGGGCGAACTGGATGACGCGCAGGATGTAGTTGCCCGGCACCAGATCGCGCTTGGCCTCGCGCACGGCGATCTTCAGCTTCGGGTTCTTGGCCGGGTCGAAGCAATCGTCACCATCGGCCTGGCAATTGACACAGGCTTTCATGATCGCCTTGAGACGCTTCTGGCAGATTTTCGAGCCGGTAACGAGGGCGGCGACCTTCTGCTCCTCCTTTACTTTCCAGTCGATGTATTCCTCGATGTCGGGATGATCGATGTCGACGACGACCATCTTGGCCGCCCGTCGTGTTGTCCCGCCCGATTTGATGGCGCCTGCTGCACGGTCGCCGATCTTCAGGAAGCTCATCAGGCCCGACGAGCGCCCGCCACCCGACAGCCGTTCGTTACTGCCGCGCAGCGACGAGAAGTTGGTACCGGTGCCCGAGCCGTACTTGAACAGGCGCGCCTCCCGCACCCACAGATCCATGATGCCGTTTTCATTGACCAGATCGTCGTTCACGGACTGGATGAAACAGGCGTGCGGCTGCGGATGCTCGTAGGCCGACGCCGAGGACGTCAGCTGGCCCGTCTGATAATCGACGTAGAAGTGCCCCTGTCCTGGACCATCGATGCCGTAAGCCCAGTGCAACCCGGTGTTGAACCATTGCGGACTGTTCGGTGCGCCGAACTGCATGGCGAGCATGTAACGGTGCTCGTCGAAGAATGCCTGGGCGTCCTCCTCGGTGCTGAAATAGCCGCCCTTCCAACCCCAGTAGGTCCATGTGCCAGCCAGGCGATCGAACACCTGGCGCGCATCGGTTTCGCTGCCGGTGCGCTCTTTGGCCGAAAGGTCGGCGAGCGCCCGTTCGTCGGCAATCGATCGCCACAACCATGACGGCACCTGCGTTTCTTCGCATCGACGCACGTGCTTGGGCACGCCAGCCTTACGGAAATACTTCTGCGCCAGTATGTCGGCTGCAACCTGGCTCCAATGTTGCGGCACCATGAAACCGTCGAGACGGAACACGACTGAGCCGTCGGGATTCTTGATTTCGCTCACGGCGCTTCGAAACGGAATGGTCGCGTAAGGTGATTTGCCTGCCTCAGTGAAGCGCCTTGTGATCTTCATCGTATCCCCGCGTTTCTTCGAGATTGTTTTGTGTCGCGCCGCCAGCCGCATGAGCAGGAACGCGCGGAAAAACTCGACGCAAAACAAGCCGGCCGTGGTGCAACAGGGCCTGGAAAAAACGCAACAAACTATGTGACACGAGCCACGCAAACCCACCGCGCCGGAAACACCCGTTCCCGGCCTTGGCTTCGCAAAGGTGCTGTTGATACGCTTAGAAACCGGCACTCGAAGGCAGACGCTGCCGCGGCCATGAATTCGTCACGGGCATCGTCTGTCGCGACTCAGACGCTAGGCGATTCGGGTCGTACGTCCAAGTTCTTGTGGGTCGCCTCTGCAACCACACAACATCTAGTAGGTGAAGCCGCTGCAGCGTTATCCACGACTGTGAACGATTTTGCTGAAAAGCCCATCGATTGGGGTCCCCTGCAGTGCTGTCGGCTCCACACGGTCTGGGGATAAAACGACGTCCCGGCCGCTGCACCACCAAAGCTAGTGCGATTCCGCATCTCGGGTCTGTGGCATAAGAGCAGCAGAGTTCGACGCTCTGGACGACGATGTGTTAATCGAGTTAGGCGAGAGCCTGTGAATTTGAAATGGAAGCGCGGCCTGCATGAGCATGTTGACCGAGATTTTCAGCTGGTGGGGCGGCAATACCTGGGGTACCCGATTGACGACGTTGCGTCTCGGCCGGCAGGTCGGCGCGGACGCAGGCGGCAACCGCTATTTCGTCCAGAAGAAAGGTGTCGGACCGCTGGGCGTGCCGCGCCGCTGGGTCATATATAGTGACCTTGCCGATGCCTCGAAAGTTCCGCCCGAATGGCACGGCTGGCTGCATCATACGGTGGATTCAGTCCCCACCGATGAAGCCTACGTCGCACAATCCTGGCAAAAACCGCATGTCATGAACATGACCGGCACGCCCCAAGCATGGCGGCCGCAGGGTTCGATTTTGAATGCGGCGGTGCGGCCCAAGGCCACCGGTGACTATAAGGCTTGGAAACCGGACTAGTTGAATAATCGGCCTCGATGCAGCCATCGTCCCAGCCTACCGCTGCGTGCGTTCCTCACGGAGTGACATGATACGATCGAAAGAAAGTCTGCACTTTGCCGTTGGCGCTGCTCTTGGGCTCGCAAGCCTGTCGAGCCTGGCGCATGCGCAGCGCATAGAAAATCAGATCGCCGTGTTCGCGACGCTGGACAAGGTAACGGCGCGGATCTCCAAGCTCGAAGTGCCGCTCGGACAATCGGTGAAGTTCGGCTCGCTGAAAGTCACGCCGCGGGTCTGCTATTCGCGCGCCCCGACGGAGCCGCCGAAAACCACCTCGTTCGTCGAGGTCGAGGAGACGCAGCTCGATGGTCAGGTGAAGCGGCTGTTCTCCGGGTGGATGTTTGCCGAAAGCCCCGGTCTCAACGCTGTCGAGCATCCTGTATTCGACGTGTGGCTCACCGACTGCGGCCAGCCGGCGCGGCCGGTCGCTGCCGCGAAGGATGGAAAAGCGCCACCAGGCGGCCAATCCCCGGCAACGGAGGAGCCGGTTGAGCAGCGCCGGCGACCGCGTCGCTGAAATCACGCGCTTGATTTCGCCCGCGCAATGATGTCGACGATCTGCGCGGCTGGCGCATCTTTGCGCAGCCTCAGATAGTTGCCGGCGATCGGCAGAGCCTTTTCCAATGCCGCATGGAATTCCGGCCGTTCGACTTCGATCGTGCCGAACTGACGCAGGTGCTCAGTCACGAACTGCGTGTCGAGCAACGCAAATCCGCCATGGATCAGCCGCGCACACAAATACATCAGCGCCACTTTCGAAGCGTCGCGCATGGTCGAGAACATGCTTTCGCCGAAGAACGCCCCGCCGAGCGCTACGCCGTAGAGCCCGCCGACCAGCACTTGCCCGTGCCAGACCTCCACCGTGTGGCAGTGGCCCGTGGCATAAAGCTCACCGTAAAGACTGCGGATCTGGCCATTGATCCAGGTGCTGCGGCGGCCGGGCCTGGACGCGGCACAGCCTTCGATCACACCGTCGAAGTCGGTATCGATTCGGATCTCGTACGGGCTCCGTCGCAGCGTGCGGGCCAGGCGCCTGGGCAGGACGACGCCGTCGAGCGGCAGTAAGCCGCGACTGACCGGTTCTATCCAGTAGAGCTGCGGATCGTCCGCACTCTCTGCCATCGGGAAAATACCGCACGCATAGGCTTTGAGCAGCACTTGCGGCGTTACTTCTCGGTTGAGGACATCGCGAGCAGCCATGCGCGTCGATCAATAGTCCGGCTGGAGGAGTGACAACAATCGCGAAACTCTACGGCGTTTCCTCGCCCAAGGCGAGCGGTTTGCCGCGACGGCAGCGGGGCATTCCCTATATCGGGCAGTATGCTATGCGGTGCCAAGGCAGTGTAGTTCAAGGACAAGAAGAATGGCCGTCACTCAGTTGGATAATCAGGACGCGGACGCGCCGGCCGGTCGAACCGACAGCGATCTGATCGTCAAGCCCGTGGCTGATCAGATGACGGTGCTGCGCGGGCTTCTACCGTTCATCTGGCCGGCCGGCCGCGCCGACCTGCGCCAACGCATGGTTTGGGCGTTCCTGTTGCTGATCGTCATCAAGCTGATCACGGTCGCCGTGCCCGTCATCTACAAGATGGCGACCGATTGGCTGACGACGCAGGTGCCGTCGCTTGCAACACCAGCGGGAACGGCAGCCACCACCGGCATCATGCTGATTGTCGCCTATGGCATCGCGCGCATCCTGATGGCGCTGTTCACGCAGATCCGGGACGTACTGTTCATGCGCGTCGCGTTGAACGCGGTTCGGCAGCTCAACAACCGCACGTTCAGGCATTTGCACAAGCTGTCCCTGCGCTTTCACATCGACCGTCGCACCGGCGGGCTCAACCGCGTCATTCAGCGCGGCACGCAGGCGGTCGAGCTGATCATCCGCATGGGCGCACTGAGCGCGGTGCCGACCGCACTCGAACTCATGCTGCTGGCGGTGCTGCTCTGGTACTATTTCGGCGGACTGATCGTCGTCATCGTGATGGTCATGGTGGCGGCCTATGTCTGGTTCTCCGTCGCCGCCAGCGAATGGCGCATCGGCATTCGCCGCGAAATGAACGACAGCGACACCGACGCCAACACCAAGGCCGTCGACAGCCTGCTCAACTTCGAGACCGTCAAGTATTTCGGCAACGAAGACCTGGAGGCCAAGCGATTCGACGGTTCGATGGCGCGCTATGAGCGCGCGTCGATGAAGTCCTACTGGTCACTGGGCGCCCTCAATGGCGGTCAGGCGGTGATCTTCACCATCGGCCTGACGCTCGCCATGATCCTGGCCGCCCGCGGCGTCGTAGCCGGCACGCACACGATCGGCGATTTCGTGATGATCAATGCGATGCTGATCCAGCTCTATATACCGCTCAATTTCATGGGCATGATCTACCGCGAAATCAAGCAAGGCCTGGTCGACCTCGAAACCATGTTCACGCTGTTGGGCCAGCACCCGGAGATCGAGGACAAGCCTGGGGCGACGCCGCTCGCGGTCAAGGGGGGCACCATCCGCTTCGACAACGTGGCGTTCGCCTACGACGCCGCGCGCCCGATCCTGAAGGACGTGTCTTTCGAGGTGCCGGCCGGCCGCATGGTCGCAATCGTCGGCCCGTCGGGCGCCGGCAAGTCGACGATCAGCCGCATCCTGTTCCGATTCTATGACATCGCGGGCGGCACCGTGACGATCGACGGTCAGAACGTCGCGGACGTGACGCAGAAGAGCCTGCGGAACGCGATCGGCGTCGTGCCGCAGGACACCGTGCTGTTCAACGACACCATTCTCTACAACATCCGCTACGGCCGGCCCGATGCGACCGACGAGGACGTTTATGCGGCCGCCAAGCTCGCGCAGATCGACGACTTCATCCGCTCGCTTCCCGACGGCTACCAGTCGATGGTGGGAGAGCGCGGCCTGAAGCTTTCTGGGGGAGAGAAACAGCGGGTGGCGATCGCGCGCACAATTCTCAAGGCGCCGCCGATCCTGATGCTCGATGAGGCGACGAGTGCGCTCGACAGCCATACCGAGAAGGAAATCCAGGATGCGCTCGACCGCATATCCAAGGGCCGCACCACTCTCGTCATCGCGCACCGCCTGTCGACCATCGTGCACGCGGATAATATCCTGGTGCTGGAGAAGGGCGCGCTCGTCGAGCAGGGCACGCATGCCGAGCTGATCGCGAAGGACGGCCTCTATGCCTCGCTTTGGGATCGCCAGCGGCAGGCGGAGAAGGCGCGCGAGGAACTTGCCCGAACCCTCGAAGCTGCCGAGAAAGCCGGCGCGCTGCGCCCGGCGGACAAAGTGAGGTAAGTTTTCGCACCATTAGGCCCACGGGTTCAAGACCTTGACGCCGCATCCGTCGAAATCGGACACGTTGCGGGTAACGACAGTCATGGCATGCACGATGGCGGTTGCAGCGATGAGCGTATCGCGCTCTGCCCGCGGAACCGGCACGTGCAGTCGCGCACAGCACTGCGCCACGACAGCATCTACAGCCAGGATGCGGCCATCGAAGTGCTGCAAAACTCGGGTGTTGATCCAGTCTCTCAGTACCTTCGCATGGGCCGTGTCTTTCCTTTCCATCAGCAGTGTGCCGAGTTCGATTTCCAGAATCGTGATTGCCGAAATAAAGGTACTGGTCACTGGTGTGGCGTTTGCCCACGCCAAGACGTTCGGATGCGCTCTATTCGGCCGGCGGAGTTCAGAGATGACGTTGGTGTCCAGGACGAACATCAGGTGAGGTCAGCCGGACGATACAAGCCACTCACGCGCGGTGGTTCGAATTCGAAATCATGCTCTTCGTGCTGCGCCAATGCCTCGCCGACCGTCAACTGGCTATCGGTCAGTTTCCGATAGTCCTCGATGCTCAGCAGGACGTGGGCGGGCTGACCTCGAGCCGTGATGAAGACCGGGCCGGCGATCGCCGCTTTCTTGGCCCGGCTGGCATCCTGGTTGAATTCCCGGCTCGACATGGTCGTGATTGGCACAGCGTCCTCCTGAATCTGCGGCATTGTAGGCACGTTACTACAATTGGTGAATCCATGCAAGGCGCCCGAGTGTTTGGCAGCATTCCCGACGACATCGACGCCGATAATCAGGTAATCGCTGAATTATTGGCTCGAAGGAATGAGTTTTTTGCCGGACACGCACATTGCGCCTTAGGCCATCACAACTAATGCCGCCGAAGCCTGCCTTTACACCAGCACCGGCGCAGCCTCGGTCGCGTGGTGACCGAAGATGCGCTTGTAGCGCTCGACCTCGGCGCGTGGGCCCACCGCCTTGTTGAGGTTGTCGGATAGCTTGACCGCGGCATGGCCGTTGGCCGCGACCACCTTGCAAACAATCGAGAACGGATCGAGCTCACCATCGGGAGACAGCCCACGGAAATCGTTGGTCAACAGCGTGCCCCAGCCGAAGCCGGCGCGGATGCGACCGGCAAAGTGGCGATGGATCGCTTCGATCGTAGCGGCGTCGAGTCCGTCGGAGAAAATCGCCAGCTTCTGGCTCGGATCCTGACCACGGGATTTCCACCAGCGGATGGCGGCCTCCCCGCCGGCGATCGGATCGCCGCTGTCAATGCGGATACCCGTCCAATTCGCGAGCCAGTCCGGCGCGTGAGCGAGGAAGTGCTCGGTCCCGTAGGTATCGGGCAATATGATGCGCAGGTTTCCTTCATAGTCTTGTTGCCAATCGGCGAGCACGCGATAGGGCGCGGCGGCCAGACTCGCTTCGTCGGCGCTCAATGCTGCGTAGACCATCGGCAATTCGTGCGCATTCGTGCCGATGGCCTCGACCTCGCGGCGCATCGCGATCAGGCAGTTCGAGGTGCCGAGAAAGGCGTTTCCCAAACCCTCCTGCATGGCCTGCACACACCAGTCCTGCCACAGAAATCCGTGCCGTCGGCGCGTGCCGAAGTCGGCAATCCGCAGAGCGTCGAGCTTTCGCAAGCGTTCTATTTTTTCCCACACCCGCGTCATGGCGCGCGCGTACAGCACCTGCAACTCGAACTTGCCCATGCCACGCAGCACGGCGCGCGAGCGCAACTCCATGATGACCGCCAGTGCCGGGATCTCCCACATCGTGGATTCGATCCAAGGGGCATCGAACGCGAGTTCGTACTGGTCGCCGCGGCGCTCGAGCTGATAGTCGGGAAACCGGAACTCCTCCAGCCAGCTCATGAAGTCGGACGAGAACATCTGGCGCTTGCCGTAGAATGTGTTGCCGCGCAGCCATGTGCTTTCTCCGCGTGTCAGGCGCAGGGTACGGATGTGGTCAAGCTGTTCGCGCAACTCACCGATGTCGATCAGACGCGCCAGCGGCACGTTCGTGGAGCGATTGATGATGGCGAAGGTCACGCGCGTCTGCGGCAGACGCCGAAAAATCGTCTGCGCCATCAGGAGCTTATAGAAATCCGTATCGATCACTGAGCGGACGATCGGATCGATCTTCCAGGTGTGATTGTAGACGCGGGCGGCAATGTCGGTCACGTCGATTGTCTCCGGCCGCAAGCGCATCATCCGCGGCCGCCCATTCGACACTATTCTTGCCGGAGTGCGCAACCGGGCACTACAGAATGCGCAAAACCCGACAACGAAAAGGGCCACCCTGCAGGGGCGGCCCTTCGTGAGATCGAAGCCCGGTCGCGCTGGCCTTCAGGCCTGCGCGCGGCTCGCTATCGTTCGTCTAAAGCGACGCTGGAGGCTGCTCCAGTGTCGCCTCGATGAACCTGAGCCTTGCCGGCGTCATCCTCATCTCACTCGACATTGGATCACCTCCTTCCCGTTGTTTGAAACCAACCGGAAGCTGGCATATTTGCAGGAGTCGGGCAAGCGGGTGGCGCGTTTGTGCACTTGTTGCCGAATGTCATGGTTGACGACTGGTTACTGGCCCCGCATCGTCGCGAACAGCCGGACAGCGGGCAGACAGGCAGAACGCATTCGACGGTACCTTGGCAGCGGCTCCGCGACCCATTAGGAGTGCGCGAGTGTGGGATCGTGCCGCAGTGCAGCCTCTGGCGCCGTGCGCCCGGGGCTGACATTGTTGCGCGGCGATCGAACGTTGAGTTGGGAATCGGGGCGCAGGTTTCAGAAATGCCGAAGCAACTCATCATTGACGGCATGGCTCTAGAGGTCGAGGACGGCATCACGCTGATCCAAGCCTGCGAGCAGGCAGGCGTCGACATCCCGCGCTTCTGCTACCACGAGCGCCTGTCGATCGCCGGCAACTGCCGCATGTGTCTCGTCGAAGTCCAGGGCGTACCGAAGCCCGTTGCCTCCTGCGCCATGGGCGTCAACGACCTGATGCCGAACAAGGATGGCAGCCCGAAGATCATCAGCACGCTGACGCCGATGGTGAAGAAGGCGCGCGAAGGGGTGATGGAGTTCCTGCTGATCAACCATCCGCTCGATTGCCCGATCTGCGATCAGGGTGGCGAGTGCGATTTGCAGGATCAGGCGATGGCTTTTGGGCTGGGCGGCTCGCGCTTTGACGAGAACAAGCGCGCGGTCGAGGAGAAGTATTTGGGGCCGCTGATCAAGACGTTCATGAACCGGTGCATCCACTGCACCCGTTGCGTGCGGTTCATGACCGAGGTCGCCGGCGTCGAGGAGATCGGCGCAATCGGTCGCGGCGAGGACATGGAGATCACGACCTATCTCGAGAAGGGCATGCTGTCGGAGATGAGCGCCAATGTGGTCGATCTGTGTCCGGTCGGCGCCTTGACGCATCGGCCGTGGGCGCACAATGCGCGGCCATGGGAGATGACCAAGACCGAATCAATCGATGCGATGGATGCTGTCGGCTCGAGCATCCGCGTCGACGTGCGCGGCCGGGAGGTCATGCGCGTGCTGCCGCGCAACAACGATGCCGTCAACGAGGAATGGATCTCGGACAAGTCGCGGCACGTAGCGGACGGCCTGCGCACACAGCGGCTCGATCAGCCATACCTGCGCAAGAACGACAGGCTTGTGGCGGTGGCGTGGGACGAAGCTCTGCGCGTTGTCGGGGAGAAGCTGACAGGCACTCCGGCGAGCAGGATCGGTGCTATTGCGGGCGATCTGGCAGGCGCCGAGGAGCTGTTCGCGCTGAAGGATCTGATGACGCGGCTTGGTGTGACCAGCCTTGACTGCCGGCAGGACGGCGCGAAACTCGATCCTGCGCTTGGCCGCGCGTCGTATCTGTTCAACTCATCGATCGAGGGCATCGAGCAGGCCGACGCGATTTTTCTGATCGGCACCAACCCGCGCATCGAGGCGGCGGTACTCAACGCGCGCATCCGCAAGCGCTGGCGGCAGGGCAACCTGTTGCTCGGTGTCATCGGCCAGCAGGTGGACCTCGGCTACGCTTACACCTATCTGGGCGCTGGTCTCGACAGCCTTGGCAAACTCAACGAGCATTTGCCGGCAAAAACGGAGCGCCCAATGTTCATCGTCGGGCCCGGCGCCTATACCCGGCCTGACGGCGCAGCCGTTCTGGCCGCCGCGGCCAAGGCCGCAATTGCACTGGGCGCGGTCAAGCAGGGATGGAACGGTTTCAACATCCTGCATACGGCAGCGTCGCGCGTCGCCGGGCTCGATCTGGGATTCGTGCCGGGCAGCGGCGGCCGCGATGTTGCCGGCATGCTCGATGCTGCCATGGATGTTGTCTATCTGCTCGGTGCCGACGAGGTGACGGTGCCGGCCGGCCCGTTCGTGATCTACCAGGGCACGCACGGCGACCGCGGGGCTCATCGGGCCGACGTGA
>JBGTIU010000021.1:0-14267 GCA_041745515.1 Hyphomicrobiaceae bacterium | reverse complement strand
GTCGCCGGCGGCAACCACGCGGCCACCGCCCGCCGCCGTGCCCCCGTCCCAGGCGGTGCAACGCCCGCCCGCCTTTTCGATGATCGGGATCAAAGCAGCGATGTCGTAGGGCTTTAGACCAGCCTCGATGATCAGGTCGACATGGCCGGCCGCGAGCAGGCAATAGGCATAGCAATCGCCGCCATAGCGGACCGATCGGACGTGCGATCGGATCGCGTCAAAGCCGGCGATCTCTGCTCCAGTTTTGAACATCTCGGGATGCGTCGTCGAGCACATCGCCTGGCCAAGCGAAGCACAGGCGCGCGTTTTCATGCGCTGTTCGCGGCCATCGGGTCCGCGATACATTGCGGACCTCGCGCCTGACCAGAAGCGTTCACGCGTGAACGGCTGGTCCATCAGCCCGAGCAGCGGTCGATTGCCGTGCATCAGACCGATCAGCGTGCCCCACAGTGGCAATCCCAGGATGAACGCGCGGGTGCCGTCGATCGGGTCGATGATCCAGCGGTAAGGCGAAGTCCCAGCATTGACGCCGTACTCCTCGCCCTCCATGCCGTGGCTTGGCCACGCGGCTTTCAAGGCTTTGACAATGACCCGTTCAGCCGCACGGTCGGCTGCGGTCACGGGGTCGAATTTGCCGGGGTCAGCCTTGTTGTCAACTTTGAGGGGGCGTCGAAAATACGGCAGAATCACGCGTCCGGCCGCATCGGCGGCTTGATGCGTGGATGCCAACAGGGCAGCGAACTCGGCAGCAGATTTGCGTGTCACGATTCGGTCAACCAGTATGATCCCGCAACTGCGGAGGGAGTGACGCGCCGAAAACTGAGACTTACCCACATTGTCGGAATTAACGATTATGTGGCGAATTGTCAGCTAGCTGCCGAGTGCCGAATCTGTCATCCAACGAAAGTGCATTGGTGGTCTTCGATCGCCTTGCGCAGCCCTCCTTGGGCGTTTCCTCCCTAGACCTGGGCCGTTCATCTCGAACGGCCTTTTTTCGTGTCTCACTGAGGATCTTGCTCGCGCGCCACCTCTGCCCGCCCAAAAAGCCAATCCCACCTGAGCTTATGCTGCTCTGCAAAAAATGCAGTTGTCAATTGTGCAGCGCAGTATTAATTTTGCGACGTGGTGGGGTCCTCCCCCTCCACGGCCCTCCTTGGGCGTTTCCTCCCTAGACTTGGGCCGTTCGTTCCGCGAACGGCCTCTTTTCTTTCATTCCGCTGCGGTGCGCATGGCCAGTGCCCGCGGCAGGTCGCGGAACATCCGCGCCGCAAGTACGCCGATCCCCGATTGCAAAGCCGTGAAGCCGATCGATGGCGTCATTGTCGCCTCTTCGAGATACAGGGCACGATTGATCTCGATCTGCAGCGCGTGCATGCCTTCGTAGGGTCGCCCATAGTGTTCCGTGATGAACCCGCCGGCGTACGGTCGATTGAGCTGAACCCGAAGACCCAGTTCGGCAATCGTGTCACGGACCAAACGCGATACCTTGATGTCGCAACTGGCGCCAAACCGATCCCCCAGCACAATGTCGGGTCGTGTGCCGCCGGGTCGGGCCATTGTCGACGACGGCATCGAATGGCAATCGACCAGAATGGCGAAGCCGAACTGATCGCGCGTTTGCTTGATCAGCTGTTCGAGGGCAGCGTGAAACGGCTTGTATAACAACTCAATGCGCTCGAGGCCGGCAGCGAGCGAGGGCCTGCTGGATGCAGGGTAGATTTCTTCGCCGTCTGCTACGATCCGCGCGATGGTGCCGAGACCACCAGCGACCCGCATCGACTGTGTATTGGCGTACGTCGGCAGGGGAGTACCGAACAATTCCGGATCGAGTTCGAAAGGTTCGCGGTTGACATCGAGATAGGCGCGAGGAAAACAAGCCGCGATCAAAGGGGCACCAAGGCCGGCGACGCTCGAAAACAGCTCGTCGACGAACGCATCTTCGGATTTGCGTAGCGTAAGCGCGTCCAGTCTTGACGAGTTCAGCAGCATCTTCGGATAGATGCTGCCCGAATGCGGCGAGCAGAACACGAAAGGCGCCCGCTGCCGAACCGGCGCAATGATGCGAAAGGGTGGGGTTAGCTCGGCCAAGATGGAGGCGCGTTCGCGCAACGGCATGAAGGTTCACTCATAACGGTAGGCGACAATCTGCATAGCGCTTCGTATCGTGTCCATGAAACAATTCTGAACCGGAAACAAAACCGGTGCACTGCTCGCAGTTTTACAACCCGTTTACCAAAATCACGTCAGATTCGGCTGGTGGCGGCAAACCATGCAACGTAAAGCACCATCAATCTCGTACTCGGATGTACTGACCCGCACCCATGACCACCACCCCACGTTCCTCACCACCGCAAGCAGTCCCGTCGCGTATCCTGCTCGCCGAGGATGACGATTCGATGCGAGGCTTTCTCGAACGGGCGCTGTCGCGGGCGGGGCACGAGGTTATCGCATTCGCCAACGGTCAGGATGCCTACGATCGGTTGCGCGCGGAACCCTTTACGTTGCTGTTGACCGATATCGTCATGCCGCGCATGGACGGCATCGAGCTCGCCCGCCGTGCGACAGAATTGCACCCCGCGCTCAAGGTTATGTTCATTACCGGCTTCGCCGCCGTGACGCTCAACAACGATCAGGCGGCGCCAAAGGATGCGCGCGTGCTTTCGAAGCCATTCCATCTGAAAGACCTGGTGCGCGAGGTCGAGCGGCTTCTGGCTGCTTGACAATACGCGCCCGGAAACTGCGAAGTGCCGCTTGCAAGCACCGAGTGACGCCAGTATACACCAGCCTCCGCTTCAGACATTTCCGGCCTATCGGGCGCGTAGCTCAGCGGTAGAGCACTTGGTCGACATCCAAGGGGTCACAGGTTCGATCCCTGTCGCGCCCACCACGACAGCTAAAATGTCCGCCGACGACGCGGATCAGTTGAAAGATATGTGTGTCATGAAAGTGAAGAACTCGATCAAATCCTTGCGCGGGCGTCATCGCGATAACCGCGTGGTGCGCCGCCGGGGTCGCTTGTACGTGATCAATAAAACTCAGCGCCGCTTCAAGGCCCGCCAGGGCTGACCGGATTGTTTGACTGCGGGGGGCTGAATTCGTAATCTGCCCCAATGCTTACACGTTTCCAAAATCCATCACCGCCTTCGACCTGCAATTTTGCGGCGGTCATCGTGAGCCTGGCGATCGGGATCGCAGGGTTGGCGCAATTCTCGGCGCATGCTCAGGTCGGGCCCGATGCCCCCAAGTCGCCGCCGGTGACCGTGCCGCACAGCCAAGACCAGAGCGCACCGGCCAACCCCGATCAGGCAAAGCGTCCGCAACTCGGCAAGCTAATCCCGGAGACTCCGGCCGCCCGCGCTAGACTGCTCAACGACCTTTACGCGCATCTCGCGACGGCCGCTGACGAGGAGACGGCCAAGCCGTTCATGGAGGCGATCGAGCGGCTGTGGCTGGTGCCCGGCGGCGATACGATCGCGGTGTTGATGGAGCGTGCGGCTACCGCAGCTGGTCAAAAGCGCAACGATCTGGCCCTTACGCTGCTGGGCTCGGTCGTCGACCTTGCACCCGACTTTACCGAGGCATGGAACCGCCGGGCTTACATTTTCTATACCGAGGGTGACTACGAACGTGCACTCGGCGACCTACGCCGCGTGCTGGCGCTTGATGCCAACCACTTCAAGGCGCTCGACGGAACAGGCAGGATCCTCCGCCAGCTTGGGTTCAAGCAGCAAGCATTGCAAGCCTATCAACAACTGCTGTCCGTCCACCCGTTCTGGCCGGGCGCGCAATCCACTGTCGATGAATTGAAGCTCGACCTCGAAGGCCGTGGGTTGTAGTCGGCTCTGGGCGGCCACAACAGCGCGCGGCATCTCCTGCCCGCTTATCGGGACGAGGAGAATGCATTGCTCGGTCCATCAGGTCCTAGACATCAGTTTGCGAACCTGGCCGAGCCGCAGTACGCCTGTAACGTGCACGACAAGAGCGAACACGCCGCCGCCAGCACCGATCAGCAGGCCCAACGTGCCGGCCTTGACCGCGATATTGAGGCGGGGATCGAGAAATGGTGCGGCAAGACCGGCAAGCACCCACAGAACAATCCCCATTGCCGCACTGGCGAGTACAATCAGCGGCAGATTTCGCGCCAGCCGCGCATCAGCGCGATAGTGGCCGCGCTTCGTCAGCCCCTGCCATAGCAAGACGGCGTTGACCCATCCGGCAACTACGGTCGCGACTGCGATCCCCAGATGCGGCATGAAGCCATAATGCTTCAACACAAAAAACAGGCAGACAGACAGCCCGGCGTTGATCGCGAAATTGACGCCTGCATAGTACATCGGTGTTGTCGTGTCTTGCCGTGCAAAGTAACCCGGCTGGAACACCTTCTGAATGACGAATGCCGGCAGGCCTACTGCAAAAATCGCCAGCGCCCACGCAGTCGGCGGTGTGTCGGTGGAGGTGAAAGCGCCACGCTCGAATAAGACGGCGATGATGGGATGGCTCAGCACCAGCAGCCCGACCGCGCAGGGAACAGTCAGCAGCAAGGCAAACTCCAAGCTGCGGTTTTGACTGTCGAGAGCAGCCTGTTCGTCGCTTTGAGACAGGCGCCGCACGAGATCCGGCAACAGCACGACGCCGACGGCAACGCCGATGACGCCCAAAGGCAACTGATACAAGCGGTCCGCGAAGTACAGGAACGCCCTCGCGCCATCCTGAAACGACGCGATTACGCCGCCGAACAGCAGGTTGATCTGTGTGATGCCACCCGCAATGACGCCTGGAACGCCGAGCAGCACCAGTTGCCGCACATCAGCCGTAAGTCGCGGGCGGCGAAAGCCTAACCCCATACCGGCGCGATAGGCGGCGATCGCGAGCAGCAGTAGTTGTGCGACGCCAGCGATCGAGATGCCCCAGGCGATGATCACACCAGCGTCCGGGCCATAAGTAATGCCCGCGATTGCCGCAACGGATAGGATGAAGATCAGCACGACGTTGAGCAGGATCGGCGCGGCGGCGGCCGCAGTGAAGCGACCCAATGCGTTGAGAATGCCCGACAGAAGCGCAACGATCGACATGCAGGTGAGATAGGGAAATGTGATGCGCGTCATCAGGATCGTCAAATCAAACTTGTCCGGAGTGTCGGCAAAGCCGGGTGCAATAGCGACCATCAGCCACGGCATGGCGATCAACGCGATGGCCGTCAGCAGCAGCAGTACGAATAACAGACCGGCGAGCGCTTCCTCGGCGAAGCGACGGGCCTGGGAATGACCTTGCTCGGACAGTTTTTTCGTGAACAGCGGCACGAACGCGGCGTTGAAAGCACCTTCGCCGAACCAGCGCCTGAACAGGTTCGGAAACTGGAACGCAACGACGAAAGCGTCGGCCGCCACACCTGTGCCCAGTACCCGCGCGATCAGTATATCTCTGGCAAACCCCAGGATTCGGCTCACCATCGTGAGGCCGCCGACGGTTGCAAAGGCGCGATAAAGTTTCATCGTTTGCGGAAGTAGCGTAAGCACCCTTTGCCCGCAAGGTCATCCCAAGAGCCTGCAACCAGTACGCACAATCGCAGAGGGCGAAGTATGATTGGCATATTCGACTCTGGTTTGGGTGGGCTCACGATACTACGTGCGCTGGCAGCACGGTTTCCGCGCTGCGACTTCACCTACCTCGGCGACCAGGCCAACGTTCCCTACGGCAATAAATCTTCCGGAGAGATCGTCGCGCTGACGAGCGCCGGCCTACACTATCTGTTCGACCAAGGCTGCTCGTTGGTGCTGCTTGGTTGCAATACCGCCACGGCAGTCGCGGCGCGGCGCTTGCAGCGCGAATGGCTGCCTGCCACATCGTGGGCTGAGGCGCGGATTCTTGGCATTGTGGCGCCGACGGTCGAGGCTGCGACGCAGACGCCCTGGGCGGTGACGACGCCGCAGTACCCGCAGAAGAACAATACCGATACGATCGCCGTGTTCGGCACGGCTCGAACTATCAGTTCCAACGTTTACTCCGAGGAAATCGCCAAGCGCTGTCCGAAGGTTCGCGTCGTCCAACGCACTTGCGCGACGCTGGCCGGTGCAATCGAGAACGGCTGGTCCGATGCCCGGCTCGAGAGAGTCGTTGCCGCCGATGTTGCGGCATTGTCCGTCGAACTCGAGAATGCCGCACCCGATCGGGTCATTCTTGGGTGCACCCACTTCCCTCTTGTTGAGCAGCACTTCCGCAACCATCTGCCCGCGGGGACACGAATTTTATCCCAGCCCCGGATCGTTGCGGACAGTCTTGAGGATTACCTCGCGAGGCATCCGCGATTTGCTTCTGACCGCGCGCAGCCGCTGGTCAACATGCGCACGACCGGCGCTCCCGTCCGCGCCGATGAGCTGGCGCGCATTTTCTGGCCAGATTGTCCGCGCTTCGAACGCGCTTGACTCGCCGCCTCAACGCTGCGCGCGTGTCAGCACAGCCATCAATTCGGCGATCTTGGCTCGCTGGCTACTGGTATCGCCGCTGGCGATCGCGTCAGCGACGCAATGTGCGACATGGTCTTTCAACACCGCGTGCTCGACGCGGGCAAGCGCCGCGCGCACGGCCGCGATCTGCGTGACGACATCAATGCAATAGCTTTTCTGCATCCTGGAAATGAACATTACTTCCGGCAAGCAACCGTAACCGCCTGGGCCGGGGCGAGCGGCGCCGTGACGCGGCCGACCTGACGCTGGAACGCTTTGATATTTTTCTGCTGCTCGCCCGCCGGATCGAGCGCCAGCGTGGCCTTGCAGCCGACCGCGGCCACGGTGTCGAACACGACTGGCTCGGACGCAACAAACGTCAATGCGCTATAGAACGTCGGATCGTACACTTCAAACCGGAAGACTGATCCAATCGCCGGAATCGATTTGCCGGTGCGTATCGTGAATTGCAGCAGCATACCCTGCTCGGTCTGCTCCATGCGCAAGTCCGTCGGCGGCAGCAAGGCAATCGTTTCGCCGTCGTGTTTGGCGATCGTGAAATAGCCATGCTCAGCCAGTGCTTTTCTGCTGGCATCGAGCAGCGGCGCCATTTCGTCGGCCGACAGCACGCCGTTGCGGTCGCGATCGTATTCGGCGAGGACGCTGGCGAGGTAGTCGCGGTCGAATGCCCAGGCGTGCCGCAGCGCAACGATCGACCCGGCGTCGACGATGACTGCCGTTTGCACCTTGATCCACACGTGCGGATGGGCGCTGACCGGGACTGTTCCAGCGACGTTGCCGAACATCGCACCAGCCAGCAGCAGCCAGCGCATAACGGCAGTGCGTCCAGTGGCACGCAATTTGAACATGCGGTCGGTATGGCAAAGCTACTGTTGGCGTCGCAAGCCGGCGCTGACATTCTTGGTTAACGGCGGAAGCTCTCAACGAAGGATACGATTTCGTCGAGCACGGGCGCGCGCCAACGAAACGGCCACGCGATCGATGTGACGAGGCCGATGTGTCCGACGCCTGGAAGCAGGCGTTTGCGCACCTTCACATTGCTGCGGGCGAGCGCGTCTGCGAGCTGATGAGTGTTCCATAGTTTCACGGTATCATCGTCAAGGCCGTGCAACAGGAGCGAAGGTGGAGCGAGCGGTCCGACAAAAGTGATCGGGCGGGCCTGGTCTGCGCTGCTGGCGGTGGCAAATACCGCGGCCGTCGTGTTCCAGGTGGTCGGGTCGAACGAGTACGGCCCGGCCAGACCGACAAAGGCCGCCGGGAGGGGAACCTTGGAGCTGCCTTCTGCCAGGTAGCGTCGATCGAAAGCCAGCAGTGCGGCGATGTGGGCGCCGGCGGAATGGCCGACCAGGATGATGGGGCGGGAACCATCGGCGGCTCCCGTGATGTTGGTTGCCGTCCACCGATAGCTCAATGCCGCATCCTCGACAAAGGAGGGAAAACGAACATCCGGGTATAGACGGTAGTCGGCGATGATGGTGGTGATGCCGCGCGCCGCCAGCGCCGCACCGACAAACCCGTAGCTCGCACGCTCGCCGTCGCGCCAGCTGCCGCCGTAGACGAAAACAGCGATCGGCCCGTTATCCGGCCCCGATCCAGGCCGGTAAATGTCAAGCTTGTGGCGGGGCAGCGGTCCGAACGGCACGTCGCGCGTGATCTTCGCGCCGGTTTCGGCCACGATCGCGCTGAATAGCGCGCCAGCACGGCCTCGCGCAGCCGCTATCACCCACCTCGGCGGCGGTGCAACGGCATTGCACCGAAGAGCGACGGTATCCAATGGGGTGCCTTGCGATGATGCGCACTGTGGTTCCAGACTCTTGGGTGAACTAGTACTCCAAGATCATGTTAATTGATTGGTGCACGTAACTCCCTCGGAATACTGAATGAAATCTTAATTTCCTTTTGGTGATGCAAAGATATACTACAATTCAAGCTGGTATTATCAGTTATTGCCACTTATGGGTGCAAACAATCCGTGCCATCACGCACGCGGATGGGCTTTGTCGTACACGGCGAGCAACCGCTCGCGGTCGACTTCCGTATAGACCTGCGTCGTCGACAGCGAGGCGTGGCCAAGAAGCTCCTGGATCTGGCGCAGATCGGCGCCCGCCGACAGCAAATGCGTTGCGAAAGAATGGCGCAACGCATGCGGCGTTGCAGTGGCCGGAAGTTTCAACTCGGACCGCAGACGCTCCATCGTCAGCTGAACCAACCGGGGCGATAGCGGCCCGCCCTTGGCGCCACGAAACAGCTCATCGTCGGGCCCAAGCGGAAACGGGCACAACTCCCGATAGTGCGCGATCGCTGTGATGGCGATCGGTAGCACCGGCACAGCGCGCTCCTTGTTCCCTTTGCCGACGATGCGAATCACGTCGCGCAAGTGTGTGGGTGCATCCCTCACCAATATTCCCAGTGCCTCCGAAATGCGCAGACCTGCCCCGTAGAGCAACAGCAGGACCGCCGTGTCGCGCGCCGCGATCCAGTCGTGTCCGGCTGCCATGCCTCCATCGACAACAGTCGCCGCCGCCGCCGCGGTCAGCGGTTTGGGTACCGAGTGCGGCACCTTTGGCATGGCCACAGTCAATATCGCCCTGTTTTTCAATGTGTCGCGAGCTTCAAGCCAGCGGAAGAACATGCGCAACGCCGACATGGTGCCGGCAAGCGTGCGGCCCGAAACGCCGGCGTGGCGGCGGCGGGCCAGAAAGCCGCGGAACGTGCGCGCGTCGACTAGTTCAAGATCACCAAGGCTTGGAGCGACGCCAAGCTCGCGCTTCAAGTGCGCCAGGAATTGCGTCAGATCACGCGCATAGGCCTCGCACGTGGCAGCCGTCAGTCCACGCTCATGCACGAGGTGGGCGAACCAGGCCTCGATGACGCGCTGCAGGTCATCATGCGGCGTTTGCATAGGTTGCGGCAAGGCGCAATGTCCCGAATCGGCTGATCGATCATCGACAGTCCCTGCCTAGTGGTCAACAATGTGTTAAGGGCGGTGGGCTGCACTCCCAGGGCAATTCAATTCTCCACTCCCACCTCCCGGCTCCCCGGAATTTGCCGCGCCTCTTCGCGGCAAATGTCCGGGGCCTTTACCTGTTTGGATGTTGCAGGATATTGCCCGACCGCAACGGGTGAAGATCCCGGACAACCGCGCCGCCCTACGGTCGGCACGGTTTCCGGCAACGCGTGGATTGGGTTGGGTGCCAAACCAAGAACTGAATCGCCCTGGCTGCACTCCTCCCGTGCCCAATCCCATCAGTGTCTTCCCGGCGCTTGTCCCCGGGACCCATGGCGCCGCAAACTCCGGCGCCTCAGTTTGCTGCGCCATGGGTCCCGGCAATAGATGCCGGGATGACAGTCTTTGTGTTTTGGCCAGTGCGGCTGAGCTGTTCAGTGAAACATCGTCCATGTTGCGCGAAAAACTTTACACCGCTATATACGCGGCCTTGAGCCGCCCGGCTGGGCATGCCGTGGCGGCTCTTCAACGTTTGCGCCGGTGTATTCGAAAAGGAGCAACCAAATGCCCAAGCTGAAGACCAAGAGCGGCGCCAAAAAGCGCTTCAAGGTGACGGGTACCGGCAAGGTCATTGCCGCGGCCCAGGGAAAACGGCACGGCATGATCAAGCGGACGACGAAATTCATCCGCAAGGCGCGCGGCACGATGGTGCTGAACGACAGCGACGCCAAGATTGTCAAGAAGTACATGCCGTATCATCGGTAGGCCGTCCCAACAACGCCCGACCGCACCCCAATTGTCATCTGATGGAGCATTTGCATGGCACGCGTAAAACGCGGCGTAACCGCCCACGCCAAACACAAGAAAATCCTGAAGGCCGCCAAGGGCTTCTATGGCCGCCGCAAGAATACGATCCGGATCGCGAAGCAGGCCGTCGAGAAATCGATGCAGTACGCAACGCGCGACCGCAAGCGCAAGAAGCGCACGTTCCGCGCGCTTTGGATACAGCGGATCAATGCCGCCGTTCGCGAACTCGGGATGACCTATGGCCGCTTCATCGAAGGTCTCGGCAAGGCGGGCATCGAGATCGATCGCAAAGTGTTGGCCGATCTTGCGGTCAAGGATCCGGACGGATTCAAGGCGCTGGTCGAGCAGGCAGCCAAGCACGCCGGTTCGCCGGCAGCCCCGGCTGTGAAAGCGGCTTGATCACATAACAATCGTCATGGCCGCCTCGCGAAGGCACCAACGACAAGTTTTCCGCGAGCGGGCGGCAAATGCCATTTTCTCAAGCACTACCTTCTGCCGAGGCCCGTCGTGGGTAGCCGCCTTCGCGACCATGACGATTTGGGTGGGTGCGAAGCAGGGGCTTAGCGCCTGAGCGCGAAAGATGTTCGGTCAATCCATGACGATTCACAATCATGATGATCTAAGGCAGAAAATTCTCGATAAGATTGCTAACGCAAGCGACCTCGGCGAGATCGAAGACATCCGCATTTCGACGCTCGGCAAGAAGGGTGAGATTGCCGGTCTAATGTCGCTGCTGGCCACGTTGCCCCCGGACCAGCGCAAAGCGCAAGGCGCTGCCAACAACGATTTAAAGACAGCTGTCAGCGGCGCGCTGGAACAACGCAAATCCGTGCTGATGGACGCTGCCCTCTCGGACAAACTCGCCACGGAGCGCGCGGATATCTCGCTGCCTGTCCGCGCAAGCCCACTGACCGAGGGCCGCATCCATCCAGTCAGCCAAGTGTTCGACGAGATCATCGAGATCTTTGCTGACATGGGGTTCTCGGTTGCCGAGGGCCCGGACATCGAGTCCGATGACCTGAACTTCACCAAGCTCAATATCCCGCCCGAACATCCCTCGCGTCAGGATCACGACACCTTCTACCTGAAGCCGAAGGCCGATGGCTCGCGCATGGTGCTGCGTACGCATACAAGCCCCGTGCAGATCCGCACGATGCTCTCGCAGAAGCCGCCGATCCGGATCATTGCGCCAGGCCGCGTCTACCGGAGCGACAGCGATCAGACTCACACGCCGATGTTCCATCAGATCGAGGGCCTCGTCATCGACGAGACGACCCACATGGGGCATCTGAAGTGGTGCCTCGAAGAATTCTGCAAGGCGTTCTTCGAGGTGGACGATGTCAAGATGCGTTTTCGTGCGTCGCACTTCCCGTTCACCGAGCCCAGCATGGAGGTGGATATCGACGCCGCTGCCATCGGCAAGCCAGGAAGCTGGCTCGAAATCCTGGGCTCGGGCATGGTCCACCCGAACGTGATCCGCAACTGCGGTCTTGACCCGGACAAGTACCAGGGATTTGCTTTCGGCATGGGGCTCGACCGCATCGCAATGCTGAAATACGGGATTCCCGACCTGCGCGATATGTTCACCGGCGACCTGCGTTGGATACGGCACTACGGGTTTGCGTGCCTCGACATTCCGACCCTCGCTGCCGGGTTATGAGTCCGTCGTTTGCGGTCTTGCTCAGCCTCGGCCTGACCATCGCGATGATCGTGATGTCAGTGTACGTTGTTTTCACACATCAGGAACGCCAGGAAGAGATCGACAGCCGTGTCGACTATTCCTATTCACGTGAAACACTGCGCCAGGCGTTCTTCTATTATCGCTGGCTCGGCGTTGCGATGATCGTGTTCTACGTGCTGTTTACGATAAGCTGCCTGCTCCTGCAGGCCGATGGCTATCTGTTGTTTTCAGATGGCAAGGCGCCCGTTCTTGCAGGTCCGATTGCCACGTCGTTCTTCACCATCGACTTGATGTTGCGCGGCGGGCTGTTCGACTTCATGCAGCATTTCGATCTGCGTGCGACCCACCTTTATCTCAATCGACAGGCAACTTGGTTCGTCTGGTACAGCTTCGTCTTCCGCATGTTCTATGGCCTAACCCTCATTCGCATTCTGTTTTCGCTCGCCTGGATCTTGGCAAAAGCGCGCGTCATGCGCCAGCGTCACCGTGATGCCAACGCGCGGCTAAGGTTGTTCGAATGAGTGTTCCGCATGGGAGCTTTGTGCACTGGTCGGTTGTCACGGTTCGATTGACGCTGCAGCGTGGCACGGAACGCGGCGCAACCGAAAAATGTTTCTAGGGCGGGATCTATGGGGCGGGATCGACTTCATTTTCTGCTGTTGAACATTGGGCATTTTCTGGACCACCTGTTCACGCTGATCTTCGCTACCGTAGCGGCGATCGCCCTGTCCCGTGAATGGGGACTTGGGTATGCCGATCTCCTGAAATATGCGGCTCCCGGTTTTTTCGCGTTCGGGGTGTTCGCGTTGCCGGCGGGCTGGCTCGCCGACAAATGGAGCCGCGAAGGCATGATGACCGTTTTCTTCATCGGCATCGGATTGGCGTCGATCGCCACCTCGTTCGCCGCGACGCCGCTGCAGGTCGGCATCGGCTTGTTTGTCATCGGCGTGTTCGCAGCCATCTACCATCCGGTCGGCTTGGCCATTGTCGTCGAGAAGTGGCGCGGCACTGGCATGCGACTGGCCGTCAATGGCGTGTGGGGTAATCTCGGCGTCGGCAGCGCGGCACTGATCACCGGTTACTTCATCGATCACGGCGGCTGGCGCATGGCTTTTGTCGTGCCGGGCGCCGTGTCGATCCTGGTCGGCATCATCTACGCAATGTTGATGTGGCAGCCCATTGCGAACCCGCGACCCGCCGTCAAGGCGTCGGCAACTGCCGTGAAGTTGACGCCGGATGCCAAAGCCATGCTGCTGCGTATCTCGATCATCGTGTTTCTGACGACTGCAATTTCGAGCATCGTATTCCAGTCGACGACTTTCGCGCTGCCGAAGGTCTTCGAAGAGAAGCTCGCCGGCATGCAGTTGTCGGCGACGGCGCTAGGCCAGCTGGCGTTCCTTGTGTTCGCCATCGCCTCGATCGGCCAGTTGATCGTGGGCCATTTTCTCGATCGGCTCGGCCCGCGTACGGTGTTCATGACGGCGGCCGGCCTGCAAGTGCTGTTCTTTGCCTTGATGCCAGGCCTGACGAACACGGCGGCGCTGGTTTGCGCGATCGCCTTCATGCTGGCGGCGTTCGGGCAGATCCCGATCAATGACTACATGATCGGCCGCATGGCGCAGGGTGATATACGGGCGCGCATCTACGGTGTCCGCTATGTGGTGAGTTTTACCGTTCTTGCCGCCACGCTGCCGCTGATTGCGTTTGTTTACGAACGCTGGGGCTTCGACGCGTTGTTCAAATTGCTGGCCGTGGCGGCGACGCTGATCTTGTTGGCTGTACTGCAACTGCCGCGACAGCTGCCTGAGCCTGCCAAGTAACGCCACCTCACATCTTCATGAACGTGGCAACGGCGGCGGCGGCCACTTCGAGATTGCCACGACGCGTAAATCCGGAGCTGCTGCGTGGCCCAAGATCGTGGTCGCCGTCGGGCGCCCAGTGCAGCCGGATGGCGGGCGGCAGCAATAGTGCTGCGACCTCGCTCTGGGAGCCGAAGGGGTCGCGTGTGCCTTGCACAATCAGAGTCGGGCACGTGAGCGTCATCAGATGCGCGGTGCGCAACTGGGCTGGCTTTTTCGGCGGGTGAAACGGATAGCCGAGGCAGACGAGGCCCTCTATTGCGCCGTTGTCGCGGTACTCCCCGGCGATCAAGCTTGCAACACGGCCGCCCATCGACTTGCCGCCGATGAACAATCGTGCATTCGGCGGCCTCCTCTGGCGAATTTCCTCGACTAAGGTCGCGTAGAATTGTGCGAGGCTCTCCGCTTTCGGCGGCGGACGCCGCTTGCCACCCTCGCGCCGCGCGCTCATGTATGGGAATTCGAACCGGGAGACGGAGATCCCGTGCGTCGCGAGCAGCGCCGCGAAC
>JBGTIU010000020.1:0-29151 GCA_041745515.1 Hyphomicrobiaceae bacterium | reverse complement strand
CACGCCCGCGCCGCAGCCTTGTTCGCTTCCAGTATGTTGACTTCCGCGTCCATCACGTTTCGCCTCGATCGGCCTTGGTCAGCTCCGTGCCCCCGCTTTTTTTCTCCCCCTCCCCCCTTGAGGGGGAGGGCCGGGGTGGGGGGTAGAAGGCAGCTTCGATCGCGGCAACACCTTCACCCCCAACCTGACGCGGCGATCGGTTTTTGCGAAGAGCAAAAAACCGAGCCGCGTCTTCCTCCGCCTTCAAGGGGGAGGAGAAGAAAGGGCAGGTCGCGCTCAGATGGCCCGTCAATCGCCGCCACGCTTTTGTCGTGTTAGTTGTGTAGCCGACGCTGTATCATCGAACAAATGATGCTTTGACGCTGGCACCCGGCAGGCGGCCGCTTCAACCGTCCGCCGCCATACCGCGGCTTCATCGACGGCGCATCTGCAATCGCTCGGATTTTTCAGATGTTGGAACGCATCTTCAACTGGTTTGAAACGCGCATCGACCCGTTCGCCGATGTGCCGGTCACCCGTCCGCCCGACAAGCTTGTGGCGTTCTTCTGGCATTTCCTGAAGCCGGTATGGTGGGCGTTCGCGCTGCTCACTGCGTCGACGCTGATCCTCGCCGGGCTCGAAGTCGCGGTGATGGCGTTTGTAGCGCGCATCGTCGACATGATGAAAGATGCGAAGTCGCCGGAAACCTTCTTTGCCGATCACGCTTTGGAACTCAGTCTGATGACGTTTCTGGCGCTGATTCTGCGCCCCCTCATGTCGGCGGCGGCCGATCTGTTCAAGCAGCAGCTGATTCAGGGGCCGGTCAACATCCGCACGCGCTGGCTCGCGCACCGCTATGTGCTGCGCCAGAGTCTGGGTTACTTCCAGAACGATTTCGCCGGGCGGGTTGCGACCCGTGTAATCCAAGTAGGCCCGGCAGTGCGCGATGTGGCAGCCAACACCTGCGACGTCGTGGTGTGGGTCGTGGTGCACTGGATCGGCGCGTTCCTGCTGTTCCTGGCCGCGGACTGGCGGCTGGCTGTGCCGTTGCTGATCTGGCTTGGCGGCTACATCGTGGCGCTGGCCTATTTTGTGCCGCGCATCGAGAAACGCTCGGCCGAAATGTCCGAGGCGCGCTCGATGCTGACCGGGCGCATCGTCGACAGCTACACCAACATGGCGACGGTGAAGCTGTTCGCACACACCGAGCGCGAGGATGCCTACGCTAAGGGTGCCTTCACCGAGTTCCTGGAGCGCTACAAGGCCCAGTTGCGGCTCAACACAATCATGGAAGTATCGCTGTGGACGCTGAACGGCGTGGTGCTGGTCGGCACGACGGCGCTTGCCATCTGGCTGTGGTCCAAAGGCCAGGTCACGCTCGGCGCGATCGCGCTCGTCACTGGTCTGATCATCCGGCTGATGAACATGTCGGGCTGGTTCATGTGGACGTTGGCCGGCATCTTCGACAACATCGGCGTGGTGCAGGAAAGCATGATGGCAATTGCGCGTCCGCACGACGTGGTGGATGCGCCGGACGCAGTGAAACTTACCGTGCCGAAGGGCGAAATCCGTTTCGAAGGTGTGCAGTTTCGCTATGGCCGGGTGCAAAGGACGGACGATCTGCGCGGCAGCGTCATCGAGAACCTGTCGCTGATGATCAAGCCCGGCGAGAAGGTCGGGCTGGTCGGCCGCTCGGGCGCGGGCAAATCGACCCTGGTCAACCTGCTGTTGCGCTTCTACGACCTCGAGGGTGGCCGCATTCTGATCGATGGACAGGATATTGCCGGTGTCAGTCAGGATACCTTGCGTGCAAGCATTGGCATGGTGACGCAGGATACGTCCCTACTGCACCGATCGGTGCTCGACAACATCCTCTATGGTCGCCCCGATGCCGGCGAGGCAGCTGCGATCGCCGCCGCCAAGCGCGCGGAGGCGCACGAATTCATTCTGGGTCTCGAAGATCAGCGGGGCCGCCGCGGCTATCAGGCTCACGTCGGCGAGCGCGGCGTCAAGCTGTCGGGGGGGCAGCGCCAACGCATCGCCATATCGCGCGTGCTGCTGAAGGACGCGCCGATCCTGATCCTCGACGAGGCGACGAGCGCCCTCGACTCGGAGGTGGAGGCGGCGATCCAAGGTCAGTTCCAGAACCTGATGGCGGGCAAGACGGTGATCGCCATCGCCCATCGCCTGTCAACAATCGCTGCCATGGACCGGCTTGTCATCCTGGACCAGGGTCGCGTCATCGAGGATGGCAGTCATGCCGAACTGCTGGCACGCGGCGGTCTCTACGCCGAGCTGTGGGCGCGCCAGAGCGGCGGGTTCCTGGCCAGGCAGGAGGACGATCGGCAGGCTGCGGCGGAGTAGGAAAAAAATATCACAAAACTGTCATCCGGCGCTGACGTCGCCACCCGATCGGACTATATGGATGGCAGATGAGGGACACCAATAATCGACTTAAACGCGCCGTCGGCGAAATTCGCGATTGGCTGCTGGATCGTGCGGTTTTCATGCCCGATCTCGGCGACGCGCTTGCTGAACTGTGCGAGCAAATCGTTGCGGCCGGCGTGCCGTTGGCGCGCGCGACGAGCGCCGTGCAGCTTCTCAATGCCAACAGCAGCGGTGTCGGCCGGGAATGGCGGCTTGGCGAGCCGGTGATCGAGCGGGTCTATCCTTACGGGCCGCAATCGGACCGCAGTTATGACCGCAGCCCGTTCGCAGAGGCCCATCGCACCAATCGCTGGGTGGAGCTGCACGTGGCGCAAACGCCTGACGATGCCTATGGCATTGTGCCCGAGCTGAAAACACACGGCTATACGCACTATGTCTGCATCCCGCTGGTATTCTCCAACGGCCGCCGGCGCAATGGCGTGACGTTCGCGACCAAGCACGCCGACGGTTTCTTGAGCGCGCACCTCGATCTGTTCAGAGCGATCCTTCCAGCCTTGCGCGCGGTAATGGAAATCCGCGCCGGCGAGCGCATCCTGAACGAGGTGCTGCAGACCTATGTCGGCGGCGACCCGCACGACCGCATCCTTGCCGGTGACGTGCATCGCGGCACGGTTACCCGCATCAAGTCAGCGATCCTGTTCAGCGATCTGCGCGGCTACACGACGCTTTCGATGACGCTGGCGGAAGAGGACATCGCCGACCTGCTCAACCGCTATTTCGACTGCGTCGTGCCCGAGGTCGAGGCGCGCGGCGGCGAGGTGTTGAAGTTCATCGGCGACGGCGTTCTCGCGATGTTCCAGGAACGCAACGGCGACGGCCTGCGTGCCTGTCGCGCCGCGCTCGATGCTGCGACGTCGAGCCTGGATGCCATCGAGCGCGCCAACGCTTTCGGCTCGCTGCCGGCGGTCCTGGAGGCAGGCATCGCGCTGCATTATGGCGAGGCCGTGTACGGCAACGTTGGCTCCGGGGAGAGGCTCGACTTCACGATGATCGGCCGCGACGTCAACATCGCCAACCGCATCACCCGCCTCAACGGGCGGCTCAACCGGCCGGTATTGATGTCGGAAGCCTTCGCGCGGCAGATCCCGATAGGAACGCAGGACATCGGCGACTTCGAGTTGAAGGGCGTGCCGGGCCAGCATACTCTGTTCGCGCCGCTTTGATGGTCCAACTGCGATGCAACAAGCACCGTCTCGCCCCCGCGTTTATCTGGCTGGCCCGGAAGTGTTTCTGCCCGACGCGTTGGCCGCCGGCGCGGCCAAGCAAGGTCTCTGCGACGCGCATGGCTTTGAGGGCGTCTTCCCGCTCGATGCGAGCCTCGACCTCAGCGGTCTAACGAAGCACGAGGCCGCGCGCCGCATCGCCATGGCCAATGAAGCTTTGATGCGGTCGGCCGATGCGCTGATCGCCAATCTCACGCCGTTCCGTGGGGCCTCGTTGGATGCTGGTACTGCTTTCGAGGTGGGATTCATGCGGGCGCTTGGTCGTCCGGTGCTGGGCTACTCCAACGCGAGCGCCGATTACCATGCACGTGCGCGGGCAGTGCGCGGACTTGGTTTCTCGAGCCACGACTGTGACCGTCCCGACGTGGCAATCGAGGACTTCGATCTGACCGAGAACCTGATGATCGAGATCGCAATCGTCGAGAGCGGCGGAACCGTCGTTCGCAATGAAGTTCCCGGTCCCGGCCGCATGGCAGCGCTGGCGGGGTTCGGCCGCTGCCTTGTCGAGCTACAGCGCGTGTTCGACGAGGTGGCGTGACAGAGCAGTGGCGGACATAGCCAGCCCGTAAGGGTTCGAACATTTGATTGAACTGCGATAGAATGCGAGCCTGAACACGGTAGATTGGAGAAACGACCCGTGGGCGAGCCAGAGGCCAAGCGCATGACCGTCGAGGAATTCCTCGATTGGCAAGTACAGCAGGACAAGCTCTATGAGCTCGTCGACGGGGTGCCTGTGCTGCCGCTGAAGATGATGACCGGCGCTTCGAGCAACCACGATCGGACGGTCGTCAATGCAATTGTCAGTTTGACAAACCGTTTGCGTAAGAAACCCTGCCGACCGACGACGGACGACATCGCTGTCCGCATATCGGCAGGCGGCATCCGTCGTCCCGATGTCACGGTCGAATGCGGCAACCCCGGCCCGCGCGACACGACGGCCGCCGATCCGCGCGTGGTGATCGAGGTTCTGTCGCCCTCGACCATGGGTTTCGACCGCTTCCGAAAGCTTGAAGAGTACAAGACCGTACCCGCGATTCAGGTGATCCTGATCGTCGATACCGAGCAGCCACGCGTCGCCGTGCATCGGCGTACTGGCGTGACGTGGGCATTCGAGGCGGTTGAGGGGCTTGAGAAGACGGTCAACTTGCCCGAGATCGGCGCCGAGCTGCCGCTGGCGGAACTTTACGACGGGGTTGGCATGGCGTCGTAAGCTCTTGGTTTACGCCAGCCAACGCTTGCGCCGCTTGTAGCTCTTGCCGTCGCGGAAGCTCTTGCGGTCGCCGCCGCCGACACCGAGATAGAACTCCTTCACGTCCTCGTTCTCGCGCAGCGCCTTGGCTTCGCCGTCCATGACGACGCGGCCAGTTTCCAGAATGTAGCCGTAGGTCGCGAAGCGCAGCGCGACGTTGGTATTCTGTTCGGCAAGGAGAAAGCTCACGCCCTCCTTCTGGTTGATGTCATGGACGATGCCGAAAATCTGCTCGACGATTTGCGGGGCAAGGCCCATCGACGGCTCGTCGAGCAGCACCAGGGTAGGCCGCGCCATCAGGGCACGACCGATGGCGCACATCTGCTGCTCGCCGCCCGACGTGTAGCCCGCCTGCGCCTCGCGGCGTTCCTTCAGGCGCGGAAAGTAGGCGTAGACCTTCTCCATCGATTCGGCGATTGCCGCCCGGCCATCGCGGCGCGTGAAGGCGCCGGTCAGCAGGTTTTCCTCGATCGTCAGGTGGCCGAAGCAGTGACGGCCTTCCATCACTTGAATACAGCCGCGTTTGACGAGTTCGCTCGGCGACAGCTTGTCGACGCGCTCGCCGTTGAATTCTATGGAGCCTTTGGTGACATCGCCGCGCTCGCCGCGGATCAGGTTCGAGATCGACTTGAGCGTGGTCGATTTGCCGGCTCCGTTGGCCCCGAGGATTGCGACAATGCCGCCCTTCGGCACAGTCAGCGAAACACCCTTCAACACCAGGATGACATGATCGTAAATCACTTCGATGTTGTTGACGGACAGAAACGGCTTGGCGGGCGCGGTGGTTGGCGCGGTATCGGGCTTGGTGGCGATGGC
This sequence comes from Hyphomicrobiaceae bacterium, assembly GCA_041745515.1. GTDB lineage: Bacteria > Pseudomonadota > Alphaproteobacteria > Rhizobiales > Hyphomicrobiaceae > JAKFWF01. The sequence continues at coordinate 23,436 of JBGTIU010000020.1, read as the reverse complement.
GACGCTCACGGGCGGATCTCCGATGAAATCGCGAGTGGTGAAATGGTGAAATGGTGAAATGGTGAGTGCCAAAAACTCACTCACCATTCACCGTTTACCACCTCACCATTCACGCTATTTACTCAGCTCTCTTTCGAGCAGTCGCGCGGCGTGATCTTCTTGTCGGCCGCATACTTGGCGGAGACTTCCTTGACCAACGCATCAGTCAGGTCGGCACGCGCCGTGTAGTCGTCCGAGATCACCTTCCAGGCCTTGCCGTCCCACTGTTGAACGCGACCGGTGCGTGCGCCCTCATGGTCCGCGCACGTGATCTTGACCGGCTTCATCATGCCTTCGAAGCCGAGTTCCTTGAGGCGCGCCTCGGAGAGATCGAGGTTCTCAAGACCCCAGCGAATCTGCTCTCCCGTCAACGGCTTCTTGCCGTGCTTCTCCTGCGCCTTGCGGATGCCTTCGACGCCGAGCATGGCATTGACCACGCCGCGATTATAGAGCACCTGGGCGAAGTCTTCCTTGCCAAGCTGTTTGCCCTTGGCTCCAACGTGCTTCTTGATGTCGGCGTGAACGGCGGACTCGCCGGCGCCATGCTGCAGCATCAGCGCCTTGTAGCCGATCGCCTGATCGCCGGCCGGGGTCACGTCCGGCTCGGCGCCCGACCACCAGACGCCGATCATCTTGTCGCGCGGGAACGCAACAGCGGCGGCTTCCTTGACCGCGGTGCCGTTCATGACGCCCCAGCCCCACAGCAGCACGTAGTCCGGTTTGTTCTGACGGATCGAAAGCCACTGTGACTTCTGCTCGACGCCGGGATGGGTGACGGGGATCGGAGTGAACTCGAATCCGAGCTTCTTCGACATCTGCTCGAGATGCGGGATCGGCTCCTTGCCATAGGGACTGTCGTGGAACACCAGCGAGATCTTCTTGCCCTTGAGGTTGGCTTCGCCGCCGACTTCCTTGGCGATGTGCTGGAGCGCGATATCGGCAGCCGACCAGTAGGTGCCGAGCAGCGGGAAGTTCCAGGCGAACACTGACCCGTTCTTCGAGTCGGCGCGGCCGTATCCCATCGTGATGATCGGGATCTTGTCGGCCAGCGTCTTGTCGGTCAGCGCGAAGGTGATGCCGGTCGACAGCGGGTTGAAAAAGGCGGCGCCGGTCGGGCCCTTGCCCTTCAGCCGCTCGTAGCACTCGACGCCCTTGTCGGTGGCGTAACCGGTCTCGCACTCCTCGACCAGCAGCTTGACGCCGTTGATGCCTCCGTCCCGCTCGTTGACCAGCGAGTAATAGTCCGCCACGCCGTTGGCATAAGGCGCACCATTCACCGCATAGGCGCCGGTGCGATAGGACAGGATCGGCACGAACTGCTCGTTCGCCTGGGCCATGGCAGGCGCCGCCGCGGCCATGCCGCCGAGCGTTGCGAGTGTCAGGCCAAGTAGTTTTCGATACATTCAATTCCTCCTTTGGTTGATCTTGCCCGGTGTCGCCGGGGAAACGCGCTTGCGAGCCTTGCTTCGACTGTTTGACCATATGCCGCCGCTCCACTCTGCGGCACACAGCCTTGACGATGAAGCATCCCGAGCCAAACCCGTGCGAAATTCAATGCGGGTACGGCCAGAGCCTCATTTTCTCCTTGGCAAGAGACCACAGACGGGCAAACCCGTGCGGCTCCTTGATCAGAAGATAGCAGATCAGCGACCCAAAAATCATGAACTCCATGTGCGTGATGGTGTCGGTCGAGATCGGGATGCCGAGCGAATGCGGCAGAATGTTCAGCGCGATCGGCAAGATCAGGATGAAGGCGGCGCCGAGGAAACTGCCGAGAATCGAGCCGAGCCCGCCGATGATCACCATGAACAGCAGCTGCAGCGAGCGGTCGATCGAAAATGCCAACGGCTCCCACGATCCGAGGTATACGAACGCCCACAGCGCGCCGGCGATGCCGACGATGAAGGACGAAATCGCGAACGCGGAGAGCTTGGCGTAAAGCGGGCGAATGCCCATCAGCTCGGCAGCGATATCCATGTCGCGGATTGCCATCCACTGCCGGCCGATATTGCCACGCACGAGGTTCTTCGCGATCAGCGCAAACACCGTCACGAACGTCAGCGCCAGCAGATATTTCTCGATCGGCGATTGCACAATCCAACCGAAGAAGTTGAGCTCAGGCGCGCTCACAGAGCCCGACGGCGCATAGTTGGTGAACCATTTTACGCGCAGGAACACCCAGTCGAAGAAGAACTGCGCGGCCAGCGTCGCAACTGCCAGATAGAGTCCCTTGATCCTGAGCGAGGGAATCCCGAACAAAATGCCGACCAGCGCCGCCATGACGCCGCCGAGCAGGATGCTCGGGAGCAGGGGCAGCACCGGAATCCCGATTTCCGGCATGCCGGTGCCGAACTTGTATGCCGAGTAGGCACCGATAGCCATAAACGCGCCCGAGCCGAGCGAGATCTGCCCGCAGTAGCCAATCAGGATATTCACGCCGATCGCGGCCAGCGCCAGGATCAGGAACGGCAGCAGGATCGCGCGCAGCATGTACTCGCTGGCGAATGGCGGGATCTTGAGGACCGCCATCAGCGGCACGACGAGAAAGGCGAACGCGAGAATCAGAGCGAGGCCGATGCGGTCCTGCCGGATCGGGAAGATCGCCATATCGGCGGCGTAGGTCGATTTGAATTGCCCGGTTTCGCGGTAGAGCATGGGTCAGGCTCCGAAGGGCAGGCGTGAGTGGTGAGTGGTGAATGGTGAGTGGCAAGGAGTGGCGACGGCACACCTACACCGCAGCTTGCCGCCACCTGAATCGACTGACATTTTACTCACCACTCACCACTCACCATTCACGCTTCTAAACCCGCTCAATAATCCGCTCGCCAAACAGTCCCTGCGGCCGGAACATCAGCACGGCCAGAGCCAGTACGTAGGCAAACCAGTATTCGATGCCGCCGCCGATGTAGGGCCCAAGGTAGACCTCGGCCAGCTTCTCACCGGCGCCGATGATAAGCCCGCCAATGATGGCGCCCGGTATCGACGTGAAGCCGCCGATGATCAGCACGGGCAGCGCCTTCAAAGCCAGGAATGTGATCGAGAACTGCACGCCGAGCTTGGTTCCCCATACGGTGGCGGCAACGAGCGCGACGAGGCCGGCCACCAGCCAGACGATGAACCAGATCCAGCTGATCGGGATGCCGACCGACTGCGCCGCCGAATGATCATCGGCAACCGCGCGCAACGCGCGGCCGGTCTTGGTATTCTGGAAGAACACGGCGAGACCCGCCACCAGCACGCCCGCGATCAACGCTCCCCACACATCGAGCTTGTTGACCAGGATGCCGCCGGGGAACAGGTTTTCCAGCAGAATCCAGGCGTCGGTCGGGAACAGCCGCAGCGGATAGACGTCCGAACCGAACACGAGCTGCGCCAGCCCTTCGAGCACCAAGGTGGCGCCGATCGTCGACATGAACAGGGTCAAGCCGTCTTGATTGACCAGCGGCCCGAGCACGAAGCGCTCGATCACCCACGCCGTCAACGCCATAATCAGGCTGGCGAACAGTAGCGCCATCAGAATGGCGAAGCCGAACGGAATGCCCTTCGCCACCAGGAAGTCGAGCGAGCGCACGAGCGCCAAGCCCGCGACCAGCACCATCGCACCCTGGGCGAAGTTGAACACGCCCGAAGCCTTGAAGATCAGCACGAAGCCGAGTGCAACCAGCGAGTACAGCACCCCCGACAGCAGCCCGCTGCTCAGCACCTCTAGAACCTGGCCTAGACTTACCACCGGCAACCTCTCAATGCGCCACGCCAAGATAGGCGTCGATGACCCTCTGGTCGTTCTGCACGACCGCCGGCGTGCCGTCGGCGATCTTCTGGCCGTAGTCGAGCACCACCACACGATCCGACAGGTCCATCACCACGCCCATGTCGTGCTCGATCAGCGCCATGGTGGTGCCGAACTGCTCGTTGATGTCGATGACGAAGCGGCTCATGTCCTGCTTCTCCTCGAGGTTCATGCCGGCCATCGGCTCGTCGAGTAGCAACAGCTCCGGCTCGGTGGCGAGTGCCCGGCCGAGTTCAACCCGCTTCTGCAGGCCATAGGGCAGCTTGCCGACCGGCGTCTTGCGGATCGCTTCGATCTCGAGGAAATCGATGATCTTCTCGACAAACTCGCGGTGGCGGATTTCCTCCCGCTGGGCGGCGCCCCAATACATTGCCTGAGCCAGCAGGCCCCGGCGCATCTTCAGAGTACGGCCTGTCATGATGTTGTCGAGCGTCGACATGCCCTTGAACAAGGCGACGTTCTGAAACGTGCGGGCAATGCCTTGGCTAGCCGCGATATGGGGCTTCATCTGCTGGCGGGCTTGGCCCTTGTAGGTGATCGTGCCTTCCTGCGGGTGATAGAACCCGTTGATCACGTTCAGCATGGAGGTCTTGCCGGCGCCGTTCGGGCCGATAATCGCGCGGATCTCGCCGCGCTTGATGTCGAACGATACCCCCCGGATCGCTTTCACGCCGCCGAACGACAGCGATACGTCCTTGACCGACAGCAGCACCTCGCCGGGCATAGCGTCGGCTGCGCCGCCGCCAACCGGTTGCCGCACGTCCGCTTTCATTCTGCGGCCTCCTTCATCGGCGTGCGCTCGGGGACATCGTACGTCGTCATGTCGACGATGGCGACATCGCCCTCCAGCATTCCCTTGCGGCCGTCCTCGAAGGTGACTTCCGTCTTGATGCTGGCGCGCTTGGAGCCGTCGTAGAGCGCCCTTATAAATGGGGTGTAGCGATCCTCGACGAAGGAACGGCGCACTTTCTGGGTGCGTGTCAGTTCGCCGTCATCGGCGTCGAGTTCCTTGTGCAGCACGAGGAAACGCTTGATCTGGGAGGCCGCCATGCGCGGCTCCTTGGCCAGCGCCCTGTTGAACTCGTCCACCCTGCGCTCGATCGTCTTGTAGACCTCGGGGTGAGCTGCAAGTTCCTGATAGCTGGCGTAGATCACGTTGTTGCGTTCTGCCCAGTTGCCGACCGACACGAGATCGATATTGATCAGCAGCGTCACGAAATCGCGGCCGTGACCCAATGCCACCGCTTCCTTGATCTCGGGGAAGAATTTGAGCCGGTTCTCGAGATACTTCGGCGAAAAAATCGCGCCGTTGTTCAGTCGACCGACATCCTTGGCGCGATCGATGATGCACAGGTGACCGCGAGTGTCCATGAAGCCCGCGTCGCCGGTGCGCACCCAGCCGTCGGAAGTTTTCGTTTCCGCGGTGGCGTCGTCATTTTTGTAGTATTTCTGAAACACGCCCGGGCTCTTGAACAGAACCTCGCCGCTGTCATCGATCTTGATTTCGACGCCGGGCCCCGGTTTGCCAACAGTCTCGGGAAACACCTCGCCGTCAGGCTGCAGGGTGATGAACACACTGGCTTCGGTCTGGCCGTAGAGCTGCTTCAGGTTGATGCCTAGCGAGCGAAAGAATGAAAACAACTCCGGGCCGATGGCTTCGCCGGCCGTGTAGGCGATCCGCAGGTTCGACAGGCCCATGCGGTTGCGCAGCGGTGCATAAACAAATTTATCGCCCAGCCAATACAGCACGCGGTCCTTCGGCGGAAGCTCTTCTCCATTAAGGCGCTTTTCGCCGGCTCGGTTGGCGACTCCCAGAAAATACCTGAACATCGCCTTTTGTACGCGCCCAGCGTCTTCCATGCGTACCATGATCTGGGTCAGCATGTTCTCGAACACGCGCGGTGGCGCAAAGAAGGAGGTAGGGCCGATCTCGCGACGATCCTCGATCGCCGTCTCCGGGCTCTCCGGGCAGGCTACGCAGAGCCCGCCGGCAAAGGCCTGTCCGTAGGAAAAGATGTGGTCGCCGACCCATGCCATCGGCAGGTACGCGATCATGGTATCGTCGATGGTGAATTTATCGAAGATGTTGGCGTTCTGGCCCGACTGCACGACGTTGGCGTGCGACAGCATCACGCCCTTCGGTTTGCCCGTGGTGCCCGATGTGTAAAGCATTACGCTGATGTCGGAGCCTTTTCCCTCGGCAATCTCGGCAAGCCACCAGTCCTTTGTGCCAGCGTTCTTCTTCAACTCGTCCCTGCCGATGGCCTGCACGTCTTCGAACGAATGCAGGCGCGAATGGTCGTACTTCTTCAGGCCGCGCGGTTCGCAATAAATCATGCTGCGCAAGGATGGCGCCCGATCAAGTCCCGATTGTACCTTGTCGACCTGCTCCTGGTTCTCGACGGCGGCGAAGCTGACTTCTGCGTGTTCCAGCACGAACGCCATCTCGTCGGCAACTGAGTCCTGATAGAGCGGCACAGGGATGGCGCCTAGCGCCTGCGCCGCCGCGAAGGTCCAGTAGAGGCGCGGACGATTGTCGCCGATGATGGCGATGGTGTCGCCGCGTTTGAGTCCGAGGACATAGAGGCCGATCGACAGCGCACGCACCTCGTCGAGAGCCTGCGCCCAGGTCCACGACTGCCAGATGCCGTATGCTTTCTCGCGCATCGCCGGGCGGCCAGCAAAAGCCGATGCGTTGCGCAACAGGAGTTTAGGAACGGTATCGAGCATAGCCGAGCTTGCCCGAGACGGTAGCGTCGCGCTCACGTTTGCCTCTCCTCCCTTGAAACCGCTTTGGCGCGGATTTATCGTGTTCTTGGAGCTAGATGTACAGCCCGGGCCATCTTAGGCGCAAGTTAGCCGGAAGTACGAGAGAATCCCGTCTTCTGATCAATTTGGTTGCAGCTTGATCGCGCAAGGACGCCCGTATTACTGCGGCCGGCCGTAGCGCTTCTCGATATAGTCTTCGACTATTTTCTGGAATTCGGCAGCAATGCGCGGCCCCCGCAACGTCATCACTTTTTCGCCATCGATGAATACCGGTGCTGCCGGCGCCTCTCCGGTGCCCGGCAGCGAGATGCCGACATCAGCGTGCTTGCTCTCGCCAGGGCCGTTAACGATGCAGCCCATGACTGCAAGATTGAGACCCTCCACGCCCGGATACTTGACCTTCCAGGCCGGCATGCTGTCGCGGATATGGCTTTGAATCTGTTGCGCCAGCTCCTGAAAAACCGTGGATGTGGTGCGACCGCAGCCAGGGCAAGCGGCGACAATGGGAATGAAGGACCTCAGTCCTAATACCTGCAGCAATTCCTGCGCGACGATCACCTCCCGGGTGCGGTCGCCGTTGGGCTCGGGGGTCAGGGACACGCGGATCGTATCGCCGACCCCCGCCTGCAGCACGATGCCCATGGCAGCCGATGAGGCAACGATACCTTTCGAGCCCATGCCGGCTTCGGTGAGGCCAAGATGCAATGCGTAGTCGCAGCGTCGACCAAGCATGGTGTAGACGCTGACCAGGTCCTGCACCGCCGACACCTTCGCCGAAATGATGATGCGGTCTGCCGCCATCCCCAGGGACTGAGCGCGCTCGGCCGACAACAGGCCCGACTGCACGATCGCCTCGTGCATCACCGCACGCGCCTCGCGCGGTGCCGCTGACTTCGCATTCTCGTCCATCAGTTGGGTCAAAAGTTCCTGATCGAGCGAACCCCAGTTGACGCCGATCCGAACGGGCTTGTCGTACTTCAGGGCAAGTTCGATGATGTCGGAAAACTGTTTGTCGCGCTTCGCCTTGAAGCCGACATTGCCGGGATTGATCCGGTACTTGGCCAACGCTTCCGCGCAGCCGGGGTTCTCGGCCAGAAGTTTGTGTCCGATGTAGTGGAAATCCCCGATCAGCGGCACGGTTACGTTGGCGCGTGCCAGCCGATCACGGATATGCGGAACGGCTTTGGCGGCGTCGTCCCGATCGACTGTGATGCGCACAAGTTCCGATCCGGCACGGAATAGCTCCGCGACCTGCGCCACGGTCTTGTCGATATCGGCTGTGTCGGTATTGGTCATCGACTGCACGACGATCGGCGCTGTGCCACCAATGGTAACCCCACCGACACGAACCGGGATCGACGCGCGTCGGGTTGAACGAAGGTTGGTCATGGTGGGAGCGTCCGATCGCATCGAGAGACATTGCACACAAGCACGACGTTGAAAACCCGCTCAATCCCTGCGCCGAACCCCTGTACTGCGAACTGCGATTGACGCGACGGCCAGAGCGGCCATCACCACGACGATAGCGGGTCCGCCCGGTATATCGGCGCGGAACGACAGCAGCAGGCCAAGACCGACGCTGATCACTGCCACACCCGCAGCTAGCAGCGCCATGCCTTCCGGTGTCCGCGCGTAAGGCCTGGCCGCGGCAGCCGGCATGATCAGGAACGCGATCACCAGAAGTATCCCGATGATCTTCATCGCGACGGCGACGGTGACCGCCAGCAGCATCACGAAGATCGCCTTCGTGCGTTCGCGATCGACGCCCTCGGCACCGGCGAGTTCCTCGTGCACGGCCATCGCCAGCAGCGGCCCCCAAACCCACAGCAATGTCGTCAGCACGGCGGCGCCGCCAATGTACACCCACCAGATATCCTGATCGGCGACCGCGAAGATGTCACCAAACAGGTAGCCCATAAGGTCAACCGACGGACCTTTGACAAGCGAAGTCGTGATCACACCGATGGCGAGCGCGGCGTGGGCGAGCAGGCCAAGCACAGAGTCGAGCGGCAGTATCTTCTGGCGGCCAAGTAACAGCAGCAGTCCGGCCACCAGAACCGCAACGACAAGCACGGACACGGTCAGATCGAGTTTCAGCAGCAGGCCAAGCGCGATGCCGATGAGGCTCGCTTGGGCAATGGTCTCGCCGAAGTACGCCATGCGGTTCCAAACGACGAAGCAGCCGAGCGGCGCGGCGACAATGGCAAGGCCGATCCCGGCGGCCAACGCCCTGATCAGGAATGGCTCCATCGATCAGTTTCCCAGTCGCTGGGTGGGGTTACCGGCGAGATCGTGCGCGTGGTCGTGATGATGGCTGTAAACTGCGAACGCCCGCGCGGCCTCCGGTCCAAACAGCTTGACGTATTCCGGCGACCTGGCGACCAGTTCCGGCACACCCGAACAACAGACATGCCGGTTGATGCAGATCACGCGGTCGCTGCTCGCCATCACCACGTGCAGATCATGACTGACGAGCAGCACGCCCAGGCCGCGCTCGTGACGCAGCCGGCCGATCAAAGTATAGAGTTCGGCCTCGCCGGCATAGTCGACGCCCCGCACCGGCTCGTCGAGGACCAGCAGCTGCGGGTCCCGCAGCAGCGCACGCGCCAGCACGATCCGTTGTAGTTCGCCCCCCGACAATGCCGCGAGCTGGCTGTCGAGCACCCGGCTCGCGCCGACCTCGCCCAGCACGGCCGTGACGGTTTCAACTGGCCGCGTGGACCATGGTCCGGCACAGCCGCCGAGAAAGCGCCTGACGGTCATCGGGATTGCCGTTGCCACATCGAAGCGTTGGGGGGCGTAACCAATCCGTAATCCCGGACGGCGCGCTACCGAGCCGCGATCGGGCACCGCCAAACCGAGCAGCAGGCGCACCAGCGTTGTCTTGCCCGCGCCGTTCGGCCCGATCAGGGTAACGATTTCACCGGCCGCAATGTCGATATCGATGCCATCGAGAATTCGGCGGCCATCGCGCGCAAACGTCAACCCGCGGCCCGACAACAGCGCGTCGGCAGGGATCGGCGATGCGACCCGAGAATGGTCGTGGTGGCAGTCCTTGTGACCGTGGCCGCCGTGCGGCGGCGGCGCTGTCCGCGCTGTATCGGTGCCCATCGGCATCAGGCCGGTGATCCTGCGTTCGCAGTTTGGCAGTTGCGGCACAAACCGGTCATTTCGACCACCCGGCGGTGGGCAACGAACGACGCGGCGTGCTCGGAGCGCTCGAGCGCGGCAAACACCGCTTCTCCCGCGACTTCCGCCACCAGTCCGCAAGTCTCACAGGCGAGAATCAGTTGATGCCGATCCCCGGCATGGGCCGCATGGCAGGCGAAAAACGCATTGCGGCTTTCAAGCCGATGTACAACGCCTGCCGCCAGCAGCGCATCGATGGCGCGGTAGACCGAGATCGGTGCGAGCCTGTCGCCCTTCCTTGCCATGCGATCGAGCACGTCGTAGGCGCCGACCGAATGATGCGATCCAGCAATCTCTCGAAAGACTTTGCGCCGAAGCGTCGTCAGCTTCATGCCCTTCGATTCGAATGCCCGTTCGGCGCGATCCACGGCCGTGTCGAGGCACGGGCCATGATTGTGCTCCGGCCGCGGGAACAGGTCTGATTTGTGAAGCTGTGCCATGGGCCGAAGAAATCCAGATGTCGCCGCTAAGATCCAAACGGCCTGGCGGTTCGCGAATTAATGAAACAATATCACAAGTCCGCCCATTGACTATCAGCATTTGGCCACCTTTGAGTGATGAGTGGCTCAATCATGAGCACCCATGCGGTTGTCTTGATTTCAGCTCGGCGTTCCGCGATCGGCCGTGTCGGCGGCCTGCATCGCAGCCGGCGTATCGAGGAGCTGTCAGCGCCGGTGCTGGCAGCAGCACTCGATGACGCTTGCATCGCAGCCGACCGGGTCGAAGGCCTTGTGCTTGGCAATTCAACGGCAGGCGGCAACCCGGCGCGCGGTATCGCCTTGGCGGCGGGCCTATCCGAGCGCGCCGCCGCCACCACGATCGACAGTCAATGCGCCTCAGGCCTGGAGGCGATCCTTATCGCCTATCGGCGGATTGCCATGGGTGACGCCGGCGTTCTGGTCGCTGGCGGCGCGGAAAGCATTTCGACTGCGCCGTGGCGCATCGCCCGACCCAGGCATCCCAATCAATTGCCTCACTTTATTGGGGTTGAGCCCGCCACCCGCGAAGCGACGGGAGACGCCCATAAATTCGATGCATCCGAGGCTTTGGCGCGGCAGCTCAACATCAGCCGTGAAGCGCAGGATGAGCACGCATTGAAATCGCATCTGAGAGCCGAGGTCGCGCGCGACAAGCGCCGGTTTGTCGGCGAGATTTTGGCGATTCGCTCGAATCCGGAGGACGCCCGGGACCAATCGATGACGACGCCGACGGCTGACGATCTGGCTCGGCTGACGGCGTTCGTGCCACCTGACGGGACATTGACGCCGGGCAATACCAGCTCCCTCGCCGATGCGGCGGCATTCACGGTTCTGGTATCGCACAAGGTGTGGACCGAACTGGGCCGCCCGCCAGGGCTTGTCCTGGCAGGCAACGCCATGCTCGCGGCCTCGCCCGAAGCGGAAGCGCGTGCCTTGATCGCGGCCTTCGAGACGATGCTCGGGCGGCTCGATCGCGGCCGGATCGCAGACATTGGCGCCGTTGAAATGAGCGAGGCCTCGGCGGCGCAGGCACTGGCGTTCGTAAGGTTGCTCAATTTCGACGAGAACGTGCTCAACAGCGATGGCGGCGCGTTGGTTCGAGGCCATCCCATCGCGGCCGCCGGAACAATCAGTGTCGTGCGGTTGTTTACCCGAATGATTCGGTCCAAGGAAACGGGTCGACCCCGTCTGGGTGCTGCCTGCCAGAACGCGATCGGCGGTCTCGGCATCGCTGCGCTTTTCGAAAGTGTAGGTTAGGCCTGGCTCTCAAATTACCGCATCTTCATTGGACAAGGCTGCGGATCGAATCTAATCGTCTATCGCGCAAATGAACTTGCGTTCATCTGCGGCACCCATTGTTGTCAAACTTTTGCCTCACCTTCGGCGGTCGGGCGTGGTTAATGACGCGCTCTGAGGGAGACTGCGGCATGGACATCAAGGCAGTGGCCGACGGCGGTGTCGCCGTCGTGTCCGAATTGATGAAAAACCTGCCAAGCCCCAACGCGGCGCTGGTTTTCGCCGCTGTCTGCATTGTCGGCGCCGTCCTGCTTGCGCGCAGCAGCATCGGCAAGCGCGCCCGCTCGTCGCTTGAGGATACCCTGTTTGGCAATTGGCAGCTCGCGCTGCTGGGGTCGACCGGTATCGTTTTGTCGCTCGCCTCCGGCTACACGACCTGGGACGGCATGCGCAACTTTACCGGCGAGCCCGTCCTATCCGGCATGATCACATTCGGCATTCAGGGTGTGATGCTGATCGTCGCCTGGCTGATCGGCGAGAGCTTCGCCACCGGCATGAGCCAGATCGCACCTGACGGCACCAAGCGCGGCGCGGTCGACTCCAAGCTCGGTATGGTCCTGGGCCTGATGCTCGTGGGCGTGACGTTCTACGCGATCGAGCGGTCCTACGGCGGCATTGCGATTTCCGGGGCGATCACGGACGCGGCCAAATTCTCGAATGTCGCGATCTACTTTGCACTTGGCTTGATCGCCATCGCCATCATTGTGCTCACTCGCAAGACTGATCTGGCCCTGCCTTATGTCCAAAGCACCCGCGTGATGATCAAGAGCGCCGTGCTGTGGGTAATGTTCCTCGCCTGCATGGCGACATCGGTATTTTTCTCGTTCGATAGCCTGTTCTCGGCGATCTTTCCCCAGAACGAGCGCGTCAGGGCGGCCGAACTGCGCGCCCAGAACCAGGTTGCCGGCATCGTTGCCGACCTCGGCAACACCATGACCGAGCGCCGCTCGACGCAGACCGACGATCTATTCCGCAGCGACGGCTGGCGCGGCTACGAGAAGAACCTGGTTGCTATGGTTGCGGCCTCGCAGAACTCCGGACGCGAGATCGAAGCCTATTTCGTCCAGCAGATGGAGGCGCGGCGCAGCGGCGTCGCCCAACAGCAGGAGCGGATTGCCACCGCCATGAGCGGCCAGGCCGGTCTGTCGGGGCGCAAGACATCGCTCACCGAGGAGTTGACACGGCTGAAAACAGGCCGGCCGGAGCTTGCCGCTGACTATGCCCAGCACAAGACCGAGCTCGATGCCAAGCTGAAAGAAGTCGATGCCAAGCGAGTCGAGGCGCTCGCCGAGGACAAGGGCGTCGAGGGCACTGGCAAGGTCGGCAAGGGTCAAGTGTACCGGCAGCGCATGACCGAACTTGGCTCCATGCAGGACGCCGCCAAGATCAAGGAAGAGCGCGCCAAGGATGCCAAGAAGCGCCTGGACGGCACCGAGAGCAGGATTGCCCAGATCGAACGCGAGCTGTCGACGCTCGACGGCGACATTGCCAAGCTCAAGGGTGAAGCCTCGACCGCGGAGCAGCGCATCCAGGTCGCGCAGGAGCCGGATACGAAGGCCGCCGCCGCAAGGGTCGATCCGGCCCGCGTGTTGCCTGCATTCGAGCGCGCACGCGCCGATTTCCGCCAGGAGCCGAGCGTCGAGCGGCTAAGCCAGATCCAACAGCTGTGCACGCAGCTGCACGGCGCGATGGTCAGCACGCCGGCCACGAAAGACAAGGTGCGCGGCATCGATTGCGATCCCAAGCAGGCGGCTGAATCGGCGGCGAACGTGTTCGCGCTCAATGCCGGCATGAAGTCGTTCGAAGCCGGGTGTGCCGGCGGCGACAAGCTCAACGAGCACAAGTCGACCGATGCGCTGTTCGGATTCGCCCGCAAGTGTCTCGCCGATAGTGGCCTGCCATCGAGGGACACAGACCAGCTACGGTCAAAAATCAACTACATCGATCTGTCGCGCGACGACAAGGCGCACCGTTTCGTCGTCACGTTGAATGCATTCCAGGACGGCAACCGGCTCGCCTATTTGGCGCTTGCGATCGCCATCGCGATCGACGCGCTTATCTTCATGTCCGGGCTGTTCGGCGCCAATGCCGTTCGCTCGCCGTTGTCGGATGTGCCGAGCCTGAAGGCGCGCAGCGCCAGCCAGCTCGAAGGCATCATCGAGAACGCATTGCTGCCCGACAAGTTCGAGGCAGCCAATGCAACACTTCTGGCAATGCAGCCAACCTCCAGCGGCAAGTACGCCCAGGAGGTTTGGATGCCGACGGATGGTTCGGGCAACTCGCAAGTCATGCGCGTGCTTAACGCAGGCGCAACCATTGGTGCGGTCGCACGCGACCCTGCCCGACCCGAGCACTTTCTTGTCCACTCCGAACTGTTCGAATTCTTGTCGGTCGTCGCCAAGAAGGCGTTCGAGGGCGACGAGGGGAAGGTTGACCTGGCGAAACTGGAGAAGGCTGTCGGCGTGGCGTTGCTGCGTGACGTGCCCACCAATGCGCAAATCGTCCAAGATGCGCTCCACCCGATGAATGAAGTCCGCGGCTTATCCGCCGAGATTTTGCTCGGCAGTGCCAGCCCGAGCGACGCTCGGGTGATTCGGAAAGTGCTGAACGCAGGCGCTGCGTTTGGGAAAGTAGAGCGCAACGACAAAGACATGACCCACTTCTATATCCACAGCGATCTGGTGCGGACGCTGTCGAACATTCAGGCGCGCTTCATGCTGTCCGGGGCCTACAGCCAAGCCCAGATCGGCGGGTACAGCCAAGGCGTTCGAGGCGGCGGGCAATTGCATGAGCAGAGGGACCTGCTTAGTGATCGGCTGGCGGCCGCGCGCATCTCGGCGCCGAAGCAGCGCTCCCTGACCAACGAAGAAATCCGGCAGCAGTATCTCGACAACCTGCTGATGGCCATCGCCGTCAAGCCGGAAGTTTACGCCATGGCGACCGGCCCGGCGATCGGCGCAGCGCTTTCGGCCGCATCCGCGTTTGTGGCGGTTCGCGCCAAGAACGATGTGTTGAACCGCTCCCTAGCCGACCGCGACGAGCGGGTCACTACGGATTTCCAAGAGGCCTACCGGGACATTCGGAGCAGTATTCGCGATCACGACGAAGCCGGCATCGAGTTGCTTAATAATGCCTACGAGCAACTGCAGAGGCACTGGCCGGTGCTGATGCTGATGCCGGAGGGCCCGTACGAAAGCGAGTTCGAGCAGATGATCGCCGAACTCGAACCTGAGAATGCCGATGGCCGTTTGACGCCGGACCAGCGCGATCTATTGCGGCTCTTGAAGATCCTGAAAGCCAACCTCGCTTCTCCGCGCCACACGGCCGAAGGCTGGCTGAAGCTGAAGTCCGTGTTCGCGGCCCCCGACGGCCTCTATGTCGTCGCCGGGCAAGGCGGTAGGACGCATCAAGGGTAGATCAAGGATTTCAAGTGCCCCCAAACCCCATACGATCAGGTTGATTCTTCACGCGAATAGGCTATGTGACTTGGCCGCCGCCGGCGCTTCGGCCTGGGGCAACGGAGAGCCGCGCCATGAGCTATAAGATCGCCGTCGTTGGTGCCACGGGCAACGTGGGCCGCGCCATGCTGTCGATCCTCCACGAGCGGAAATTCCCGGCCAAAGAAGTGTTCGCGATCGCCTCGCGCCGCTCGGTCGGCAAGGAGGTTAGCTTTGGCGACCGCATCCTGAAATGCGAAGACCTCGAGCGCTTCGACTTTTCCAAGGTCGATTTCGTGATGATGTCGGCTGGAGGCGTGCTGTCGAAGGAATGGAGCCCGCGCATCGGCGCTGTCGGCGCCATCGTCATCGATAACTCGTCCGCCTGGCGCTATGACCAGGACGTGCCGCTCGTGGTTCCCGAGGTCAATGGCCACGTGCTCGAAGACTACATGAAGAAGAACAAGCGCAAGAATATCATCGCCAATCCGAACTGCTCGACAGCCCAGATGGTGGTGGCACTGAAGCCGCTGCACGATTTCGCCCGGATCAAGCGTGTCGTGGTCTCGACTTATCAATCGGTGTCCGGCGCCGGCAAGGAAGCCATGGACGAGCTGTGGGCGCAGACCAAGGGCAACTATGTGCCGGGCCAGGAAGTCGGCCCCAGGAAGTTCCCCAAGGAGATCGCGTTCAACTGCATTCCTCATTGCGACGCCTTCATGGAAGACGGCTTCACCAAAGAGGAATGGAAGATGGTGGCGGAAACCAAGAAGATCCTCGATCCGCGCATCAAAGTGGTGGCGACCTGTGTGCGCGTGCCGGTGTTCGTCTCGCACTCCGAAGCGCTCAACATCGAATTCGAAAGCCCGATCACGGTCGAGGAAGCGCGCAGCATCCTGCGTGAGGCGCCCGGCTGCATGGTGATCGATAAGCACGAGCCCGGCGGCTACATCACGCCGAAGGAAGCTGCCGGCGAGGACGCGACGTTTATCAGCCGCATCCGCGAGGACGCAACCGTGGAGAACGGTCTTGTCATGTGGGTCGTTTCCGACAATCTGCGCAAGGGCGCGGCGCTCAACGCGATCCAGATCGCCGAAACCCTGATCAACCGTAACCTGATGCAGCGGGCGGCGTGACACCGTTGCCGGGATGGGACGATGGCGCTGACGATTCGACCGGCCGTAACGTCCGACCTGCCGGCGATCACGGCGATCTACCGGCCCGCCGTGATTGCCGGCACGGCGAGTTTTGAGCTCGAGCCGCCCGATGAGGCCGAGATCGGCCGGCGGATGCAGGCGATCCACGATGCCGGCTGGCCTTATATGGTCGCCGAACTTGCGGGCGACGTCGTCGGCTACGCCTATCTCGGCGCCTACCGGCCGCGCCCGGCCTACCGCTGGAGCGTCGAGAACTCGATCTACGTTGCGCCGGATGCGCAGCGCTGCGGCATTGGCCGAGCGTTGTTGTCGAACCTGATCGAGACAGCGACCGCTCGGGGTTTCAGGCAGATGATCGCGGTGATCGGCGACAGCGGCCAGCGCGGATCGATCGGGCTTCACCGCGCGGCGGGGTTCATGTTTTGCGGGACCGTGCACTCCGTCGGTTACAAGAACGGGCGTTGGCTCGATCAGGTGCTGATGCAGCGCCCGCTCGGGGATGGCGACGGCACGGCGCCCGATTGATTGTCGGCGTGTTGTGCTTCTTATCGGAAAACCACTTTACACTTTTACCGAAGCAACTTAGTGCCGGAGCAGACGCACCCGCTTATCGAGAACCTCGAGCACGAGCTGCAGTTCGTGGCCGCGCTTCAGGATCAGACCGGCCGACACCACGCTGAAGGCGCCCTGCTTGCGCGCAAGTCTCGGGCACTTTTCGATCGTGTGCAGCGGACATTCGCTGGCGCGCCGGAATACCGAAAACACGGCCTTGTCCCGTCCAAAATCGATGGCGTAGTCACGCCATTCGCCGCTTGCGACCCTGCGGCCATAAAGATCCAGGATCTGATCGAGTTCGCGGCGGTCGAACCGTACGATCATCGTTGTCTGACTCGAAGAATGCCCGCTCAGCCTTGGCTCAACCGCCATGCTGCGCAGGCGAAAAGCTATCGGATCAGACTCGCTCATGCGCGCCTCCCTGGCCGGATGGCGCCAGTGTCGCGCGAAGTGGCGGCCCGTTCAAGCGATGTTTGCCGCGTCAGCCGGCCATTTTAGTCTGAAACGAATGTGACGGGGCACGGCTTAAATACCCTTGCTTAGTCCCAATCGAGTCGCAGGTCGGCCGACGAACCGCCGCAAACGCGCAGCATTCTGCCCATCGTTGCCATTCGGCCTGGTTCCGATGCTTGGTACCGGTTGATTTCAGCCCCCCAGCCCCCCCGGCGTCAGGATGAGGGATCGGGCCGTTGGCAATGTTGGATGACCGGCTCTACCCGGAGCCGCGCCAAAAAGCACTATTGTTGTCCCAGTCGAAAGCCCGGCGTACCCCTTGCCGGGCTTTCGCGCTGTTTGCGGTATGGGTTCAGCTGCGCGGGCCGTCCAGCCGGGTCGCGCCGACGATTGGGCCGCCAAGCCCTTTCTGCAGCAGCACAACGACCTGCTCGGCGGGTGCCTGAGATATGGTACCGTGCTGCAGCCTGATCGTCGCCGCCGTACCTGACCACATTCCTGCCGGTATCAGATCGCGCACGACGTTGTGATAGGTCAATTTCCGGCCACCATTCTCGCCGCTGCGCACTGCAATTGTGACTTCAGTTTGTACGATCGCAATCCAAACGGTGCCTTCGACGGGCGGGGGCGACGGCGACGCACCAATTTCAATGGCGACGATTCCCGCTTTGAGCGATGCGCTCATCGGAACTCTGACTTTGGCAAACTCGGCGCTGCTGGCCTGGATTGCCGCGTCGATATCGCGTGTGATCGAACCCACGACGTGGCGCAGTCCGTTGACGACAAGCTGGGGCGTGTAGACCTGACCATCGCCTCGTGCGACCGCATAGGCGCGCTGCCGTTTGGTAAATTTCGGGCTGCCAAGCGTGTCCTTCCAGCCGAGATAATCCCAGTAGTCTACCGAAAACGAGAGCGCGATGATGTCCTTTCGACCGGTATAATTCTTCAGAACGGCATCCGCCGCGGGGCATGACGAGCAGCCCTGACTGGTGAACAGCTCGAGCACGGCAACGGGCACCGCGGCGTTTGCGGTCTGAGCAGACGACACGTTCGGCATGACGGCTGTCGCCATTATAGTCGGCAGCAGAGCAAACCATCCGAGCTTGGACTTGAACGTCATGGGGTCTGTTCCATCGCCTTTTTAAGGCCGCCGATTGGGCCGTATCGCCACTATCCGCGCTTGCTGGTTCACACGCGAGTCACGAGTGGGTGAATCACAACACGACGGCCGGTCGGGCGCCGATCGTTGGGTCTCGCAGGATCGTTCGACCCAACCTCCCGCACTTCAAGCAGCCCGCGCCAGATTGCGCAGCACGTAGTGCAGAATGCCGCCGTTGCGGTAATACTCGACCTCGTCGAGCGTATCGATACGACAGACGATCGGCACCGGCCGGGTCACGCCGTCCTCGAATGTGATCTCTGCCGCCATCTTCTGGCGCGGCTTGACGGTGGCCAGGCCCTTGATGGTCACAATTTCCTTGCCCGTCAGGCCGAGCGACTGCCAGGTCACACCGTCCTCGAACACAAATGGCACAATGCCCATGCCGACCAGGTTCGAGCGGTGGATGCGCTCGAACGATTGCGCAATCACGGCCTTGACGCCCAAGAGGTTGGTGCCTTTGGCGGCCCAGTCGCGCGACGAGCCGTTGCCATATTCGCCACCGGCGATGACGACGAGCGGCACCCCCTCGGCTTTGTACTTCATGGCTGCATCGTAGATCGGCATCATCTGCCCCGAAGGATAGTGAATGGTGTTGCCACCCTCCTTCACGCTGCCAATGGCATCCTTGTTCATGAAGTTCTTGATGCGGATGTTGGCGAACGTGCCGCGCATCATCACCTGGTGATTGCCGCGCCTTGTGCCGTACTGGTTGAAATCGGCCGGTCGCACCTGCCGTTCCAGCAGATAGTCGCCGGCCGGACTTTCTTTCTTGATGTTTCCCGCCGGCGAGATGTGATCCGTGGTGATCTTGTCGCCAAGCACCGCCAGAATGCGCGCGCCGACGAGATCGTGGATCGGAGCCGGATTCTTGGTGATGCCTTCGAAGTAAGGCGGGTTCTGCACGTAGGTGCTGGTCGAGTCCCAGTCATAGGTGAGGCTCGAGGGGGTCTTGATCGATTGCCAGTTGGCGTCACCCTTGAACACGTCCGCGTAGCGCGACATGAACAGCTCGCGCGAGATGTTATCGTCAATGAACGTCTGGATCTCGCGGTTGGTCGGCCAGATGTCCTTCAGATAAACCGGGTTGCCGTCCGTGCCGGTGCCGATCGGCTCGTTCGACAGATCCTTGCTTACGGTGCCGGCGAGGGCATAGGCGACGACCAGCGGCGGCGACGCCAGATAGTTCGCTTGAACATCCGGGCTGACGCGGCCCTCGAAGTTGCGGTTGCCCGACAGCACGGCCGCTGCGATGATGCCGTTGTCGTTGATCGATTTCGAGATTTCCGGCGCCAGCGGCCCTGAATTGCCGATGCAGGTGGTGCAGCCGAAGCCGACGAGGTTGAAGCCGATAGCGTCGAGCGACTTTTGCAGGCCGGCCTTTTCGAGATAGGCGGCGACGACCTGGCTGCCCGGGGCCAGCGAGGTCTTTACCCAGGCTTTCGATTTCAGGCCGCGGGCGACGGCATTGCGCGCCAGCAGGCCCGCCGCGATCAACACGCTGGGGTTCGAAGTGTTTGTGCAACTGGTGATGGCGGCGATGACGACGTCGCCGTGGCCGAGGTCGAAGTCTTTGGCCTCGACCTGGAAGCGTTTGCTGATTTCGCCGGGCTTCTTGTATTCACCTTCGAGCGCGGTCGCGAACGTGGTCTTGACATCGCCCAGGGCAACCCGACCCTCTGGTCGTTTCGGGCCGGCCATCGACGGCACGACGCTGCCCAGATCGAGCTCCAGCGTGTCGGTGAACACCGGGTCGGCGGCACCGGCGCCACGAAACAGCCCTTGCGCCTTCGCGTAGGTCTCGACGAGCGCGATGCGCGATTGCTCGCGTCCCGACAGCGTCAGGTAACGGATGGTCTCGGCATCGACGGGGAAGAAGCCGCAGGTCGCACCATATTCGGGGGCCATGTTGCCGATCGTGGCCCGGTCGGCGAGTGTCATGTTGTCGAGGCCGGAACCGTAGAATTCGACGAACTTGTTGACGACGCCCTTGCGCCGCAGCATCTGCGTTACCGTGAGCACGAGATCGGTCGCGGTGACGCCTTCGGTCAGGCGCCCGGTCAACTTGAAGCCGATCACTTCAGGGATCAGCATCGACTGGGGCTGGCCCAGCATCGCGGCTTCCGCCTCGATGCCGCCGACGCCCCAACCGAGTACGGCCAGGCCATTGACCATCGTCGTGTGGCTGTCGGTGCCGACGACGGTATCGGGATAGGCATAGGTTTCAGCGCCGTACCGGGTGGTCCATACCGTCTGCGAAAGATATTCGAGATTGACCTGATGGCAGATGCCGGTGCCGGGCGGCACCACGCGGAAGTTGGCGAACGCACCCTGGCCCCATTTCAGAAAATTGTAGCGCTCGCCGTTGCGCGCGTACTCTAGCGCTACGTTGTCGCCGAGCGACTTAGGACTGCCGAACTCGTCGACGATGACCGAGTGATCGATGACGAGGTCGACCGGCACCAGCGGGTTGATCTTCTTCGGGTCGCCGCCCAGCATGGTCATGCCATCGCGCATGGCCGCCAGATCCACGACCGCCGGCACACCGGTGAAATCCTGCATCAGCACGCGGGCCGGGCGAAACCCGATTTCCTTTGCCGACTTGCCCTTGTCGGCGAGCCAGCCCGACATCGCCTGGATGTCAGTCTTGGTAACGCTCCGTCCATCTTCATGGCGCAGGAGGTTTTCCAGCAGCACCTTCATGGAGAAGGGCAACTTGGAGATGCCGGGCAGGCCGTTCTTTTCGGCGTCGGGCAACGAGAAATAGATGTAGTCCTTGCCGCCCGCGCTCAGCGTCTTGCGGCATTTGAAGCTGTCCAGAGATAACGGGGCCGTGGTCATCATGGGTAGCAATCTCCTTGGCTGTCAGGAGCCGCGCCACCGGAGCGCCGGTGGGGACGAGGTGCGTCGGACGACTGCCAGACGGCCCTCAGCTTTTGCGCTAGCGTGCGTAAACTTGTGCTCTCTATATAGCGCGTTATGCGACCAAGTGTGGTGGTTCCGACGATGATCCACACGCACGGCTGCGCTTGCCACACGCCGAACCTAGTCAGGGTGCGTAACATACCGAATTTGGTGCAATTTTTGCCGATTCGAGGACTCTTTTAAGGCTCACTGTCAAGCGAAAGTTGACACCGCCGCCATCGAATCATATATAGAATTCAACTACCCGCTGGCAGCGTGCTGTCGGCTCAAGGGCCGTCCTTCGGGGCGGCCTTTGCTTTATATCGGGGGGCCGCGATGGAGACGAACGTCTACGTTGACGGGTTCAATTTATATTACGGAGCTCTCAAGAATTCCAATTTCAAATGGATCAATCTGAAGACTTTGGCGGAACTACTTGTTCCCGCCGGCCACAGTATCAGGAGAGTGAAGTATTTTACTGCGCGAGTCTCGGGAGCTATAGATCCGGAGTCACCGAAGCGGCAACAGATATATTTGAATGCGCTCGGTACCATACCGGAAGTCGAAATTCATTTCGGCAGCTTTCTTTCAAAAACCATCAAGCGGCCAACGGTGAACATCCCAATTGCGAATCGCACCATCGAGGCCAGCCCACCAGTTTCCTTGCCTGCTGGAACGTTCAACGTGAGGTTCGGAAGTGGCGCGCGCCTGCTTCCTATCGGAACTTTCGCACGGATTAACGCTGGGCGTCGAGGTCCCGCGCCGATACCAGCGACAAATGTGATCCACACGGAAGTCCATACGATGGAAGAAAAGGGGTCGGACGTAAATCTGGCTGCACACCTGCTTAACGATGCTTGGAGGAATGCCTACGAAGCTGCCGTCGTAATTTCAAACGACACTGACCTTGTCACCCCAATAAGAATGGTTTCGGTTGAGCGGAATAAGCCAGTGTTCATTGTCGCTCCCGGAAAATTCGGGGTATCGAAGCCGCTTGCTAACGTAGCGACCTATCAAAGGCATATGAGATCGGCGATGTTGGCTGCATCTCAGTTTCCGAATTCAATTCCTGGCACGACGATCCGCAAGCCTGCAGACTGGTAGAACGAGAGTCATTTTGGGGCTTGCTCCCTTCGAACGAACCAGGATCACTGCCTCCATATGCCTATCGTCCTGACAGCCGAAGACCTGCATGTCGCGCGTGGCGGGCAGACAGTCATCGCGGGCGTTTCTTTCAAGGTGGCGGCGGGCCAAGCGCTGCTTCTCAAGGGCCCGAACGGGTCAGGCAAGACCTCCTTGCTGCGGGCGATTGCCGGACTTCTGCCGCCTGCCCGCGGCACGCTGCGACTGGACGGTGGCGATTTGGAACTGACGATTGGCCAGCAATGCCATCTCGCAGGTCACCTCGACGCAGTAAAAGGTAGACTGACGGTTGCCGAAAACCTGAAATTCTGGGCGGGCTATCTCGACGGCAATGCCGCCAGCGTCGCCATTGGTCTGGAAGCGCTCGACCTCGTCCATCTGGGCAGCGTGCCGGCTGGCTATCTGTCGGCGGGCCAGCGCCGTCGACTTGGCTTGGCGCGCCTGCTCATCGCGAAACGCCCGATCTGGCTGCTCGACGAGCCCACCGTGTCGCTCGATGCCGCGAGCGGCGAGCGCTTTGCCGGCATCGTCTCAGCACACCTGGACAGCGGCGGCATTGTCGTCGCCGCGACCCACGTCGACATCGGCATCAGCGCCGCATTGGAGCTTAGGCTCGGCGCTCGCCATACGAACGGGCTGGCAGCGTGAGCGCGTTCCTCACCCTGCTGCGCCGGGATATCGCGCTTGCATTTCGCGAAGGTGCGGCCATCGGCACCGCGCTGGGCTTTTATCTCGTGGTCGTATCGTTGATGCCGTTGGGGCTCGGGCCCGATCTGCAACTGCTGACCCGCATTGCGCCCGGCGTGCTCTGGGTCGGATTGCTGCTGGCCGCGTTGCTGACCCTGCCGCAGCTTTTCGAGCCCGATCTCGAGGACGGCACGCTCGACGCGCTCAGCCTGGGGTCCTTGCCACTCGAGATGGTTTGTCTCGCCAAGGCCCTGGCGCATTGGCTGACGACCGGCATTCCGCTGGCGCTGACGGCGCCGGTGCTCGGGCTGCTGCTCAACCTCGATCTGGCGGCCTACCCCGCGCTCGCCGCCACGCTGCTCGCCGGCACGCCGGCAAT